>PLYJ01000250.1 GCA_003151745.1 Bacteroidota bacterium
TTTAGTTTAAACAAGACGCTAATGAATGTAAATAATAAATCGGGAATCCTCTTCTGAGAAAATCTTAATCCAATACTTCTGTGCTGGCATGGCTTTCTTCCGCCATTGGCTGTGGATTGGTGTGTTGAGGGAAAAACTTCTTCTGAAAAAACAAAAGTAGGAAAACACCAATGGAAATAGAAGAATCAGAAATGTTGAATACAGGACGAAAAAACAAGAAGTCCTCTGTGCCCCAGAAAGGAAACCATGCTGGAAAGTGGCCATGCAGGATTGGAAAATAAAGCATGTCAACTACCCGTCCCTGGAGAAACCCCGCATATCCTCCGCCTGCAGGCATAAGGGTTGAAAGCCCCTGCTCGCTATCAGAGAAGATAAGTCCATAGAAGCTGCTGTCAATAATGTTTCCAACTGCTCCTGCAAAAATCAAAGAGAAGCTGACGATTGCTCCAACATGTGCTTTAGTTCTGATTAGATGCAACAGGTACCAGCCAATGCCCAATGAGGCAATGATGCGAAAGAAGCTTAAAAAGAATTTACCGAAGTGTCCTCCAAACTCCAGCCCAAAGGCCATTCCGTAATTCTCCGTGAAATGAATAATGAACCAGTTGCCGAGAATATGATTCTCCTGCCCAAGATACATGTGCGTCTTGACCCAGACTTTTACAACCTGGTCAATCAATAAAACAAGAAAAATGATTAGGGCAGCGCGCTTCATTTCAGTTGGCAGTCTTCAGTATTCAGTCGGCAGTTAGCTACGAATTAACATAGTGGCACACTGCCAACTGCGGACTGCAAACTGTAGACTGATTAGTCGCGGTATTGGTTAAGCTTCGCTTCTATGCTTTGCGTGGTATGCGGCACGGCACGAAGACGCTCCTTAGGAATAAGCTTTCCTGTTACGCGGCAGATGCCGTAAGTCTTATTTTCTATACGCATTAAAGCGGCTTCCAACTGTTCAATAAATTTGCGCTGCCGGGCAGCCATTTGTCCCGCTTCTTCTTTGGCAAGCGTGTCAGAGCCGTCTTCAAGCACTTTGAATGTTCCGGCTGTATCATCCGTACCATGATCATTGGCGTTAGTAATTTGTGCTTGCAGGATAGCAAGTTCTTTTCTTGCTTCTTCCAGCTTAGTATTAATAATGCCTTTAAACTCTTTCAGCTCTTTATCAGAGTACCTGTTTTTGTTAGGATCCTGCTTTTTCGCTTTGCTGATTGCTTTCAGGTTTCCTTCCTGCCTAATGGGCATGAGGGTTAATTTATTGATGACGACGGGCATTCTTGGCTCCATCGGCTTGTCCAATTTTGGTAATATTTCTATTTTTGCTTCAACCTGTTTCTTAGTTTTCGTTTTAGGAGTTACAACTTTTGCAACAGGAGTCGTAGCAGCCGCTTTCTTGCTTTCAACCTTCTTTGCAGGCTTTTTGGTAACAATCTTTTTAACTGCTACTTTCTTGGCAGCTACCTTTTTAGCCACAATTTTCTTAACCACAACCTTTTTCTTTGCAACAGGCTTTGATTTTACCTTTTTAGCAGGTTTTGATTTCGATTTAGATGCACTTTTCGCTTTTGGCTTTGATGCAGTTTTTGCCTTTTTAGCTGCTTTAGCCTTCACTTTTGGCTTTGATTTTTTAACTTTCTTACTCATGTTTCTTAATTTTAATCAATGTAACAGTGTCCTCGTCAACCTCAACAGGGACGGCATCTTCAGCCGTTAACGAATCTGTGAAATCGAGGGAGGTCGCTAAAATTTCGGCGCAAATGTAATCTTTATTATTTAATATGGAAGTCGTGATAGACGTGTGGTTTTGGACCTTCAATTCGATCTTGTCGGTTACCTCAAAACCCTTGTCTTTTCTTATATTTTGAATACGATTGATGAATTCACGGGCAATGCCTTCTTCGCGCAATTTTTCAGTCATGGTGATATCCAAAGCCACCGTCAACTTTCCTTCTGATGCAACCTGCCATCCGGGAATATCTTCTGATAAAATCTCCACATCATCAGGTTCAAGGGTTAGCAATTGATCTTTTACTGTCAGCTCAAACTTACCCTCACTTTCAAATTTCAAGATGTCCTCTTGCGTAAAAGTTCCGATTGCAGCGGCTGCATCTTTCATCAATCCGCCGACTTTCTTTCCCAGCACCTTGAAATTGGGTTTTATTTTCTTTACAAGAATTCCTGCAGTATCAGTGATGTAGTGAATTTCTTTTACGTTCACCTCTGCAAGAATCAGGTCTTTTACAGATTCCACCTTTGATTGAAACACATTATCAAGCACCGGCAACAATATTTTATTCAATGGCTGCCGCACACGTATGTTTACTTTCTTTCGTAACGACAAAACCATAGAAGATATTTTCTGCGCCAGTTCCATTCTTTCTTCCAGCAGCTTATCAATCAAGGCGTCGTTCCACTTTGGGAAATCAGAAAGATGGACGGAGGAATTCTTTTTGCGCTTCGTTATGTTGTTCAGATCACCAAACAAACGATCAGCATAGAAAGGAGCAACCGGTGACATCAGCTGTGCAATAACTTCCAGGCAATGATACAATGTTTGATATGCAGCAATCTTATCCTGAGTATAATCTCCCTTCCAGAAGCGCCTGCGGCAAAGACGCACATACCAATTGCTGAGGTGCTCTGTCACAAAATCCTGAATTGCACGGGAAGCCTTCGTCGGCTCGTAATCAGCATAACACTCATCAACGAATTTGATTAACGAATTCAATTCTGAAAATATCCAACGGTCTATTTCGGGACGTTCATTAATTGGAATCTCTGCCTCAATATGAGCAAAGCCATCAATGTTGGCATATATAGAAAAGAAAGAATAAGTATTGTATAATGTACCGAAAAACTTCCGTTGTGCTTCTACAATGCTATCAAAGTTAAACTTCAAATTATCCCATGGCTGCGCATTACTGATCATATACCAGCGCGTGGCATCAGCGCCATACTTCTCAATCGTTTCAAACGGATCAGCAGCGTTACCAAGACGCTTGCTCATCTTATTACCATTCTTGTCAAGCACCAAACCATTGCTCACCACATTTTTGAAAGCAACAGAATCGAACAGCATACCTGCTATGGCATGAAGTGTAAAGAACCAGCCACGCGTTTGGTCAACACCTTCTGCAATGAAATCGGCAGGGAAGCTTTTCTTAAATTCATCAATATGCTCGAAAGGATAGTGCCATTGTGCATAAGGCATGGCGCCGCTGTCAAACCACACATCAATCAAATCAGTTTCACGGGTCATCTTTTTACCTGAATCCGAAACTAAAATAATGTCATCTACATACGGACGGTGCAAATCGAAATCAGGTTTTACAGCATCTATATGTTCCAGATGCGATTTATTCATGAAGCCTGCTGCAATTGATTTCTCAATTTCCTTTTTCAATTCATCTATGGAGCCAATACACTTTTCTTCTCTTGCATCTTCTGTACGCCAGATGGGTAAAGGAATTCCCCAAAAACGCGAACGCGATAAATTCCAGTCAACGAGATTCTCTAACCAGTTGCCAAAGCGCCCGGTACCTGTTGATTCAGGCTTCCAGTTAATGGTTTTATTCAATTCAATGAGACGATCTTTCTTCGCAGTGGTGCGAATGAACCATGAATCAAGAGGGTAATAAAGTATAGGCTTGTCAGTACGCCAGCAATGCGGATAGCTGTGCTCGTACTTCTCAACCTTAAATGCTTTATTCTCTTTCTTCAGCTTAATGCTGATGCGTTCATCAACGGATAAATATTTTTCTCCGCCTTGTTTCCTGCGCTCTGTTTCTTTCTCCTCATCGGTGAGGTATTGCTCTTTAACATACTCTCTTGCAAAGTCTGTTATCTCTTTTACAAAGCGCCCCTGCTTGTCAACGATAGGAACATCATTTCTGTTTTCATCTTTCACAAGAATTGCTTCAATGCCATTTTGTTTTGCAGCACGAAAGTCATCTGCGCCAAAGCTTGGTGCAATATGAACGATGCCCGTACCATCTTCTGTAGTAACAAAGTCGCCGATAATTACTTCAAATGCTTTTCCGTCGGGTTTTACATAAGGCAACAACTGCTCGTACTTTATTCCTGCAAGTTGTGGCCCATAAATACTATGTAGAGCTTTAAACGGAATTTTTTTATCTCCTGCTTTGTAATCTTCAAGCTTAAGTCCTGCATTATTTTCAGGAAAATATTTCCCAAGTAAATCTTTTGCAAGAATGACGACTATCCTTTTATTAGAATATGGGTTAAATGTTTCTACAAAAACATACTCGACTTGATCACTTACAGCCAATGCGGCATTGGAAGGAAGTGTCCATGGAGTTGTAGTCCAGGCAAGAAAGTATAGTTCAACTTCTTGCTGGAGAAACCCAACCCACTCCATATCTTGAATTGTAAATTGTGATTTAGGAATTTTAAACTGCGCAACGGCACTGGTGTCTTTAATATCACGATACGTCCCCGACTGATTCAATTCATGAGAACTCAATCCCGTTCCTGCAGCAGGCGAATAAGGCTGAATGGTATAGCCTTTATAAAGCAGGTCTTTCTTATAAAACTGCTGCAACAGGTTCCAGCACGATTCGATGTAGTAATTCTCAAATGTTATATATGGATGATCAAGATCAACCCAGTATCCCATTTTACGCGTAAGATCATCCCACACATGCTTGTATTTCATTACCTCCTTGCGGCAGGCTTTGTTGTAATCTTCGATGGAGATGGTCTTGCCGATGTCGTCTTTGCGGATGCCTAAGGTTTTCTCCACGCTAAGTTCAATCGGCAAACCGTGCGTGTCCCAGCCGCCCTTGCGTTTCACCTGGAAACCTTTTAATGTTTTATAACGGCAGAAAATATCCTTGATAGCACGAGCCATCACATGGTGAATGCCGGGCAGACCATTAGCCGATGGAGGCCCTTCGTAAAAAGTAAACGCAGGTCTGCCCTCACGGCTATTCACGCTTTGCTCAAAAGTCTTCTCTTTCTCCCAACGCGCCAGTTCTTCTTTGGCAATCATTGGCAGATCGAGCTGCTTATATTCTCTGTATTTGGCCATTCTATACTATAGATACCGTCTTGTAAAAAAAGGAGCACAAAAGTACTGAAAAGAAGTGCTTGTAGTTTGAGGTTCGATGTTTGAGATTTGAAGTAATGCTCCATGAGCAATCATTAATAATTGCTAAAAGGGAACGCAGATTTTATGATGGTTATGATTTGCACAGATTTTAAATCATAATTCATCTTAATCATCATAAGAATCCGCGTTCTATTGTATGCAGAATCGCGAAAGAACAGATTTTACCTGCGATATATAACTGCCTCCGAATAAATTGACATGCACCAATAGCGGATAAAGATTGTGAATATCAACCCGCTCTTCAAAACCGGACGACAGAGGAAAGGTTTCATGATAGGATTCATAAAATTCTTCAGGGAAGCCTCCAAACAATCTGGTCATCGCCAAATCCATTTCACGATGATCGTAATAAACGGCAGCGTCAATAAGGCAGGCACAGCCATCTGCAGCAAGCATGTAATTACCATTCCACAGATCGCCGTGAAGCAAAGAGGGTTTTTCTTCCGGAATAATTTCTTTTAAACGTTTGAATAAATTGTTGAACTGCTGAATTGTTGAATTGTTGAGTGCGCCTGAATTTTTTGCAAGGGCAATTTGTTTTTCCAATCGTTCTTCAATAAAAAACTCAACCCATGATGTATGCTGATGATTACTTTGAGGCAGCGATCCTATATAGTTGTCATGATCCAAACCGAAAGAGATCTCCTCCAATCCCGCCCGTGCGCATACGCGTCAACCTAACA
>PLYJ01000089.1 GCA_003151745.1 Bacteroidota bacterium
AACCTTTTTCAGGACGATACATATTGAACAACATAACCGCATTAATGAAATCAAATTACTATGTTTGAAACCTGATATAATACCAGCTTGTTTTTATGAAGAGGCTAAAACAATTAATCGCTGTATTTATTTTCATTCTCCTTTCAATGCGATTTGTTTCCGCACAGACACAAAAAATAAAAGTATATTTCAATCATCCGGTCAACTCAAGTGTTTCGTCCGGAGTAAATGCTGTTTATCTGGATGAAACTATTGACGACACGTTAATCGCATATATCAATCGTGCGCACTATTCAATTGATGTGGCTGTATATAATTACATTCAGTCAGGCAATATGTCAAATATTGCAGCGGCAATAAATCATGCTTATTTGAACGGAGTTAATATCCGTTGGATATATAATGGAAGTTCATCTAACTCCGGAGTTGCGCTCCTTGACAGCGGTATTCACACATTAGGAAGCCCCACAGGCGGCTCATACAATATAATGCACAACAAGTTCATGATTATTGATGCCAACTCCGTCAATCCCAACGATCCGATAGTGTGGACAGGCTCGTGCAACTGGGATGTCGAGCAGGTAGATTCCGATGTTAACAATGTGATTATTTTTCAGGATTCAAGCTTTGCCCATGCTTATACTGCTGAGTTCAATCAAATGTGGGGCAGCACAGGGTTAGTTCCAAATGCAGCTCAATCTAAATTCGGACATTTTAAAACAGACATCACACAACACATTTTTAACATTGGCGGAACAACGGTTGAACAATATTTCAGCCCTTCCGACCACACCAACAGTCATATCCTGGATGCCATAAGCAGTGCAAATGATGATTTGTATTTCGGAGTTTACACTTTTACCGAAGTTCCCGAAGCCGACTCCATTGTCAGTAAAATTCAAAATCAACATGTATATACTGCCGGCATCATAGACCGGTTCAGCAAGAGTTATGCAGCTTATCCCATTCTCAACCCGGTAATGACAAACGCGCTGAAGGTGTATAGCCAATCAACTTCCATCTATCACTGCAAAATGTTAATTGCTGATCCATGCTCTCCGAATTCCGACCCGCTTGTTGAAACCGGCTCACACAACTGGACAGAATCCGCTGACACAAAGAATGATGAAAACACAGTGATTATCCACAACGACACCATAGCCAACATTTATTACCAATCATTCTATCAAAACTTTCTTGATTTGGGAGGGATCCTGATATCTTGCCCTGTTTCGCCCCCTGCTAACGAAATAAATGATTCTTCGCTTAATATATATCCCAATCCTGCTAATGAATCTGTAACAATTAAAACAAAGCAATCTCAATTTACAATTTACAATTTGTTAGGCGAGGACATGGGCAATTGGCAACTCAGCGAGGGAGAAAATAAGATTGAAACACTTCATTTTCCTGAGGGAATATATTTTCTATCAATTAATAATAACGGCATAATTAGTAACAAAAAATTAATAATTTCACATTAAATTGTCTCTCATCAGAGTTCGAAAGGCAGGGAGAGTATACTTCTGCTGTATTCAGCAACCATGTCGTTGCCGTAAACATAGAGCCCCTTCTGATGAAAATTGGAAGAGGCTTTTTATTTATAATCATCTTATGCTTCTATTTATCAGGAATAATCACTACTTCTAATTCATATTTCAAACATATTTCCCTGAGGAGCAAATCATCTTTTCCACAAATAATAACTGTTCTTATTGAATTAGGTTTATTCTTTTTTAATAGCTCACGAGAAAAGAATGCTTGTCCCATTACACTCATACCAAGTCTGCCTTTCTTTGTTTGAATGCATATTATATCTCGTCCTTTAATATTGAAGATAATGGATTTCCTTCTTTCCTTTTTTTCACCCATTATTATAAGGCCATCAATAACACGCAAGCCTCTATCGGAAGATTTCGTTGTAATTACAAATTCTTCTATCAAGAGTCCATCCTCTTTCTCCCAATATTCTATTGTTCGCCAAGTTTCGTGTTTACTCATTCTTTGATTTTTAAGCAAAAATCCGGTTGTACTTTTTTTACATCTTTAAGATTCCACCACAAAGTAAACCATTCTCCCCCAAATCAAGCCAATCACAAAAATCCGTTTAATCACATCTGTCCCGATTATTTCGGGAGTTCAGACAATTTTGCCTTAAATCGTTCACCTTTTCACCCCAAACCCTCAAAAACCCTCCATAAAACTCTATTTCTGGTAAGACATGCCCCAATGCACGTAAGCCACAGCATAAAGCACGTCCGACATGGCATAAAGCACGAAAGACATGGCGTAAAGCACGTCCGACATGCGATAAAGCACGAAAGACATCCCCCATTTTCGATAAACACACATAAATTTTTCTAATTTTGGCCACAACTAACCGCCCACATTCCAAAAATGGACATTTTAGAAATACAACACGTCACCAAAACCTACGCAGCCCACGTTGCACTCGACGATGTAAGCATGAACATCCCCCAAGCCAGCGTCTTCGGCCTGCTCGGCCCCAACGGAGCCGGCAAAACATCCCTCATCCGCACCATCACCCAAATAACCGCCCCCGACAAAGGCCAAATCTTATTCGAAGGCAAAGCCCTCCAGGCAAATCATGTCCAGGAAATGGGCTACCTCCCCGAAGAACGCGGACTATATAAGAAAATGGAAGTCGGCGAGCAGGCCATATATCTCGCCCGTCTCAAAGGCATGACCCGTCAGGAAGCAATTAAAAGATTAAAAGGCTGGTTTGAAAAGTTCGAGATGCAAACCTGGTGGAATAAGAAGGTGGAGGAACTAAGCAAGGGCATGCAGCAGAAGGTGCAGTTCATCGTTACCGTCCTTCACGAACCCAAGTTCCTCATTCTCGATGAACCCTTCACAGGCTTCGATCCTATCAATGCCGAACTGGTGAAAAATGAATTGCTTGCCTTGAGTAAGAAGGGAGCTACCATTATGCTTTCCACGCACCGCATGGAATCGGTGGAAGAACTCTGCTCTCACATTGCGTTAATCAATCGCTCTAAAAAGATTCTTGATGGTTCTGTAAATGAGATCCGAAAACAATACAAAAGCAATACCTACGAGGTAGCTTATCTTGGTAATAAAATTGGCTTTACGAATGCCTTGTGGACGGGCTTTGAACTGCTTGATGTGAGAGAGGAGAGCGATCATAGTTTAGCGAGGGTGAAAATGATGGATAATCTTTCTCCCAACGATTTACTTTCCCGCCTGCTTCCGGAAGTGCAATTGCTTGGCTTTCGCGAAATTATTCCTAGCATGAATGATATATTTATTAAGAAGGTGGGAGAGAATTAGAAATTAATGAATTAGTGAATTGTTGATTTGATGATTGTCAATCACTAATTCATCAATTCAATAAATCAATAAATTAAAACTGATGGAAAAAATCTTTCTGATTATAAAGCGGGAATACTGGACGAGAGTTCGCAAAAAGTCTTTTGTCATCATGACTATTCTCGGGCCGGTGCTGTTCGGCGGCATCTTTGCAAGTTTTTTCTTGTTTAACAAAGCAGATACATCGGTGCATACCATTGTGGTGGTCGATCAGTTTGGCGGCTTTAAAGATAAATTCAAAAACACAGAGCGTGTTCACTTTATTGCTATTGACGGAAATGTGGATTCCCTGAAGGCGCAGAGCAAAGCCAATGACTACGCTGGCATTTTAGTGTTGCCTAAAACAGAGAGCTTAAATGCACTTGCGAGCAATGTCATGTTATACTCTGAGTCGAAACCAGGCATTGAAATACTTGAACATATAACGTCCACGCTTGAAAAGGAAATCAACAGGCGGAAATTTATCAGTGCAGGAATTGATGCTGAGAAGATAGCCAATCTTAAAACAGATGTAAACATAAAAACGCTTGATCTCTCCAACAAAGAAACGAGTTCCGGCATTGCCACAGCGGTTGGCTTTGGTGGTGGGTTGCTTATATACATGTTCATTTTGCTTTACGGAGTGCAGGTGATGCGTGGCGTGATGGAGGAAAAAACAAGCCGCATTGTGGAAGTCATTATGTCTTCGGTAAAACCTTTTCAGCTGATGATGGGCAAAATTGTTGGTGTTGCATTAGTTGGTCTTACGCAATTCCTCATGTGGGTAATTTTAAGCTCGCTGGTAATCTCTTTTGTGACAGCAAAGTTTGCCGGCAATAAAGATCAGATGCAAAACATGCAGAGCATGGCAAAGATGCAACCCGGAATGAATGGAATGAATAACGTTACCACCATGATGCAGGAGCAAGGTCAGTCGGAAACAAAAGCAGATATGATTAAGAAAAGCCTGAGCAGCATTAATTTTGTAGTCATCATTTCAGCATTTGTCTTTTATTTTTTGGGCGGATACCTGCTTTACAGCGCTTTGTTTGCTGCCATTGGTTCAGCTGTGGATGCGGAAACGGATACGCAGCAGTTTATGCTTCCCGTTACGTTGCCACTCATTCTTGCTTATGCTGCATCGGTATCTGCAATTAACAACCCGGATGGTACTGTTGCATTTTGGTTTTCTATTATTCCTCTTACTTCACCCGTCGTTATGATGGTGCGCATTCCCTTTGGAGTTCCGGGGTGGCAGATAGCGCTTTCCATGTCGCTGCTCGTATTGGGCTTCTTTTTCACCACCTGGCTTGCTGCAAAAATTTACCGCACAGGCATTCTCATGTATGGTAAAAAAGTAAGTTACCGCGAACTTGCTAAATGGATACGCTATAAGAATTAAGAATGAATGCGCATTGCTGTAATTGATTTAGGTACTAATACTTTTCATTTGCTCATTGCAGATGTGTTGAGCGGCGGTTCATACAAAAAAAATTTTGTCACACGTGCTATTGTCAAGCTTGGCAAAGGAGGCATTGGCAGAAATATAATTGCAGACGCATCTTTCAGGAAGGGTATAAAAACTATCTCTCATTTCAGCAATCTTATCATAGAGCACAAAGTTGAAAAGGTCTTTGCTTTTGCCACCTCTGCCATTCGAAGTGCGAAGAATAGAAATGAGTTCACGAAAGAAGTTAAAAACAGAACAGGCATCCGGATAAAGGTAATTGATGGTGATGAAGAAGCAACGTTAATTTACCTTGGGGTAAAGCAATGCGTTGATTTAGGCAATAGCCCAAAACTTATCATTGATATAGGAGGAGGTAGCACAGAATTTATTATTGCCGACAAAAAGAAAATCTATTGGAAACACAGCTTCAATATCGGAGCTTCGCGCCTTCTTGAAAAATTCAAACCTTCCGATCCTATTACTTCGAAGGAAATTAAAATGCTTGAAGCGTATTTCGATAGCACGCTTAAGCCGTTAAAAGAAGCTGTGAAAAAATATCCTGTAACGGCCTTAGTCGGCTCTTCCGGTTCTTTCGACACGCTGGCTGAAATCATCGGATATAAATTTCATGGAAAGAATCCTATTAGAACCCTGAACTCCTATCAATTTTATCTCCTGGAGTACAGGATCATTCATGAACAGTTGCTGAAATCAACAACTGCTCAGCGAAAGAAAATGAAAGGGCTGATAAGCATGCGTGTTGACATGATTGTAGTGGCGAGCATCTGCATAAATTATGTATTAAATCAGTTTAAGCTCAAGGAGATGGTGGTTTCCAAATATGCGTTGAAGGAAGGAGCTTTATTTTCTGTTAGTTCAAAGTTGCTCCGTTCAAAGTTCAAAGTTCCTGAACATTGAACTGAATAACATTGAACATTGAACTTTTAATTGTTTCCTTTGTGGAATAAAGTATGAATCTGAATTCTCATTCCGTAATTGGTATAATTGGCGCCGGCACAATGGGCAGTGGCATTACACAGGTAGCAGCCACGGCCGGCCACAAAACATTATTGTTTGATGCTGATACAGCAACCCTTAAAAGAGCCGCTGACAACTTAAAAAAGACTTTTTCAAAGCTTGTTGAGAAGGGTAAGTTGACCAATGAAAAAGCGAAAGAGATCGTTGCAAGAATAACTTATGCTTCCTCACTCAGTGACTTCAAGGATTGCGGATTAATCATTGAAGCCATTATTGAAAATCCTGAAGTAAAACAGAAAGTTTTTGCTGATTTAGAAAAAATGGTTTCCGGAGATTGTGTGCTTGCAAGCAATACTTCTTCACTTTCTATCACTTCCATTGCTTCAGCTTGTGCAAAGCCGGAAAGAGTTATTGGCATTCACTTTTTTAATCCTGCTCCTGTAATGCCTTTGGTGGAGATCATCGAAGGCATTGCTTCTGATATGCAGATTGTAAAAAGTGCAATGGCGTTAATTGATAGTTGGGGCAAAGTAACGGTGGTTGCAAAAGATACTCCCGGTTTCATTGTCAATCGTGTTGCCCGTTCTTTCTATGGTGAGTCAATAAGAATATATGAAGAAGGTATAGCTGATTTTGCAACCATCGATCGGGCAATGAAAGAAATCGGCGGCTTCAAGATGGGACCTTTTGAATTGATGGATTTAATAGGCAATGATGTCAATTATACGGTGACTGAAACCGTTTGGAAACAATTTTTCTATGATCCCCGCTATAAACCATCAATCACACAAAAGCGCTTGTTCGAAGCAAAACGTTTCGGCAGGAAGTCCGGAAGAGGGTATTATGATTATACAGCCTCCCAACCCCCCAAAGGGGGGATTAAAAGTCCCGCACGTGCGGGATTGGATGAGGCTATCTTCATGCGAGTTCTCGCAATGCTTATCAACGAAGCCGCTGATGCTCTTTACTTAAATATTGCTTCAAAAGAAGATATAGACTTAGCCATGACCAAAGGAGTTAATTATCCTAAGGGTTTGCTAAAGTGGTGCGATGAGATAAGCGCAGACAAAATTTTGAAAGTATTGAATGATCTCAGAGAAGAATATTCGGAAGAACGTTATAGGCCAAGTGTACTATTGAAACGAATGGCAAAAGAAAAACGAAAATTTTATGAGTAAATCACAGGCAGAGAAAATTGTTGGCAAAATGTACGACGATGATTTGTTCAGCCAGTGGCTCGGCATTGAACGAATTAGGATTGAAGAAGGACATTGCATCCTTCGAATGAAAATACGAAATGAAATGGTGAACGGTTTTGGCACTGCTCATGGCGGTATTGCATTTTCATTTGCTGACAGC
Organism: Bacteroidota bacterium; assembly: GCA_003151745.1. Taxonomy (GTDB): domain Bacteria; phylum Bacteroidota; class Bacteroidia; order AKYH767-A; family 2013-40CM-41-45; genus PALSA-967. The sequence goes on from PLYJ01000089.1 coordinate 7,118, forward strand.
GCTCTTGCATTTGCTTCTAATGCTTATGGCCGATTGTCAGTAGCTCTTGATTGTTCAATTTCTTTTCCAGTAGCAGTTAAAGTGGGTGATGTTCTGACAGCAACAGCGAATGAGTTAAGTTTGACCAATAGAACAGCAACCTATCTTATCGAAGTAGCGAATCAGAAAAATGAAAAAGTTGCCTTCTTCAAAGGAACAGTTTACAGGACAAGTAAAGTTTGGGAGGTCTGATGTGCGAATAACGAAACGTTACGAATTTACGAATCGCTATGAATACAGCTATTTATAAAACGGATTTAGTTTATCCTGAATTAAGTTATAAGATTATTGGTTGTGCTTATGATCTTTTCAATGAAGCCGGTGGAGGGCATAAAGAGAGTGTTTATCAGAAAGGATTAGGATTCTCCTTCAATAAACAAAAATTGAATTTTAAAGAACAAGTTTATTTCCCCGTCACCTTTAATGATGTTGTAATTGGAAGGAATTATTTTGATTTTCTTCTAGATGATAAAATTGTAGTCGAATTAAAATCACTAAACAAGTTTACAAAAGCTCACTACGATCAAGTCTTAAACTATTTGAATGTATCAGGACTCAAGTTGGCGTTGCTTATAACTTTCGCATCCGATGAAGTACGCTACAAGAGAGTAATTAATTTCAAATCTGTATAGATAGCGATTCGTAAATTCGCAACCATTTGCTATTCGAACAATATGAAACAAGCATATATAATTAACGGAGTTCGCACTCCGATAGGAAATTTAGGAGGAACACTTTCAACAGTTCGAACAGATGATTTGGCAGCTCTTGTCATTAAAAAGCTTCTTGAAAAGAACCCCTCAATTGACATAAGTGAAATTGGTGATGTGATTTTAGGCTGCGCTAACCAGGCAGGAGAAGATAACCGGAATATAGCCCGCATGGCATTATTGCTTGGCGGCTTGCCATACAATGTTCCCGGTGAAACCGTGAATCGTCTGTGTGCATCAGGATTGTCGGCATCCATCAATGCTGCGAGGGTAATCATGACAGACGATGCAGACCTCATGATTGCAGGCGGAGTTGAAAGCATGACACGCAGTCCATGGGTGATTTCAAAAACTTCAGCACCTTTCGGTCGTGATGCACAAATGTTTGATTCAAGCTTTGGATGGAGGTTTGTTAATCCAAAGATGAAGGAGAAATACGGAGTGGATTCAATGGGTGAAACGGCAGAGAACCTTACTGAAAGGGATAAAATATCAAGAGAAGACCAGGATAAGTTTTCTTATTGGAGCCAGATGAAAGCTAAAGCAGCTCAGGAGAAAGGAAGATTTAGAAAGGAAATTATTTCTGTCGAGATTCCACAGAGAAAAGGCGATGCAATAATTTTTGATAAAGATGAATTTATAAAACCTGCAACAACTGTTGAAGGCCTTTCAAAATTAAAGCCTGCTTTTAAAAAGGATGGCACTGTAACTGCCGGAAACTCATCAGGCTTGAATGACGGAGCCGCAGCGTTGTTGCTTGCTTCAGAAGCCGGTGTTAAGAAATATAATCTGAAACCATTAGCCAGAATTGTTTCATCAGGTGTAGTAGGAGTAGAGCCGCGCATCATGGGCATTGGTCCTGTGGAAGCAAGCGAAAGAGCACTTGCAAAAGGAGGATTAATAATGAATAACATAGATATCATTGAGCTTAATGAAGCATTTGCAGCGCAATCGCTTGCCTGTACACGTTCATGGGGACTGGCTGACGATGATGAAAGAATAAATCCGAATGGCGGTGCAATTGCTTTGGGTCATCCTTTAGGAATGACCGGAGCACGCATACTTAACTCAGCAGCCATTGAACTTCATGAACAACACAAGAAGTATGCTCTTGTCACCATGTGCATCGGAGTCGGGCAAGGGTATGCTGTTGTAATTGAAAAATGCTGAGCATTGACACAACTCTTTTGATTGCAAGACTGCAAACAGAATTCCTCCAAATAAGTTCGTTTCTTTGTCATACATTTTTAGTGATATAAATTAACTATGGAAACCGAAAAGAAATACGCCTCCGTTCATTACGCCAAATACCTGCAACTGGATAAGGTAATGGGAGCACAGCACCTGCGAAGTGTGGAATTAGGCAAGCCTGCACACGATGAAATGTTATTCATCATCATCCACCAGGTGTATGAGCTTTGGTTTAAGCAAATCGTGCATGAGTTGGTTTCCGTGGCAGAGATGTTTGATACAGATAAGGTGGAGGAGAGAAACATCGGCATTTCCGTTTCCCGTTTCGACCGTGTAATTGAAATACAAAGGGTGATGATTGACCAGGTGCGTGTGCTTGAAACCATGACTCCGCTTGACTTTCTTGACTTCCGTAATTTTCTGATTCCCGCTTCCGGCTTCCAGAGCTTTCAATTTCGTAAGATGGAACTGCTCCTCGGTTTGAAAAAGCAAGACCGGCTTACCTATAATCAAAAGCCCTATTCTTCTGTCTTTTCTGACAGCGAACAAAAGGAACTGGAAGCGATGGAAAATGGTTTATCTCTCACCGATTTGATAGAGAAGTGGCTTGAACGCACCCCATTCCTTGAATTAGATGGATTTAATTTTCTGGATGAATACCGCAAGGCAGTGAAGAATATGCACGATAAAGAAAAGGCGTCTATCCGGGAAACATCCTTTATATCTGAAGAAGAAAGGGCTATACGTTTGAAAATGCTTGCCGGAACGGAAAGCTATTTTGATGAAGTCTTCGATGAAAAGAAGCATATTGAAGCACAGGAAAGCGGCAGCATAAAGATGTCTTACAAAGCTACCATTGCAGCATTGCTCATTAACTTATATAGAGATGAACCTATACTAAGGATGCCTTATGAGCTTTTGCGCAAACTGGTTGATGTGGATGAAACTTTTACTACCTGGAGATACCGGCATGCGCAAATGGTGCTTCGCATGTTGGGAAAGAAAACGGGTACCGGTGGTTCTTCAGGTCATGATTATCTGAAGTCAACTACGGAGAAACATCATGTTTTCAGAGACCTTCATAATATTTCTACCTTATTGATTCCACGTTCTGAATTACCTGTGTTACCTGATAAATTGAAGAGAGAACTTGGATTTTATATAACTTCAAAAAAATAGTTAATAAGGTTAAAAAAAATGATGAATATTTTTTCTAGTAAGGTTTTTGGGTATTGCTTCATGTGTAGCTCTGAAACCTTAGTAGAAAAACAGTTGCCCATGCTGAAAAACCTTATTAACTTATTTATTCGACGAAAGACAGTGGTTTACCACTAATTATTTAGCACAAATCACCAATCAAACCATCCACACATCCGTACTGATTCGCAATTAGAAGATATGAAGACGGAACAATTAAAATACGAAACAACGCTTTCATTTGCTAACGAAATGGATTTGAGAGATCCGTTAAAAGGATTCAGTGACAGATTTTATATTCCCAAAAAGGAGAACGGAGAGCCAGGTATATATTTCTGCGGTAATTCGCTTGGCTTGCAGCCAAAGTCAGCAAGGGAATATATAGAGCAGGAAATGAAGACATGGAAAACTCTTGCTGTTGGCGGGCACTTTAACGGTAAGCATCCCTGGATGCATTATCATGAACTTTTAACGGTGCCGCTGGCAACCTTGGTTGGAGCAAGGCCAAGTGAAGTAGTGGCAATGAATACGCTCACAGTCAACATTCACCTGGCAATGGTTTCTTTTTATCGCCCCACTGCAAAGAGAAACAAGATTGTAATTGAAAGCGGCGCTTTTCCTTCCGATCAATATGCTGTTGCTTCACAGGCTTTGTTTCATGGCTTCGATCCGAAAACAACGATCATAGAGTTAAAGCCGCGTCCGGGTGAGAATGTGATTCGAACGGAAGACATAGAAGAGTTAATTGACAGGGAATGGGAGAGCATCGCTCTCATCCTCCTTGGTGGAATTAATTATTATACCGGTCAGGCATTTGACATGAAGCGAATCACAGAATCAGGACAAAGCAAAGGGTGCGTGGTTGGCTTCGATCTGGCGCATGCTGTGGGAAATATTCTGCTATTACTTCATGACTGGAATGTTGACTTTGCCGTGTGGTGCAATTATAAATATCTGAATGCAGGGCCGGGAAGTGTGGGAGGGTTCTTCGTGCATGAGCGCCATTCTGAAAATTTTGATTTGCCCCGCTTTGCAGGATGGTGGGGAAACGATAAGGAAACACGGTTTCTTATGCGGTCTGAATTCAAACCTTCAGAAGGCGCTGCAGGCTGGCAGCACAGCACGGCTTCACCTTTTCAACTGGCTGCGCTTCGTGCTTCACTTGAAATCTTTGAGGAAGCAGGAATTGGTGCATTGAGGGATAAATCAAAAAAGCTAACGGGCTATCTTGAATACCTGCTTGACAATCTGGATGGTAATAGAATTTCTATTGTCACTCCCCGCGATGAGCAACAAAGAGGTTGCCAGCTTTCACTCAGGATTAAGAACGATGGAAAAAATCTTTTTAAAGAAATTACTTCTAAAGGTGTTGTTGTGGATTGGCGTGAACCTGATGTGATACGAGTGGCACCAGTTCCTCTTTATAATACTTTCAATGATGTGTTCAGCTTTATTGAAATTTTAAGAAAGGTATTGCAAAACTAATATAAGTCGCATCTATAGAACAAAAACAAATAGCCCAATTTGTGGACATAATTCCCCACCCTTGGTTATTGATTTTCTATTGTTGGCATCAATCAGGATAGCTCCGGCAGGTGAAAATCTATCTTTTCTGAGTTATATTTCAGACGTAAATATTTGCTGCGAAGTTCTGAGAACTTCTCTTCCAGCAGACTTATCCTCTTGGATTGCTGAATGATGGTTTCATTTTTTACGTGAACCACTTCCTTTAATTCTTGCTCTTTCATTGTTTGAAATTTTAAATAGTTATAATGAATATAGAAAATTTCATGCCATTGTTTTTGAGTTGACTTCCTTTAATACGATAAAACTAACTAAACGATCGACAAGTGGTATGCATTTTCGATGAAATGAGAGAAAGTGCTGGCAGGTGATGAAAAGTGAAGCATGACTTAAATCAAATGTCGTAGTTTATTTTCCATTATTTTAGCTTATATATTGTAAGGACAGAGCTATTTAATATCTTAATAGAATAACAAATCTTTGAATCAGGATAAGAAAAATCCTGCGGATGGTTTCTATAGTTCGTAAAAAAATAGTCTGCAATAGCTGTGTCCTGAACATTCTGAATCCTTTCTCTGTCTTCCGGCTTTAAGACTAAAGAATTATAAAAGACGGGAGAATTTGAGTATCCTATGATATTTATTTTCGCAGCTTTATTCGTTTTAAGAACATACTCCATTCCCTGTCTGTACGATATACCCCAATAATCAAGATCGAATCTTTTTTTAAGATATTCGGGCTCTTTGCTTCTCACAAGCTCGTTAAAGTAAACAGTCTCGAAAGGGAAATTAGACACCATAAAATAAGCAACCAACCCCGTGCTGATAAAAATAACAGCAATAATTGCTTTTTCAGCTTTTGTTTTAAATAATTCATGCAATCCGAAAATACCGAGCATAATAAAAGAAGGATATATAAAATAAAGATGCCTCCAGGCATCGTATAATTCGGAATGAGCAAGTATGGTAACCAGGAGTGGGCAGGCAAAAAATCCGATATAAAGTAAATTATTTCTTTTGGATTTGTCAGTTAAATAAGAGACAGGCTTTTTGATAAAATAAAAAATAAGCAGTGCTGTACCGGTGAAGCCGATCAGGAGATATACCAGCGGATTGCTTATCAAAAACCATGTTATTCCGTATTTCCAACCTATTTCTTTGCCAGAAACTGCATTCCCCATAAACAAAACATAACTATCCCAGTGAAACCTTGACATGTCGTGATAGGCGGTAGCAAAGTTTAAGAAAGGATTTGGTATATAAATAGGGCCATGCAGCATATAATGCAATAAGGGCAGATAGAAAAAAGGTCATGAAGAAATAAACAATCTTTCGTCTTTCTTTTTTATCCTTTGCGGCAAAGATAAAATCAAGTAAAAAGAAAAAGCAGACGGCACTTATCATTAATATCCCCATGATCCGTATGTCGGTTAGAAGTCCGCAGGCTACACCAAGTAACAGATACCACCAAAAGGTATGTTTATTAAATGCTACGGCGGCAACGAGGAAACAAATGATGAGCATGGACATAAAGGGCACGTCTTTGCTGTTGAAGAAGGAATGTGTGTAAATGAGCGGATTGAGCAGCAGCAATAAGAATCCGATAGCAACCAGTAATTTATTTCGGTAGAGGTAATTTATTAAGAGAAATAAAAAATATGCACTGAGCAGAAAAAATAAATGCGTAACCAGGTGTCTCATTAAATAAATACTTCTGGAATCGCTTAACTTAAGAGCGTGCTCGATCATCACCAGCGGCAATTCAAATGCAACACCATAGTCTGCATCGCTGAATGTTTTAAGTGCTGTATCGCCGGTAAATAAATAATTGTAACTCACCTGCCCGATACTCCGCATTGCACATTCATCCATGGAAACACCATAGGATCCAAAAGTGAACAACCCGACAAGGAGAGAGGCACCCAATAATAATATGCCGGTTCGTTGCCTGATAAATTTTAATATCATATATATTCGTCTTTTGCCAAAATGAACTGCACTTAATTGTGCATAGCTAAGATAGCAACAGGGGTCGTAAATATAATTATTACTCCGCCGATTGGTAGCAGAGAAGAACAGAACCGCTCTTAAATGTTCTTGTGGATGCAAGCTTCAGGTCAAGCTTGTTCCTGATGCCTTTGAAAATGGGTGTGCCATCGCCTATGGCAACCGGATCAATCATGATCTCGTATTCATCTATCAAGCCATATTCTGCAAACAGGGTTACAATGCTTCCGCTGCCCAGTATAGTCATGTCTTTGCCGGGGGTCTGCTTCAGCTTTTTTATTTCTTCTACTATATTTTCTTTTATCAGCCTGGTGTTGTTCCACTCCGCCTTTTCCAGCGTTCTTGAAAAAACAATTTTTTCCGCTTTATTCATCCCTTCGGCTACGATGGGGTCGTTTTGCAGTGCCATGGGTGTTGGCCAGAAGCTTGCCATCATCTGGTATGTGATGCGCCCGAAAAGAAGCGTGTTGCCGGTCTTGATGCCTTCAATGGAGTATTGTTTTTCTTCTTCGCCGTGTTTGTGCCAGTTGATTTCTTCGTTTGGGCCTTTATAGAAGCCGTTTAGGGTTGTGAAATTGAAGATGCTTAGTTTTCTCATGATTTGACTTTATTTGTAATAATGCAAATGCAAATTTGTGAAATAATTGTTAACCAGTAGGGGTCAAAACAAAAAACCCGCCTTACGGGGCGGGATTTATTGTCATTGCGAATGAAGTGAAGCAATCCCCAGCTTTCGGCTAAGGATTGCTTCGTTACTCACTACGTTCGGCTGAGTTCACGTCGAAGCCTCACAAAGACAGTCTTTAAACGCTTGGTATAGTTACACTCACGGCATCCGACACTACACCATCGCCGGCTGTGTTAACAGGCACAATCCAGTAGTTCCACGTTACGGTAGCACTTGTAGAGTTCGTGTCAGTAAACGAAGTCTTAGTAGTGGTTGCAATCTGCACTGCGGCGGAGAAAACAGAAGTCGTTCCTCTCATCACGTTGTAGCTTTTCACATTACCGTTAACGGCAACATTCAAAGGCTTCTTCCATTTCAACTTCACCTGGTTGGCGTTAATCTTGCGCGTAACGAAGTTGTGAAAGTTCTGCACCATTTGAAGAATGCCTTGTGGTGTCTTCGTGTTAGATAGTTGGAAGCCGCTGGTGACGATAATGTTGCCCATCAGTACATAATCACTGCCTGCTGCTGTTTGTGCGGTGTTCTGCACGTACTGCGCTAATGATTTCAGCGTTTGCGAAAGGGTTAATGCTTTCGTGCGAAGATCCACAAGGTCAGCGTGTGAACCACGATTGCCTTTGGGACCCCACACTGCTATTGCGGTTACAACATTAGTGACAGCCGTTTGCAGTGCCAGAATGGTGGGTAATGGTGTTGCAAAATTCAGGTTGCCTGCAAGGTCTGCAGCCACGCGGTTGCCGAGATTGATAAGCCCGGCATAGTTTGTTTTTGATAGCTTGATAGCTATAATCGGTTTACTCATTTTTTTGTTTGCAGAGTTTATAGAGCTGCGCCGCTCTTTTAATTGATAATTGATAATTGATGATTGATAATTATGAGTACAAAGATACCTCCATGCTATGCCCTGCTTCAAATTTTAAGAGTGGAAAAAGAGGATAAAAGAGGGAAAAAGGTGATATATTAAAAAGGCAGCTAAACTATGACAAACGGGGCGACAGTATTTACAAAACCTGCGAAAGGGGGATTCTATAAGTTATCAATAAGAAACTGATAGTACTTTATGCTCGCTCTGTGTTTAAATAATTGTTGGTGTATTGTTTGATTGAGAACTAATTGCTGCTTTAACTCATTCTTTAGATTGGCAGGCAAATAGCATATAAGGTCTTTCCCGATCATACCACTTCTTACATCTGTTGCGTCAAATGTAAATTCTAAAATTTTATGTTCTCCTATATAGCATGATGCAATCCACAAATATTTAGGTTGACTTTTAGTTAAAAGAGAAATTTTTTCAGGATCATCAAGAGTGGAACCCTTTATATATGATTTATAATTTTCACTATAATCAATCTTGATATCCCAAATAAGGTCAGCAACAATTTTACCGTCAAAGAATAAAGTAAGAATAGCATCCAATCCCAAAACGATGACTTCTATATCTTCATAAGAAATACGAATTTTAGGATAAACCGGGACAACTATATTTGTTGCATAGGTTGCTCTTTTTGGGGTTTGGGTGTCAAAAACAGTCCAATCTGTCTCTAATTCAACTTCTCCATTAAAATTAACTCTCGCAAATGGACCCCATTGATCATCATGAGCATAAAACTTCTCAATGTTGTCAGAGAGCCATGTTGTATCTGACCTAGGAGATATACTTACCGGCGCATTCATTTTAAAGCCTGACACGGTGATAGCATGAAGGCCGTACTGGTTTTCATTTGGTACTGCGACTACAATAATGATAGGAATGCCAATTGGCGAATAAGCATTTAAAATTTTCTTTAAATACCTTGTTGAAACATACTTTCCAAGTTCCTTTCCACCGGCATCTTTTAACAAATAGTCCGGCTGTTTAACTTCAGATACAAGTCCCGAGTTAAGTATTGCCTGGCATATCTGTAATAAGTTTAATCCTTTATTAGGAAATAAACGGCTCCCATCGTGTGACACATTACCGGCATCGTTTGTAATCTCACTTGGTGATTTTAATATAGTATGAAAATCAACTGACGCCTTATTAAGCATTGACCAAATAGCAGTGGTAGCGCAAGCTGCTAAAACACTGTCCTGTTCCTGAAATGCAAGAGAAGCAATAGTTACTTCGTTGCCATAAAAATGAATTTTATAATTCCGAATGCCCCAAAAATTGCGTTCATTAAATTGTTGACTGTGAGGATATGTTTTTAAAACAGTATAACCAATCACCGTTACAGGTATTGGCTTTACTACAACGAATCCAAGGTACTCTTTCCAAAAGTCATCATTTTCAGATACAGGGCTTAGGATGATTCTCTTAAATTCATCCTCTGTAAATGTGTTGCTGAAAAAGTGAACACGCTTGCAGAACTTTGGATATTGCTCAAAACACAATGCGTAGTAAGAAGCGTAGTCATGAATAAAGTCCTTACTAAGGTAAGGCTCCTCAATAACTATGGTATGGGCATTTAAGCCACCGGCGCCTAAGTAATCTTTTAAGTAACGGTAATGTGTCTTGGAAGTTATAACTTCCTCAGGAGTGTAACTGTTGACGAGAGATTCAGCAAGGGTTTTCTCCGAGTATGGTATTATTTGCACACACGGATTTTTTATAATTGAACAACCATTCTAAGCCGTTCCTGATCTACTTCTTTCAGTTTTAGAATTTCTTCTTGCTTTTGCCTGGTTTCTTCAATCAATTTTCTAATCTCGGCAGTTTCAACCAATCTTACAGCAGTTAATTTGGCATCCTTTACCAAAATTTGTGATTCCTGTAACTTTGCCATTTTTAATTAATTAAGAGGGAGATTTATAATTTGGGAACGCAAAAGTAATCAATAAAAGGGATTTTGCAAAAAAAAAAGTCGTTTAAAATCAATGACTTAAAAATTAGTACGTCTCCAGTAGGTTTCAAAGGCAATATTAAATGAAACCTTTTATAATTGGAAACGTAATTGCTCCCTTTTTAAACATAGTCATGTTAATAACCTCAAAAACGTCTGAAAGGGTCTTTTTGTTATGCTCCTGTGCGTTTTTTATATAGATATAAAGATTACTGTTATTTCAACCCCTCACCCTCAACTCATACAAATGCCTCTGAAACTCAATAAACGTAGATCGTATGCTGTCCACACTCCCCAATTCATCCGAAGCATCAGCAATAGAATGATACTTTAATTCCAACAGACTTGGCAGCTTTTCCTGGTCGAGTTCTTCTACGCCTGTTTCAATATATTTGGAAAGGACAAATTCGAGAAACTCTTTTTGTTTGTTGTTAAGCGCAGCGAACATATTTGATTGAGCAGATGCTACTCTTGCTTCTCTTGTGATTGGCTTTATTGAAAAGGAGATGAACTCCAAGACATCAAACAAATCACTTTTCTCTGCATCTATTAGTTTTTGCAAGGTGGTTAGTTCCTCTTTTCCAAAACCTGCATCTTCCAATTTAAGAAGTAATGTTTTGCGGGTAATTGGATTAGACCAGATGTTGCGAAGTTCTGCTTCGCTTTTAAAGAAATCAGGTAATGCGCCGAATAAATTATTTAGAAACTCCTGTGCTGTAATGGGGGTTCCGTCAGCATTGAAAAAAACAGAATCAAAGGTGTTTATTATTTCATGCTCTTTGCCATCACGCAGTTTTATCTTTATTTTCTTTTTCCTTATGATGTTTTCATTTGGCTCTTTCGTGTTAGTATCAGTCGGGGGAGGAGAAGGATCAGTATAGTCTGGCTCTAATGGATCGCCATCCCATTCAGGGTCCTTGAAATGATGGTAAGCATTTACAAAGTCATAGATGGTGAAGAAGTCTTTCCCGTCAAACAACCTTGTCCCCCGCCCTATTATCTGTTTAAATTCAATCATGGAATTGATGGGGCGCATCAATACAATGTTGCGGATGTTTCGTGCATCCACGCCTGTAGATAATTTTTGCGACGTGGTTAAGATGGTGGGGATGCTCTTTTCATTGTCCTGAAATTCGCGCAGGTATTGTTCTCCCAACTCCCCGTCATTGGCTGTAACGCGAACGCAATAGTTTGTCTCTTTACTTTTCTTGTATTGATTAATTAAATCCCTTACGCCTGCGGCATGATCCTGTGTAGCACAAAACACAAGCGTCTTTTCGTTTTGATTAATCAAGTCCATAAAGATTTTCACGCGGTTTGCTTCGCGTGCTTTAATCTCTATGATCTTATTAAAGTCTGCTTCCTTATAGGTCTTGCCTGTTTCAATTTCCCCTTCCACCACATTATCATCAGGCTCGTATTTGTATTCGTCCAGAGAAGTCTTAATCCGTTTCACTTTAAACGGGGTAAGAAAGCCATCGTTGATTCCGTCTTTCAGTGAATAGGTATAAACGGGCTCACCGAAATATTTATACGTGTCCACATTTTCATTTCGTTTGGGCGTGGCCGTTAAACCAATCTGCACGGCAGGCGCAAAATATTCCAATATGCCGCGCCAGTTGCTTTCATCATTTGCACCGCCACGATGACACTCATCAATGATGATGAAATCAAAATAGTCTGCAGGGTATTGACCAAAGTAAGGCGTGTCATTAGGGCCGCTCATAAACGTCTGGAAGATGGTAAAGAAGATGCTGCCATTGGTAGGCACCTGCCCGTTCTTTTTAATCTCACTGGGCTTGATGCGCACCAGCGCATCTTCAGGAAAAGCAGAAAAGGCATTGTATGCCTGGTCAGCTAAAATATTCCTGTCGGCTAAAAATAATATGCGGGGACGCCTCGCGCCGTCGCGCATTAAATTCCAACGCGTTTGAAAGAGCTTCCAGGCAATCTGAAAAGCAATAAATGTCTTGCCCGTGCCTGTGGCAAGGGTAAGCAATATCCGTTGCTTTTTATCAGCAATGGCATCTATCGTTTTGTCAACTGCTATCTCCTGGTAAAACCGTGTGCCCTTGCTCCCGCCCTGGTCTTCAAAGGGCAGGATGCTTAATTTATTCTGCCATTCATTTTTTACAGGAAATGCCTTAGTCCACAATTCATCAGGCGAATGAAAGTTTTCTACCAACCCTTCAAAAGCCGATTCCATCTCCATGTAATAAATCTCCCTACCATTGGCAGCGTATGTGCTATCAATCTTTAATTTAAGCGCATAGTTTTTTGCCTGCGCCACACCTTCTCCCACTTCATCCTCCTCACTCTTTGCTTCAATCACAGCCAGCTTACGCCCCTTATAGGCCAATACATAATCAGCAAATACGGGCTTAAACCGCTTTCCTCCTGATTGTATTTTGCCGGGTGCGATGGGATGTTCCCGATGCACCTTCGTGCCTTCAAGCACACCCCATCCTTTTTCTCTTAGTTTGGGGTCAATAAGTTCTGCTCGTGTTTCTGCTTCGTTCATGCTTCTACTTCTGTCTGAATTAGGATTTTTAGGATTTGATGATTTTAGGATTTTGTTTTATGTAATCCTTATTTTCTGCATGGTTGACATTGTAAACTCTTTTAAACTCCAGACTCTTTGCTCCAAAATTTATCAATAACCCGGTTGGTAAATTGTATGCCTGACAATAATTCATTGCTTGTGCCAGGTGAACATCTTCCAGCTTTATCAATGCCTTCAACTCAACCATTATATTTTCTTCGACAAAAAAATCAACTCTCCGGGTGCCAATCTCTATGCCCTCATAAAAAATAGTCATTTCCATTTCGCGTTTATAAGATAATCCTTGCTTATCCATTTCAATAGCCAGTGCTCGCTGATAAATGACTTCCTGAAATCCATTACCTAAAGTAGTATGCACTTTCATAGCACACCCAATTATTTTTCTTGTAACTTCTTCGTATTTCATTTTAAAATCCTATCATCCTCTAATCTAACAAATCCTAATTCAGACAATTCCCCATTAAATGCTTTTTGAAGAATAGATTTTTTCAACTCCTCCAAATCATTCACCTTTTGCTCATAGATGGCTTCCAACTTTTTCGTTTCCGCTGATAGCGCATTGAGTTTGGTGACGATGGTTTGTTGTTCTTTGAGTGGAGGAATTATTAAAGACAAATTCTTTAAGTCTTTATAATAAATGGCAGAAACATTTGTTGTTCCGCTTTTAAAGTTTTTTAGTTTTTCAATAATACTCTTTGTGGTGAAGGAATAATTAATAAAATATGGATTTATCGTTTTGATAAACCGTACCCTCATAATATTATTGTTGTATAAAATTATCTCATCTTCATATCCTTCAAACAAACAAGTTTTACCAACTAATTCATAACTATTTCGAGTGTTAAATAAAAAATCACCATTTGACAAACTGTATTTTGAAACCTCATCCTTAGTAGCATTAACACAAACATATTTTGATAAATCGAAACGATTATCGCGAGTAATATTGTTCATCTTAACATACTTGTATTTATAATCCGCTTTCTGTTCTCTTGAATTTTTTATCAATCCAATAACATTACTTTCAATTATTTCTTCCAAAGTCTTCTCCTCCCATCCCTCACGCTTCTCATCAAACACCCTTTGCAAGTAACTCTCAAAAAGCTCCCGTGCATTTTGAAGATTCTTTTCAGCATTTTCTTTTGCCTTGCCTATGGCGGCAAAGGCTTCATCTAATATGGTTACTATGCGCTTTTGTTCGGGAAGTGACTTTGGAAAACGAAGAAAGATACTTTTTACTTCTGCATCAGTTACTGCTGGATAACTCGCTCCCTTTTGCAATTTCTCCATTTGCACATTGAACTCATCTGTAAGTAAAAAGTAAAAAAGATATTGATTATAAATAAAATCATTACCTCTCAAAACAAAATAGCCTGTGCTACAAACTTGCTCATTATATTCGTCTGTGATTAAAGCAACTCGGCTATGTGTTGGTCTTACTGTCGCAAAAATCACATCATTTGTTCTTACTAGTTTTCTTGCTCGGCTTGGTGCATCTTTTCCAAGCAGCAGAGTTGCATTTTCTATTTGTTTTGTTTCTTTATTTACGCTTGAAACATCAAGATAAGTAAACTCAGCATTAGGATTTTTTGTTGGGTCAACCATTTCCGTTCTCACCAATACCTCGCTTAACTTTTTTAATTCCCAATCTTTCCTCATACCAATTCCAATATTGACTCTAAAATAGCAGCACTTTCTTCATCCAATGTTTTCATCTCATCCAATATTTTCTTCGGTGAGCGCAGTGCGGCTTCTTCTTTTTTATTGGGGTTCTTTACAGAGAGGTCGTAAGTGGTAGTGTCTAAGTTTTTTAGATTCACCGTCCATGAGTTTTCGCTGTCGGCTTTTGTTTTCTGCAACTTCACAAATTCTGCCAGGTCGTTTTCATTCAGTGCATTGGTCTTGCCAAGATTGCGGTCAAGGTTAAGTTGGTAATACCACACCTTTTTTGTGGGCACACCTTTTTCAAAAAACAAGACCACCGTCTTTACGCCTGCACCTGTAAAGGTGCCTCCCGGCAAATCAAGCACGGTGTGCAGGTTGCAATCTTCCAGCAGCATTTTGCGCAAGCTCACAGAGGCATTGTCTGTATTGCTAAGAAAAGTGTTTTTAATCACCACGCCTGCCTTGCCTCCTGCTTTCAGTATTTTTATAAAGTGCTGTAAGAACAGGTAAGCCGTCTCGCTGCTTTTAATACCAAAGTTTTGCTGCACCTCTGCCCGTTCCTTGCCGCCAAAGGGTGGGTTAGCAAGCACTACATTGTAACGGTCTTTGTCCTGTATGTCGGCAAGGTTTTCTGCCAGCGTATTGGTGTGTATAATATTGGGCGCTTCCACTCCGTGCAAAATCATGTTCATGATGCCGATGATGTAGGCAAGCGATTTCTTTTCTTTTCCATAGAAGGTGCGCTTCTGCAGAATTTCAATTTCCTTCGTCGTTAACTTCGAAGCAACGGGTTTTCCTCCCTCCCCTTTGGGGAGGGCCGGGGTGGGGCCGTTTTTCAAATAATCAAATGCTTCGCATAAGAAACCCGCACTGCCAAGAGCGCCGTCATAAATCTTATCGCCTATTTCAGGAGCTACCACCTTCACAATGGTTTTAATGAGCGGGCGGGGCGTGTAATATTCACCGCCGTTTCTACCTGCATTGCCCATGTTCTTTATCTTGTCTTCGTACAGGTGGCTCATTTCATGCTTCTCCGCATGGGTGCGGAAGCGCAGCTCGTCAATGCGGTTAATCACCTCGCGCAGGTTGTAGCCGCTTTGTATCCTGTTTTTAAGTTCCGTAAATATTTCACCAATCTTGTATTCAATGGTGTCAGCGCTTAATGCATCGGCTCTGAACTTTTTGAGATAAGGAAACAGCTTGATGTTTACAAAGTCGCTGAGGTCATCGCCCGTCAATGCTTTGTGATGGTCCAGCTTGCCTTCTTTATTCTTTGGCGCAGCCCACACAGCCCATTTGTATTGGTTGCTGATGATGGGCGTATATGTTTTACCCGACAGTTCGGCAGCCGTCTTTTTATCCTTTTCTAAATCATCGAGGTATTTAAGAAAGAGTATCCAGGAGGTCTGCTCCACATAATCCAACTCACTGCCGCAACCGGCATCCTTATGCAGGATGTCGTCAATATTCTTAAAGGTTTGTTCAAACATGTGTTATTAGGTCTTTAACTTTTAACCGAACAAATGTAAACCTTCTTGGTTAACCTCTCAAAATCCTATAGAAGATTCATCGTGTTTAATAGAAGTCTTGTCATGTTCAATAGAAGATTCAACGAGGTTAATACTGATCACGTTGAATTCAATAGTAACCTTAACGAGGTTAATACTAATCACATCATGATTGATAGTAGATTCAACGAGATTAGCATTAATTGCATCGTGATTAGTAGAAGATTCATTGAAGTTAGTATTAATCACGTTGTGATTAATAGAAGTCTTGTTGAGATTAGTATCAATCTTAACGTGATTAATAGAAGTTTCGATAAAACTTCTATTGATTTTTGCCTGATTGTTATTTAAAAGTGGCTTTTTAGGCTAAATTTGAAGAAGACCATCTTTCAGGCTTAACAGACGGGTGAATACCGATGGCTTTTACCATTTCATCTATCATTACTTCGGCAGCATAACCTTCGTCTTCTACAGGACATACAATGCTGTCATGTATCGTGAAAAATGGCATATCGGGGCGCTCAATGGCTATACGCTTTGCTATGTTGTCGAGCATGAGTTTGCTTTCAATGGTCTGCAAAAGACGTGGCAGGATGGTGCTGTCTTTCCTCTTAATCAGGTTAAAAATCTCATACACAAAAGGAAAGATGAACCTGAATATGCGCTTTGGTTTTGCTTCCGCCTGTCCTATGAAACGGTTGTCGGTAAAAAGTACGGTAAAGACAATTTTTTTAAGCTCTTTGCGGTCTTTTATTACGATGCCTGTTTCAGCTTCCACTGCTTCCTGAATGTATTCATACAGCCATCCCTTTTCCGTTGGCGCAATGTAGGGCTGAAAGCCTTGCCCTTTAAAGCTTCCATCATATTTTACTATCATAATGTAAGAATAGATGTCAGGGATTGTTGAAGATGAATATAGAGGTTGAAAGTTAGAAAGGTTATCCGAAATATTATAAATATTGAAGGAAAAGGGAGAATTGACCCCCGTTGCAGAAAAATCGTAAAAATTTTCATCCAGCAGTACCGCACTCAAACACGGTTGGCTGTTTACGAAATCAACGCCAACTAACGGAATACCGTTGTAAGTTATAAAGTTGCGTAACTCGCTTTTTATGTTGGTAAGCGGAGTGTGCAAACGATGAACATTAGGATCTACCTTAAAATAGAAATCGTGCTGACTGATGCGGGTGATGGTAATGAAACTTGCATTGAATTTGAGCATGGCATTTACATCTCCCTTTTCAATGTTAAGTTTCAATTGTTGTTCCAGATACTTTAATGCGCCAACAAAATCAATCTGCAAATGCTCATTATACCATCTGTGCATATAGCTGTATTTTTTCACTATTTTATCTTCTTCCGGTGCGGTTTTTCTTATGCTCTTAACCAATGTGTATTTGGTGATAAGCTCAACCTTTACACTCGTCCGGTATTGAGGCGTAAACCGGTATCCTGTTGACTTTTCGGAAGGGATGTAATGATTGTCGGTTTCAAAAATATTATGCCTTACCAGGTATTTCAGGTAATCAGCACACTCGTGAATCTTACCTTGCAGTTTCTCGGAATTAATTAGTGCATAGTTGTACATTTTAAGCATATCCTTATTGTATGAGGGTATCTCCGTAACTAAACTTATGATATGCCTGAAACAATCTACATAATACTTAAAGCAGGGTGGGTTTTCAGTAAGAAATTTTTCGATGTTTAGATTGGATGGTATATATGCCTTCTCTTCCATAATTAAATACTTTAAAATTCTTTTTTATATATATTAAAATCAATGTCTGCCAAACCGTTCTCTCAGCATAGCTTTGATGTCCTCAAGCAAATAATAAAATTTAGCACCAATTTTTGTGAACCGCAGCACGCCTGTATTGCGCCAGTGGCGGGCTGTAGGGCTTGTGATGTGCATGGCTTGCAGCAATTCGCTGTTGTCAATAACACCTATTTCGGCTGCTATCTGCCTGTCGCGCCCAGGCAATCGGCTTTTTATTTCTTTCAGTTCGGTTTTTATTTCTCTTGTTTCCGTTAATAGTTCGGCAAGCAATTCGACATCGCTTTTATATATATTGCTGGTATTTTTCATAACCAAATGAATAATCGTAATGCTTTAAATTTGAAGGTATTAAGATACGGATTGTATAGTGAATTATAAAGCACAAAACAAGGATTTCATGCCTTTTTATTAACAAAAAATTGATAAACAAACAGATTTCCCAACCTGCCTTGTTTTGTTAATAAGGATTGCTTCATTGCATTCGCAAAGACAGTTAATCGAAGGGAATGATGGTTAATCGAAGCTGCGAAACTTTCAAGGTGCGTGCGCAAGGGATGGTAGCGGAAAGCCCACAGTCCCGCATTTCGCGGGACGAGGACTTGTAGCCCCGCAATAAGCGGGATAAACTCCCAGCCCGACCCGAAGGGATGCGCCCAAAGAAAAACAGTTCAAAGTTGCTAAGTTCAATGTTCAATGTTGTGGGACTTTGAACGGGGAAACCTTGAACTTTGAACGTTTTTTGCTGTTTTTAACCCTTTCAGGTCTTTAAAAACAAAATTTGGGGGATTGTTTTGCCGGATTAAATAGTTTTTCTACATTTGCAACCCTTTAAAAAAAATAGATAAAGAATGTCAAATCAGTATGAGACCGTATTTATCATGACTCCCGTGTTGAGCGAGGAGCAGTTGACTGAATGCGTGTCGAAATTCAAGAATTTAATCCTCTCCGCCGGAGGCGGATCCAAACTTGTTTTTGAAAACAATTGGGGATTGCGCAAGCTGGCTTACCCGATCCATAAGAAAACGACGGGTTTTTATTATCTCATTGAGTTTACGGCTACAGGTGATGTGATCGGCAAGCTTGAAACGGAGTATAAACGTGATGAGCGCATTATGCGTTTCCTGACGATTGCGCTGGACAAGCACGCTATCTTATATAACGAGAACAAGCGTAAGAATGCCGAGGCAAAGAAAAATGAAAAAACTGTAACAGCTTAAAATAAATTTGAAAATTTGGTAATTTGAAAATTTGAAGGTGAAAGGAACTCTAACCTTTTTATTTTAATTTTCAAATCAGCACATTTTCAAATCTTCAAATTAAATAATATGGCTAATCCAAATGATGTTCGCTATTTGACACCTCCCACAGTGGACGTGACGCGCGAAAAATATTGCCGCTTTAAAAAGAAAGGCATTAAGTATATAGATTATAAAGACCCTAACTACTTAATGAAGCTCGTGAATGAGCAGGGTAAGTTATTGCCCCGCAGGTTGACCGGTACTTCGTTGAAGTTTCAGCGTAAAGTGGGGCAGGCTGTGAAACGCTGTCGTCACCTGGCGTTGATGCCTTATGTAGCGGATCTTTTAAAAAATTAGAAATAAATGGATAATTGACAATGGATAATTAAGTACACACTGTTTATTATCCGGGAATTATCAATTATTAATTATCAATTAAACTATGGAAGTTATTCTAAAACAGGATTTAAGCAATCTTGGTTATGCTGATGATATTGTGAAGGTGAAGGCGGGCTATGCGCGCAATTACCTCATCCCTCGCGGATATGCTGACCTTGCCACAGAGTCTAACCGGAAGGTGCTTGCTGAAAACCAGAAACAGCGTGCTCATAAGGCGCAGAAGATTAAAGGCGATGCGGAAGCGGTTGCTAAACAGTTGGAGGCAATGACGCTGACCATTGGCGCGAAGGTGGGAGAGAGCGGAAAGATTTATGGTTCCATTACTCCTTTGCAGATTTCAGAAGCGTTATACCGTCATGGTGTGGAGGTGGATCGTAAGAAGATTCACATGGATGATGAACATATCAAGGCGCTTGGTGTTTACACTGCCACTGTGACTATACATAAGGACATTAAAGCTAAAGTTAAATTTGAAGTTATAGCTGAATAAGATTTTAAATTGTTATTTATACAACGGAAGGACGGACTTTTTTAGTTCGTCCTTTTTCTTTTTCATCCAATGCTGTCATTGCGAAGAGCGCAAAAAAATTAATAGTAAAAAAGGGAGTATTGGCTTTATAGCTTCTTCGCCAGGCGGCTGCTGTCTTTTTGGATATGTTCATGGCTCTGCAAAGCTCGCTGTTGTCAATAAAACCTATATCGGTTATTGCCTCTTTGGTGCGGTCAGGCAGCTTGTTTTTTATTTCTTTTATCTCTGTATATATGCCTGAGAGCAGTTCCCGCTCAGAAAGAAATTCGTTGTTTTTCATAGTCGTTATTTAAAAGGATAAATACCTCGTATGTAGAACAAGTTACATATTTTATGCTTTAATTTAACTGGAAAAAGAGAAAAAATATGAACAAAAAAGATAGCTGTTCATGCAGAATCGGTTGAAATATAACAACCCACAGGCCTGCAAACATTTTCAAATACCTGATAATTCCATGCGTTGCTATATCTTTACCCAAAATTATTTTCATTTGAAAAGCTTCCGCCAGTTGCTTAAGGCAGTCTTATTATCATGCATGATCGCGGCTGTTCTGTTCCTTTCAAAAGGCAACGCCAGCGCACAGTCTATTACTGATTCAACGAGAACCTCTAAAATTGATTCTGCAACCAGATTGCATTCTCCTAAAAAGGCAACACTGCTGTCGGCGATAATTCCGGGTGCAGGGCAATTTTATAATAAAAAGTATTGGAAGGTGCCTATTATCTTAGGAGGCTTTGCAATAATGGTGGCTGTTATCAACTTCGATCAAAACAATTACCGGACATTTAAGAGAGCATACGCTCAAAGCATTTTGCATGATAGCACTCCGGTGCCCGGTTACTCCTTGTACAGCACCGCTGATTTATTAGAGCTGCGTGACTATTATAGGCGCAACCGCGATTATACCTATATACTTGCAGGTTTATTGTATGTGCTGAATATAGTTGACGCTTATGTGGACGCTGAATTATTCCGGTTCGACATTAGTGATGATTTATCCCTTCGCGGAGAACCATTTATATTAAGCTATCCGGGCAACACAACAACTGCAGGTTTGCGGCTGACGCTGAATTTTAAATGAAGATATTTTCTAAAAAAATAAACTATGAAAATTGCATTGATCGGCTACGGCAAAATGGGAAAAGAGATTGAGCAGCTTGCCCTCGCTTCCAAGCACGATGTTGTACTGAGAATAGACAAGCACACGGACGACAGCTTAAATGAAATAGGCAAAGCTGATGTGGCAATAGAATTCAGCGAGCCTGCCGCGGCTTACAACAATATTCTTGCCTGCTTTGATGCGAATGTGCCTATTGTGGTAGGAACAACAGGCTGGTATGATAAGTTTGATGAAGTGAAAAAGCTTTGTGTTGAAAAGAAGCAGGCGCTTTTTTATTCATCTAACTTCAGTGTAGGTGTAAATATCTTTTTCGAAGTAAATAAAAAACTTGCTTCATTGATGGGTGAGCGAATTGAATATGATGTTGACATGGAAGAAATTCATCACTCGGAAAAGAAGGATGCTCCAAGCGGCACAGCAATAGTTCTTGCCAACGGGGTGATTGAGCAGGTGAAACGGAAAAAGAAATGGAAAAGTGTATTATGGCCTGCAAATGCTGTGTCTGCTAAAGATGATTTACTCATTCATTCGCTCAGGGAAGGAAATGTGCCAGGCACCCACCGCGTGAAATACTTATCTGACGTTGATGAAATAACAATTGAGCACAAAGCCTTTAGCCGCAGAGGGTTTGCCTCCGGTGCGCTGCTGGCAGCAGAGTGGCTTAAAGGAAAGAAAGGCATATTCACCATGAGCGACTTATTAAAACTGTGATGTTTAAAAGCACTAGTAGTTAAAAAGAGTTAAAGTTTAAAATAGAACTACATTACAGGCGTTATTTACAGCACCTAATTACCAAGAGAAAAACCTATGTCAAAATTTCGCATTAACTGGAATCTTATAAGAGATATTATTTTTGGAATTTTCACCATCGGTGTTTGGTTCTTGCTTCGCACACGTCCGGGACAGAGAAAATCTAAGTCACGCGAGTGGGTTGATGCAATCATCTTTGCAGTAATCGCTGCAACCATTATCCGCACCTTCTTTATTGAAGCATATACGATTCCTACGCCCTCCATGGAAAGATCGTTGCTGGTAGGTGATTTCCTTTTTGTAAGCAAACTGAGCTATGGGCCTCGCATTCCGATGACTCCTATTTCATTTCCTTTCACTCATAATACGCTTCCGTTCTCTGATGCAAAATCTTATATAGAATGGCCAAGACTTGGCTATCATCGCCTGCCGGGCTTTGCAAAGATTAAAAACAACGATGTGGTAGTATTTAACTATCCCGCTGAAACACTGGGACGCCCGGTTGACAAAAAGGAAAATTACATCAAGCGCTGCATTGGCATTCCGGGAGATACACTTCGCATTATTGACAGGCAGGTATATATAAACAGTGTGCCTGTTCCTCTGCCTGATAAATCTGAATATAATTATATTGTCAGGAAAAGTGATAACAGCGGGTTTAATGAAGATTTTTTACGCAAGCTCCACATTAATCTTACCGAAGCTCATGTGATTGCCCCGGGGGTATTTCTTTTTCCTTTGACAAAAGAATCAGCTGAAAAGATGAAAGATCAGCCAAACGTTGAAGAAGTAAGACTATATTCGAAGGAAGAAGTTGAGAATATGAACCGTGAATCTCACGTTACCTCTCCTCCGGGTGATATCGTCTGGACAAAAGATAATTTCGGACCGTTATATCTTCCAAAAAGAGGAGCGACCGTTCATCTGGATATGAAAAACATTTCGATCTATGAAAAAGCGATTGCCGATTACGAGGGTAATAAGCTGGAAGTTAAAAATGAAAAAATCTTTATCAATGATGTAGAAACGAATCAATATATCTTTCAGATGGATTATTATTTTATGATGGGCGATAACCGCGATGACTCGGCTGATTCACGTTACTGGGGTTTTGTGCCTGAGAACCACATTGTAGGCAAAGCAGTTTTCATCTGGATGTCGTGGGATAATGATGCTCCTTTTTATGCCAGGATACGCTGGAACAGGCTGTTCCACACAATTCATTAGATTGATTATTGACTATTTATTATTGAATATTGAAGCCAGGTGATCGGAATGAATAATCAATAGCCAATAAACAATAATCGATTTTATGTCTTCGTCCTTTATCTTTTCTACCGCCTATTTTCCTCCGTTATCCTATTTCTCTTCGCTCCTCAAAGCTAAAGAAGTTCTCATTGAGCATCACGAGCATTATTTTAAGCAGACATATAGAAACAGGGCAGAGATTTACGGAGCTAACGAAATGTTGCTGCTTGCAATTCCTGTCGATCATCAGAACTTATTCTCTATTCCAATTAAGGAAGTCAGAATATCTTATCGTGAAAGATGGCAGAAGATTCACTGGCGCTCCATTGAATCGGCATACCGCAATTCGCCTTACTTCGAATATTACGAGGATGAATTAAGCGTTTTTTATGAGAAGGAATATGAGTTTCTGTGTGATTGGAATCACGATTTGCTTATGCATGTATTGAAAATACTTGGCATGGATAAAAAGATTTCATTTACCGAATCATACCAGGAGCAGCATGAAGACGTTTCTGATTTGAGAAACGAATTTATTCCAGGTAAGAAACTAACTACTGCTAAGTTCTCTGAAGTACAATACAAGCAGGTGTTTTCAGATCGTCACGGATTCATTCCCGATCTGAGCATTCTTGATCTTATTTTTAATGAGGGGCATAAAGCTCTTGACTGGCTTGAGAAGATGTCGGTTTGATTTTATCATCTGATCTTCTTTTCTTTTCAGCTAAAATAAGAGAAAGCTCACGGCCTACCTGCCCTGATACCGATGTATTTTCCTGTGCGCGTCTTATCAAATAAGGAAGCACTGCTGTAACAGGCCCATAAGGAACATACTTGCAAACATTATAACCAAGCTGGGAAAGATTGTAGCTGATGTGATCACTCATTCCGTAAAGCTGGGAATACCATATATGAGGATGATTGTTAGGCAGGTTCTTTTCTTTCATTAATTCAGTAAGCAGCAAAGAGCTGTTTTCATTATGCGTTCCGGCGCAGACGGCAATCCTGTCAACATGCTCCACACAAAAACGAAGTGAATCATCGTAATCCTTGTCAGTGGCTGGCTTTGCGGCATGCACGGGAGATGGGTATCCTTTTTCTGCAGCGCGCTTTTGTTCTTTTTCATGATAGGCGCCGCGAACAATCTTCATGCCTATCAAATAATTGTGCTGCACCGCATGTTCATACGACTCCTTTAAAAACTCAAGCCTGTCCGTGCGATACATCTGGATGGTGTTGTAAACCATGACGCGTTCTTTATTGAACTTCATCATCATTTCTGTAACCAATCCATCAATAACATCCTGTATCCAGGTTTCTTCGGCATCAATCATGATGGGAACGCTGTTTTCAAAACCTGTCCTGCAAATGGTTTCAAAACGCTGCCTTACTCTTTCAAACTCTGCCTGTTCCTGTTTTGTAAGATCCTTTTTTGCATTCAGTTTTTCTAACAAACCAAAACGAGCCATGCCTGTAGGCTTAAAGACGCTGAATGGAATATGCTTGTCGCCCTTTGCCCTGCGAATGGTGGCAAGAATCTGCTCCAAACCCGTGTCAAAGTCCGCTTCTGACTCCTTGCCTTCCACCGAGTAATCCAGGATGGCGCCAATGTTGTATTTGCCTAACTCATCAATCGTTTTTGTACACTCTTCAATGTTTTCTCCGCCGCAAAAATGACGAAAAGCAGTGGCACGAATGAGCCCTTTGATGGGAAGATGCGCCCAGATGGCGAAGTTTACAAACGGCGGACTGATATTGACAAGCCAGTTATAGCTGATCATCTTAAACAACCAATAAGCGCGGTTTAAATCTTCGTTTTTTTTCCCGGAAAAAGCAATTTCAGTATTGTCAAACGACACAATGGAATTTCTCATATAAGCCCTGCAAACGTAATCGTTTCCATCGTAATGGCAAAGGCGCAGGATATGATTTTCATCAGCGCAATAATCATTTTGTTTTTAAAGGCCTCACAGGTTAAAAACAAAAAAGAAAAAATATTACTTACTATTGCAGCAAACCTAACTGCAACGAAACATCTTATGGAATCTTTGACCTCACTGCATCTTACTAAAAAATAAAATGAAAAAACGATTACAACAAATCATCAACAACAAATCAGGGAACAGTATACTAACTAAACCTATTCTAATTGCAATAATCCTTTTTTTAAGCTTAAAATCCATTGGTCAGTCCTATACAGCAGACCAAATGTCTATCTCCGTAATTTATCTTGCATCTCCAACTCAGCAAAATGGATAAGGATTCATATATCTTAATTAGTGATACAAATAATAAACCACACAAGTTTAAACTATCTGAAATAGCAAATCCAATAAAATGGATCAATCATCCAATAGCAGATATTTCTATTTTAAAATTGACCATTTCAAAGGATGTAGCAGAGCATTACTTTAAAGACAAAGCTATTCCTCTTAAAATGATAAGTAATGACCGCAAGGCAATCTCAAGAAACACTCAACTAACAGTAATTGGCTTTCCAAAAGGATTAGGAGTTGATGTTGATGCAGAATATTTTTCACCTTTGACTTATAGGTCGTTTCCCTCAAGTGGTTTGATTACACTAAATAGATTTGATATTAAGACACCACAAACTTTTATTATTCTCGAGAATCCATCTGTCGCGGGTTATAGCGGAGGGCCTGTATATGATCTTTCAATTCTTGAACAAGGAGGTAACGTGACTTACATTGGTGCGACAAAATTAGTGGGTATTATTCATGGAATAATTGTTGATAATACCGGAGGAAAACTTTCTGCCGTAACCCCTTCATTTTATTTATTTGATCTATTAAAATAGAATGAAAGCGAAACCCCGTCGAGATTTTCTTGACCACGTCGGGGTAACAATACACAAAATTACATTTACAGTGTAATCCAAACCTCCCCGAAGTTCCAAACTTCGGGGAGGTTACAGTGAGCGAAAGAAACAACGAATCCCTCTACCCCTCTACTAAAGTTTTGTTCCTGTTAGGTTAGCCCTCCCGCACCGGCTTCTTATTAAAGAGGAAGCAGTTTGGAAGGTCCCAAAACCAACTAAAAGGGCATGAAAATGGCAAAAAGGACAAAAAAACACTAAAAAAGCAAGTCTGGTAAGGTTTACCGCGACCACGGTAAGGTTTACCACGAGCCTGGTAAGGTTTACCAGGAGCCTGGTAAGGTTTACCACGAGCCTGGTAAGGTTTACCGCACCACGGTAAGGTTTACCGCGAGTCTGGTAAAGTTTACCACGAGCCCGGTAAGGTTTACCTGATGCACGGTAAAGTTTACCGCGAGTATGGTAAGGTTTACTGCGAGCCCGGTAAGGTTTACCGCACCACGGTAAGGTTTACCAGGCTCCTGGTAAGGTTTACCAGATGCATGGTAAAGTTTACCGCCTGAATGGTTTTGGTTATGATCTATTCATTTGTTGACTTCAAACCTTCACGAAGTTTCAAACTTAGCCGCCGTCTATTCTGTGCTCATTTATTTTTGTTTTGTTTTTAACCCGTGAGGCCTTTAAAAACAAGAAGATGCCCGGAGTTATTAAAATCAAATCTGAAACCTCAATTGTGCACTCACTTGTGATATTTGGTTTCCGTTTATCTGATCGAGGCCGCTGCTTATGGTTGCAACATTATCGTAAACAGTAGTGCTGTAACGCAGCCAACAATCAACATGACGGGTAAGCCGATAACGCATCATAATATAAAAGCTGCTTCCGCTATTGTAGCTGAATGGAATGGAGTAGGAACCTTGCACATCATTTGCAAAGGCATATATGCGGGTGTTATATGAATCAGAATCAAAAATCATATAGCGAAGGGTTAAAGAAAACTTGCTGCCAATTGGTTTATAGCTGACATCCTGGTAAATCATAGATCCCGTTTCAGGATTGCCTGCTCCTGCCTGGTAAGTTACATATTCAACGCGATTGCTGAATGTGAAAGTACTTGAAATTTTATACTTGATATTAAAACGGTAATTCGTTTGATTGACATCATGTAAATTACTGATGGGATGAGTATCTGCAGTAATATCAGCGGGCTTGTCCTTCTCCTTGATTCTGAAAGATGCTTCAAAGGTCTTTGATGGCGTGTAAGTAAGTTGAGCGATATATTCATTACCAAATGTGGGAGCATTCACTAAATAGCGTAACCAGGGAAACTTAAACTGATCGTAGTACCCGCTCAACATGAAGCCTGTGGCAGGCTTTGTAACGATGCCGATAAACAGCCCTTCTTCGTTTGCCGTGCCTGAACTTTCTCCAAAACCATTGCTGAAAAGGTTCTGGTAGTTGGTATCGTAATGCCGATGCAGTATAGAAATTCCAACTCGGGGATCAAGACTCACCAAGGCGCCGTTTAAATAAGCTACTCCTCCGTTTTCGCTTCGCGCAACCTCTCCAAAGAAGTTGACATTGCTGAACATGTAATTATAATCAATGCCGGCATTGTTGTTATGATCTCCGCTAAACTCAAACTCGTTGTAAGGATGAAACGTTTTAATAAGTTCTTTATCAAACATCGTTGCATAGTCTGTAACTCCGATGGTAAGGTTTTGCAGCTTATATTGAAGATGTGCGCCATACACTATTTCATTGAGCGTATGTTTGTCATTAAGCTCTGCATACGTACGATGGTAACCGCTCTGTTCAAAAGCAGAAAATATTCCTTCCTGTGTTAATGAATCTTTTGACTTGACGTTTGCATCAATCTTATGATTGGAATAAAACAGGTCAAGAGTAATTTTCCTTCCACCGATTGAAACAGCAGCTCCGCGCATGAAGGCATTTTCATTAGTTGAAACATAAGGTAAAATCCCGCGACCATCCTTTTTGATATTCAGAATATCAATTGATTTGCCGAAAGCAAGTCCTCTTCCTAAAGTCAGTCCCTGGCCATATTGAGTTTGATAGTCACCCACGACAAATGACTTTAACCAATTGTTTCCTTTGTAATAAAGATGAGCGGAATAAAAATCAAAACCAGCTTGTTGTGTTTCTTTGAAAAACTGTTCCCCAGCACCTTTCTCACCGGTGATGCCAAAGCTGATTTGATTTCCAAGCCTGTAACGATATTGTGTATATATTTTAGCTCGACTACCGAGATAGCGGCTTGTATCTCCTGTTTCAAAGTTCTTAGGAGAATATCCTTTGGGCACTTCCAGCCCTTGCTGGTAGCGCATCATCACAGAGCTTTTCCCGTCCTCTGCCAACTTTCGTAAAGTCACTTTAGCGCTGACTGTATTACCATTCAATTTTACATAAGGCAGAATTCTATAGATCGTTTCAAGATCGAAGCCATCAATGGTTTGTAGTTCTTCCAAAGCAACCAGCTTGCCATTTTGCTCAATATGCTTTAGTAATGCCTGAATCTGGAGAGGATTTAATAATGACAGCGATTCAAGTTCATCCTTTGTGGCAGTATTAAGATTAAGAGGATGTTCTCTGAAATAAATAAGCTGGTCTAAAAGTGTATTGTAATCAAGGTCAGCGTCAATATCGGAAGCAATATCTTCAATTTTGTCTTGTGTTACTTGATCGAGTTCTTCTGATGAAGAATCCTTTTGTGCAAAACCAGTAGTAAAGAAAAAGCAGATGAGGGCTGTGATATATAATTTCCTCATTCACTCTTAAAATTATAAACCAATGAAATCTGCGGAGTAAACCCAAGCACCTGGTGATATGTTGAAGCGAGGTCAACCTGTAGTTGCTTCAGCTTAAATCCGAATCCAAACGAACTTAGTGAAGGATTACTTGCTACGCCTCCTCTAAGAAACACTTGTTCAACTATATGATATTCCAATCCTGCTTTAAAAATATTGTTCTCACCACCATCCTTCTCAATTTCCGAACTAAGCAAAACTTTTTCAGAGAATTTATACGAACCGCCGAAACACACGCTGGTTGGCACCCGTTCATCGTTATACACCGCCAACTTTGCTCTCGTGGGGTTAAAAATGTGCAAGCCAATAGTCAAATTATTTATCGGCTCAGCAATGAAACCTCCTTCAACAGTAAATGTGTTTGTTGTTCCATAAACATACCCGCCATCGTCATTGGCAATGTGTGTGGACAGATAATCAAGCTGAATGCCTGCAGAAAATTTCTCTCCCAACTGTTTTGAATATGCAAGCCCTGCTTTCGTTTCATTATAAAGAGTACCTCCAAATTGTGTGGCGCTTAATGCAAATACGCCTGCCTTGTCGGCAGGTAAGGCGAATACAAAACTTTTTAAGCTAAGATCAGGAACAAGAAATTCGTTTTCGTAATAAGCTCCCGCTGAAATGCCTTTCAATTGCGCTAATCCTCCCTGGTTGTTAAAAGCAGACCACAAGTCTGAATAAGTAACAGAAGCATTAGCTACTCCTGCTGAACGTGCTCCGACAGGATAATTATCCGAAGCGATAAGATTCAAAACGGATAACTTAAAAATAAAAAGGGAAATCAGGGCGTATCTCATCCGGTCAAATTGATGCGCCGAATGTAGGAATGAAATTTGGAAAACAAAAAAGAAGTTCTGAATATAAGCAATATGCTATTTTTTTTTCGCAGGTTCAAAGTAACCGCTGTTCATCAGTTCAATATATTCTTCGATGGAGGACAGTCCAACACTTTTTCTTCGCTCATTTAATTTCTCCGGTTCCATGACAGGCTTGGGTTCATACGACGTGGAGCCTTTATTAATTTGTAATTGCGTTCCATACACCTGCAGCTGCTTTGCATTCACTTTCACCTTGTCAACCAGCTTTGCATAATCAGCGGATGATGCGTTTTTTTTGTCCACCTCCATTTTCATTTTCACCAGTACGCTGTCCTGGAAACCGGGATGTTTATCCTGGTACTGCACCAACAACCAGAAATTATGAGCGCTCTTTTTTCCAACCACGTCATACCCGGGATAACCATGCTCATGAAAAATCTTTTTTAGCATGGGGTAGTTCAAACTATCCCACAACATCACTTTCTTTAAAATGGATTTGCGGGTAGCTGTGTTCAACTGCATTTTGTCAGCCTGATTAAATTCATTTCTCCACTTCTGATCTTCAGCACTGAGCGAATCAATTTGATGCGAGAGTTTTAAGTCTGCCTGACTATAGCCCGTTTTTACATTGATTAGGAAAAATAATAAAAGTGTGAATGCTGTTTTCATGGTTTTAAGTTAATACTATCCATAGCCTCTATGCCAGTGGTGTAAACCACTTTACCTGTTACGTCCAGATAATGAAACTATGTGGGAAGCATTATGGGCAGAAAGTTTCGAAGCATCCAACCATTTCGAATATTCAATAAGTGGTGAGCGAAGGATCAATCTCTTTAGCATAAGCAAGAATGCCGCCTTTCAAATTATAGAGATTGGTGAAACCAAATTGTTCTTCCAGTTGTCTAACAGCAGTGCCGCTGCGTGCACCGGAGCGGCAATAAATAATTACCTGCTTGTCTTTTGAGATTTTATCAGCGTTGGCCATAACTGTTGCGAGAGGTATGAGTTCGCCTTCGATGTTTACAAGCTCATGTTCGTGTTCTTCGCGCACATCAATCAATTGAAAATTTTCTTTGCTGTCTATTTTGGCTTTTAATTCCTGAACGGTTATCTCTTTCATGTAAATTTAGATTTATGTTGTAAGTATATGGGATGAATAGTATCGAATATCTAATAAAACACGAATATACGAATTTGCGTATTCGTATATTCGCAACAGATTCGTTATTCGATACCGTCAGTAGAAAACGCTGCCTTGCTTTTTGCATCTATGAATGAGAAGAACGTATCGCTCCGCAATCCAATGCGCAGTGTTTCCACAGCAAGTGTTTCTGTCGGTGCAATGTTGCCGAGATTTACGTTGGCACCGAATACCTTGATGAAATAAGTTTGCCCTGATTTATTAGGCGTTTCCCAGATAATCTTCTCCTGTGGCACACGCGATACAATTTTATTTATCAAAGTTACGTGTGCTCTTCCGTTAGGACGGTAGATGCCGACTGTGCCGCTCTCTCTTGCTTCTGCAATCACCTTCCATGCACCTGCCTGCAGCTCTTTTTCCATCATCTCAATCCACCTGTTCGGGTGAATAATGATTCCTTCTTCTTTTGATCCTACTTCACTCACCACCGTGACATGCTTGCTTAGTTTTTTTATCAGTTCGCATTTCTTATCGTGTGGAAGAGAGATAGAGCCATCGGATAATTCAGCATGCGTCATTTTATATTTTTCGAGCAAGCGCAGGTAATCATCAAATTGCTTGCGAACTATAAATGCTTCCAGAAGTGTTCCTCCAAAGTAAACGTCTAAGCCTGCATCCCTATACACTTTAATTTTCTTCTCCAGGTGTGGCGTAACAAAGGCACTGCCGAAGCCAAGCTTCAAAAGGTCAGCATATCCGGCATTAACGGAAACAAAATCTTCCGCTTCCCGCAGGCTAAGCCCTTTATCCATCACCATAGTCAACCCTGCCTGGCGGGGTTTTGCGCTGCGCTCAGGTATTTGCTTAAGCGAAAAATTCATCATTTGTTTTTATAGAGATCAATAAGGGAGAGAACATTCGTGTCCGTTTCAAGTGCAGGCAAATATTCAAACAGCGTGTTGCTTAGCTTTTTGTTTTTATTTAACCCTACTTCAATGGTGTTATAAGCTTGTTGCTTGCTGCCTGCATCAAAATGGTAACAGGCAAGCCGGAAATAAAGTTCAGCATTTTCAGGAAGATAGTCCAGTCCGCGCTCAACCGTTTCAATGGCTTCATTCAGGCGGTCATCTTCACGCAAAAGGTGCGAGTACTCAAGCCAGATGTCGGCATTGTTAGGGTCAAGTTCAATAACGCGCAAATATGCTTTCTCCGCTTCTACATAATTTTCGAGGCTGAACTCAGCATCTCCCAACGCAAACCAAAATTCAGGCACCTTATCATTTACATCAATGGCTTTCTTTATATAATGTATTGCTTCGAAAGACCTGTCTTCAGAAGAGAGTGTAACGCCAATGCCCAGCAATGCTTCTGCTAATTGCGGATCAAGCTTGGTGGCTTTTTTGAAGAATTCGCGCGCTTTTTGTAATTGCTCAAGTTGCTCGTGGCACTCGCCTATATTATAATACGTGAGCGCATCGGGAGTTTCATATTCAAATGTTTGCTTGTAGTTAGCTATTGCTTCTTCAAAACGATTGAGGCAGGCAAGCGTATTCCCTTTGTTAAAATAGGCGGAAGAGAAATCCGGTTTTATGAGAAGCGAATAGTCGTAAGACTCAAGCGCCTCCGCATATTTTGAAGAACGGTTAAATACATTCCCCAGGTTATACCATGCGTGGTGATTGTAAGGCTCTTTATCAATGAAGCTTTCGTAAAATGCGACGCTTTCTTCCAGTTGGCCGATGCACTCATAGCAAAATGCAATTTCATACAAAGCTACTTCATTCTTCGGGTTTTCATCAAGGCATTTCTTGAGGAAGTCTATTGCTTTGTTGTAATCTCCCCATCCTTCATACGTGTATGCAATATTGAGGAATATTAAATCCTTTTCTTCAGCCAAGGGAACGGCACGGTTAAACTGCTCAATGGCTTTATCATACTTGCCAAGCTGACTAAACACATTGCCGCGTATCATATATAAATCGGCTTCGTTCGGAGCCAGCATCTCCGCCTTTTCAAGAATAATTAATGCTCTCTTCGGCTCGTTTGTCATCGCCAGTATTTGCGCCTTCTTCAGTAAAAAATCAACGGATGAAGGATGCTGTGAAGAAGCAAATTCAATAACCTGTATGGCGTTTACAGGATCGTTTTTTTCAATGTAGTTGTCTATAATGGAAATAAAAGCATCTACATCAAAAAAATACTCATCCTTCTTTCGGAGCATTTCTTCGTAACGCAGTACAGATTTCCTGATGAGTTGTTCTTCTTCGCGGTGATCGAATTCTTCTTCCATGCAATGAGAGTTAGGATGATCCCGCACGTGCGGGACTGTTCTAAAGAATTGGTGTTAACAAAGGTAGAAAAAAGGAATCGAAACGAAAGAATTTCTCTTTGGGTTATTCACAGAAACAGGTGAAAATGACATTATCGCTGTTTATTAATACGTTATGAGGTCTTTACCGCTTTCACATAACTAATAACCTATAACTTTTTTCTCCGATATTTACCGCTCAAAACTTTGCTTTAATGGATACACAGAAAAATATTGTTGACGTGTTGCTTTACTTTGTTCCGGCATTGCTTGTGCTTGGAGCCATGTTTTTATTAATTAAAAATTTTCTAGACCGCGATTATAGGTTGAAATTGATTGAGGCAAAACAGTTATTGCAAAAGGACATGCTACCATTGCGCCTGCAATCGTATGAACGTTTGGTTTTATTTCTTGAAAGAATTTCTCCATCAAGCTTATTGATGAGAACCAACAGACCCAACATGACTTCTCTTCAACTGCAAAGTGAATTATTGAGTGACATAAGAACAGAGTTTGAGCATAACTTATCGCAGCAGATTTATATGTCTAATCCTGCATGGGAGCAAGTGAAGATTGCCAAAGAAGAAATTGTGAAGATTGTAAATACTGCTTCTGAAAAGATCGGGCCTAATGACACGGCTATTAATCTTAGCGCTGAAATTTTTGAAACCATGCTTCGCAATGACACTCTTCCTGCACAGAAAGCTATTGACTTTCTGAAAAATGAAGTGCGCCAGTTGACCATGCAGCAGTAAATTTGTTATTCGGCGGAAGAAAATATGGAAGAGAAAAAGATAGTTACTGAAAGCGGCATCGAAATAAAAACCGTTTACACCGCGCATGCTGATTCAAAGGAGTTACCGGGGCAGTACCCTTTTACAAGAGGTGTACAGGAAGACATGTACCGCAGCAAGCTATGGACTATGCGCCAGTATGCGGGCTTTTCTACTGCTGAAGAATCGAACAAGCGTTATAAATATTTACTTGCCAACGGCACTACAGGCTTGTCTGTAGCCTTTGATCTGCCAACTCAAATAGGTTTTGACAGCGATCATGAACTTTCTGACGGAGAAGTAGGAAAGGCAGGTGTTGCTATTGATTCTTTGCGCGACGTCGAAATACTTTTTGATGGCATTCAGTTAGGGAATATCACTACTTCCATGACGATTAACAGTACTGCTTCCATTCTTCTTGCTATGTATATAGCTTTGGCAAAGAAGCAAGGCGCTGATATTAAAAAGATTTCCGGCACTGTTCAAAATGATTTGTTAAAGGAATACGCTGCACGTGGCACTTACATCTATCCACCAAAGCAAAGCATGCGCATCATCACCGACATATTTGAGTATTGCAGCAAGGAAGTGCCTAAGTGGAATACCATTTCTATTTCCGGTTACCATATCCGTGAAGCGGGATCAACTGCCGTGCAGGAGCTTGCCTTCACACTTGCCAACGGCAAAGCGTATTTAAAAGCAGCTCTCACCAAAGATCTTGATATAAATGTTTTTGCGCGGCGCTTATCTTTTTTCTTCAACGCCCATAATAACCTGCTTCAGGAAGTTGCCAAGTTTCGCGCGGCTCGCAGAATGTGGGCAAGCATCACCAAAGAGCTTGGCGCTACAGATCCCAAAGCCATGATGCTTCGCTTTCATACTCAAACCGGAGGCTCAACACTCACTGCGCAACAGCCTGAAAACAACATTGTACGTGTTGCCATTCAGGCATTGAGTGCAGTGCTCGGTGGCACGCAATCCCTGCATACAAACGGTTACGATGAAGCTATGACATTGCCTACAGAAGAAGCTGCCAGAATTGCTTTGCGCACGCAACAGCTTATCGCTTATGAAAGCGGTGCGGCAGATACGGTGGATCCATTAGGCGGCTCGTACTTTGTGGAAACACTTACTGACGAATTAGAAAGGAAAGCATGGGAGTATATTGAAAAGATTGATGCCATGGGTGGCTCCGTTGCCGCTATTGAAGCAGGGTATATACAAAACGAAATCGCCAATGCTTCTTTTGAATATCAGCAAAGCATTCAAAGCGGTGAGCGCATTATCGTTGGAGTGAATAAGTTTACGCGGGAAGAACCGCCTTTTGACAAGCATCTTGTGGTGGATGATAATATTAGGCAGTTTCAGATTGAGAAGATAAAACAGATTAAATCACAACGTGATAACAAGGGGGTAGAGGAGCTGCTTGTTAAATTAGAAAGGACTGCCCGCTCAGACGCCAACCTGATGCCGGTGATTCTTGAATGTGTAGAAGCCTATGCAACTCTCGGCGAAATTGCCGATGTAATGAGAAAAGTATTTGGCATATATACCGGCTGAAGCACTTTTTGTTAAAAGCCTGGAAAAACAAAAGCCGTCTCGCAATGCTGCGAAACAGTTTTGTAATATAAAAATTAAGACATTATCTCACAATCATAAACTCTGACGTTGCTATAAAAATGAACATTTCTTCCAAAATTATCATTTTTTAGCTGTAAAATAGCTCTTTTTGTGCAACATCAAAAGATTAAAAGGTGTATCTTTTATACAAATTAAGCATTATGAATACAAAAGGGCGCAGTTTAATATCCTTGAAATCATAAAAATATGGCTATGAATTGTCTTATCATTGATGGTAACAAGGAGAGTTGCAGGCCGCTTGAAAGGATCGTAAAGCAATCCGGGCATTTAAAACTTGTGGCGAGCTGCGGTTCTGCGGCGCAGGCGGAAGATGTGTTTTTGAAACATAAAATAGATGTTATATTTATTGATGAGCTTGTGCAACCGGAACGGGCAGCAGGCTTCTTAAATTATTTGCAATTTAAAAAACCATACATGATTGTAGTAAGATCAGGGAAAAGGCCAACAGATCATGCCTATGATGTAAATACTACGGATTTTATTATGAAACCGCTTTCGGGTGCGCAATTCAGGAAAGTGATGAATAAAGTTATTTTTGGCTGAAAGCATTAACAACCAAAATTCTAATAATAACGGTTCTTTTATTTTTGTAAAAGTGGACCGCTCTTTTCAAAAAATAAGCACATCTGAAATTTATTTCATTCAGGCGTTAGCCGATTATGTACGCATATATAATTTAGAGAAGGTATATACTACTTATACTATTAGCCATTATATAAT
>PLYJ01000252.1 GCA_003151745.1 Bacteroidota bacterium
AAGCTATTTCAGGAAGGGACAATATGATCAATCAGATCGTGTTCAGTTCCAATTTTGATATGCAACACTTAAACAAAAAGAAAAGCTTACAGCTTGCCTGCCAGCACACAAGTCTTTTTAAAGCTTTTCACATCGCCATTCAATTGGTAAACCTCTACATATATAATATACATGCCAATCCTGGCTTTTACATTTTCGTTAGTGATGCCATCCCAGACAAAAAAGCCTGTGTTGCCAATCAATTCATTATTAATAAGAGTGCGAATAAGGCGGCCTCTTGCATCATATATATTCAAGTTGGCTACGTTGCCCGGATCGGGGAATGTGTAATGAATGTTTAGGACATCATTGTGACCATCATTATCCGGAGAAAAGATTTGAGGGTCAACGGAGATTTCATTGCCATTGCCATTGGAAACATCAGACTGTGAGTTTTTATAACCGGGTGTTGCAAAGCCAACTGCTTCGGAGGCGCTGTGCCAGTTGGTGCTGTCCTGCGAAGGCCTGTCGGCATTTAAGCGTTCAAAAGAAACGCCCACAAAAGAAGTGAGCAACGGAAATTGCCAGCTTTCGGAATAATGCACTTCATCAATAATTACCGAATCCGTAGAGAGGAGAAGAATGTCATCTTCACCATCTAAAAACGACGGCAGGCTCATTTGAAGAAAAGCGTTTGGATTTAAGGTTTGATATTGGCTTTTTACAATAGCGGGATCGGTGGTAAGAACAAGATACTCGCCGGGAAGAAACAGGTAGCTGCTGGTAGTAAGCGCCACAGAAGCATCTAATACGCCAGTAGTGAGCTCGCGCCTCGTGAAGCTAAGTTGTGAAAGATCAATCGCCTTCTGCGAACGGTTGTATATTTCCACAAATTTAGCTCCGCCTGTTTTAACGTGTGAGAGGATTTCGTTGATGACAATATCAAGCGGCTGCACAGCAGCTATTGTAAAATAAGAAAAGGTTGCTGTTGAATTCTGAGCAATCTGATTATTAGCATTGTCTTTAATATTATTAACAGTGAGAATATTTGAAACGCCATTTGCGAATGAAATGGAAAATGTCAAATGCACAAGAGACAAATCAGAGCTATCAAGGGAAGCAGTTACAGGAGTTCCAATGCCATTGTTAGCGGAATAGTTTGAGATGATTTGACTGGAAACAGGATCAACCGCTTTAGAAAATTTTACATCGAGATGGAGGGAATCAATTGCACTGGCGGAAGAAATGGTTGGAGGAGTTGTATCCCTTATGACAGGTCCGACATAAAAATTATCGAAATAGAAATTCGTGGCATTGCTGGATGTGTATGTGCATACGACACCAAAAGAAGATGAGGTGGTATAGGTCAGGTCAGTCCCTGTAGCTTCCGGCACATAGTTGGTTCCTCCTGTTCCGTCAACTGATAAGCTCCACAAACCCGTAGCATCGCGGGTAACACGAACACCTACGGCAAATGCATTTGCAATCTGGCCGTTAATGCCGCGACATACTGAAGTGGAGGTTGTTCCCGTTTGAAGAAATAGTTGAACAGCATCGTTTGCAAGTGGCTCTCCGAATTGAAGATAATAGCCGTTAAGCGATCCTTTGAGATTATTTTGATCAGATACAAGATAAACTCTGCCGTAATTGTTTCCGGAAGGAGAAAAGCTTTGACTAATCCAAAAATGCCATTCGATATTATCAAGTGTAGCAAGACTGTCGGCAGTATATAAAGAAGAAGTGTTTGAACCACTGCTGTTGAGCTGTAATTGATAAGATGAATTCACCTTGAATTGAGAAACATCACCATACCATGCAGGATTGGAAGTAAAATTCCCATCCGAAAAATCATCCACCAGTTGTGCGAAGGAGATAATTGAAGAAAAGATGAATATTATGAACGGCAGTCGCTTCATTACATGAATGTCTGTACTTTTGTGCGCGAAAAGTAAAAATAATTTTTAAATAATACATTAATGAAAGTAGCTGTTGTTGGCTCCACCGGTTTGGTGGGTGGTAAAATGCTGGAAGTGCTTGCGGAAAGAAATTTCCCTGTAACGGAATTGATTCCAGTTGCAACTGAAAAATCTGTTGGGAAAGAAATAACATATAAGAACAAGGTATATAAGGTGGTAAGCATGCAGGAAGCGATTTCATTGAAGCCTCAGGTTGCACTGTTTTCGGCAGGAGGCAATACATCTTTGGAATGGGCACCAAAGTTTGCTGAGGTTGGCTGTGTTGTTATTGATAATTCCTCCGCATGGAGGATGGACACCGGTAAGAAATTAGTAGTTCCTGAAATTAATGCCGATGCACTGACGAAAGATGACAAGATTATAGCAAACCCGAATTGCTCAACCATTCAGATGGTGGTGGCATTGAATCCGCTTCATAAAAAATATAAGATCAAACGAATCGTGGTTTCT
The DNA here is from genome assembly GCA_003151745.1 of Bacteroidota bacterium. Lineage (GTDB taxonomy): Bacteria > Bacteroidota > Bacteroidia > AKYH767-A > 2013-40CM-41-45 > PALSA-967. The sequence continues at coordinate 2,406 of PLYJ01000252.1, forward strand.
ACTTATCAGTCTGTAAGCGGCACAGGCAAGAAAGCGGTTGACCAGATGATGAATGAACGCAAAGGTATCAAGGGTGAAATGGCTTATAAATATGAGATTGACATGAATGTGCTTCCTCATATTGATGTGTTTATGGAAAACGGTTACACAAAAGAGGAAATGAAAATGGTGAACGAAACGCGGAAGATCATGCGCGATGATTCCATCCGCCTCACCTCTACTACTGTGCGTGTTCCTGTAAAAGGCGGCCACAGCGAAAGCGTGAACGTTGAATTTGAAAATGATTTCGACGTGAATGAAATAAGAAAGATCTTATCGGCATCGAAAGGCATTGTAGTAATGGATGATCCAGCAAACTTTAAATATCCAATGCCTATTGATGCAGAAGGGAAGGATGAAGTATTTGTGGGAAGAATACGCAGAGATGAATCTCAGGCTAACACGTTAAACCTTTGGATTGTTTCCGACAACCTTCGCAAAGGCGCTGCCACTAATGCAGTGCAGATTGCTGAATACTTATTGGAAAAGAAGATGCTGTGAAATTGAGGAGTGATAAAAAGGCACAGAACAAAACTATATATACTTCTCCCCCTTTTTAATTTTCACATCGTTTACGAGTTGCCTGATCTGCTGTTCGTCCTGCTTGGGACAAATAAGCAATACATTATCCGTTTCCACGACAATAAAATCGTTTAGCCCCTGTATCACCGCCAACTTATTGTTTGGCATGTTAATGATGCAGTTGGAAGTTTGTTCCAACATGACGTGCAGCCCAACCACTGCATTCGCTTGTTGATCATGCGGCAACTGATCATACAAGGAACGCCAGGTGCCAAGATCGCTCCATCCGAATTCTGTTGCCAGCACATAAACGTTCTTCGCCTTTTCCATCACGCCATAGTCAATAGAGATGTTCGTGCAATGTGCATAAGCAGTCCGGATGAAATCAGCTTCTTTATCCGTGTTGTAAAATGACGTGCCTTCTTTAAAAATATTATTGATCTCGGGAAGATGGTCTTCCATTGCCTGCATGATGGCTTTTGCATTCCAGATGAAAATGCCGCTGTTCCACACAAAGTCACCGCTCTTCATAAAAAACTTAGCCATCTCCAGGTTTGGCTTTTCAGTGAAAGTCTTTACTTTCAATACTCTCAGCGTATCCTTCTTCGAAGCATCTTCTTTAAACTGTATATATCCATAACCGGTATCAGGGCGGCTTGGATGAATGCCAAGCGTTACGAGCGAATCTTCTTTCTCTGTAAAATCAAAGGCATGAGCAATAGCTTCGTGAAATGCCTTTTCATTCGTAATCACGTGATCGCTGGGTGCAACAACCATGTTAGCGTCCGGATTGATCTGTGCAATTTTATAAGAAGCGTAGGCAATGCATGGAGCTGTGTTTCTTCTCATCGGCTCTCCCAAAACCTGGTGATCGGTTAATTCAGGAAGCTGTTGTTTTACCAGGTCAACATAGCTTTCATTCGTCACCACATAGATATTTTCTTTCGGGCATATCGAAGCAAACCGCTCGAACGTTTGTCGCAGCAAGGATTTGCCAGTGCTTAAAATATCAAGAAATTGTTTGGGATGTTTATCTCTGCTTATGGGCCAGAAGCGGCTTCCAATGCCTCCTGCCATTATTACACAATATCGGTTATTCATTATATTGAATATTGACTATGTATTATTGACTATTGTGAATTGAAGCCAGTCAATAGACAATAATCAATAATCAATCAGGAGAGTTTTTTCAAAGCTCTTTTCAGAGTGGCAAACACTTCCGGAATCTCAGCAGTATTGCAGGTTCCAACAGACAGGCGATACCAGCTTGAATCATCTGATGAACCAAAGGCGGAGAAAGGAACTACGGCAAGTCTTCCTTCTTCAAGAATATAGTTGGTAACTTCCTTTTGAGTATTTAATACATGTCCTGACTCTGTTTTTAATCCAACAAGATCAAGCTTGATAGTGAGATAGATGGCTGCCTGTGGAGCAATGGCATCCACCCTGAACCCTTCATTCTTCAGTTCAATAAATCCTTTGTAAATACTATTTAATCGTTTTTCAACACGATCTTTAAAGTTTTCAAGATAAGAATCTACCATTTCTTTCTGGGCAAGGTATTTTGAAACAGCAACTTGCTCCGCTTTTGGCGCCCATGCTCCCACGTGAGAAAGAATCGCTTTCATCTTGTCTATGATCACCCTTGGACCAAAAGCCCATCCAACACGAATGCCTGTTGCGGCAAGCGATTTAGAAATGCCGTCAACAAATATGGTGTACTCATGCATTTCGGGAAATAAAGAAACGGGATTATAGTGTTCTGTTGTGCCATAAGTAAGCATCCAATAAATCTGGTCGTACATTACATACAGTGGTCTCGCTCCAGCGGCTTTTCTTTTCCTGTTTTCTTCAATCACCAGTTCACATATTTTCTTCAACGGGCTTTTAGTAAAGACAGTGCCCGTTGGATTGAGCGGAGAACATAAGGAAAGCAAGGTAGCTTCACCAAGGAAAGGTTGTATTTCCTCTGCAGTAGGCATAAAATTATTTTCTGCCTTGGTTTCTACATAAACAGGTACGGCATGAACGAGATGACAATAGTGATTGTTATTCCATGACGGAACGGGGACTATCACTTTATCTCCTGCATTCAGCAAGGTAACATATATACCATAAATTAAAGGGCGTGCGCCGCCGGAGATAAGCACCTCATCAGCAGTATATTTCAATCCGGTGCGGTCAAAAAGAAATTCAGAAACCACTTTTCGCAATTCGGCAATGCCATTGGCAGGGGGATAATTCGTATGCCCTTTGTGATATGCTTTAATGATCTCTTCCGTTAATTCGGCAGGGATCGGAAAGATAGTAGGATCAAAATCACCGATGGTGAAATTAAATACCTTTTCTCCCTTTTTTATCTTCTCATTTATTTCGCCTGCAAGCTTTATTATTTCAGAACCAATAAGGTTTTCAGCCATAGCTGATACAAGAGATTGTTGCTGATCCATATCAAGAATTTCTTCAAGCATAATTGTAAGTGTATGTTGGCACTCCGCTGAAAGACGGAGTCTGTCCTTTTCGGCGGACAAATGTAAAAAAGAATGTAACGTGTAAAAGAAGTAATTTGTTAATAATTACTAATTATTGCTCATTCTCAATAGATTTAACAGGCTTCGCTTCTGCCAGCGGATTAACCATATATTCTCTTGCCGTTCCTATCTCCACGCAATGAAAACGTGTTCTTCTTTTCTCTCCTTTTATTAAGATAAGTTTTTTTCTTGAATGGGATAATTCAAAAATGCTTTTGTGAGGTAAATCCTCCACCAGAACCAAAGCATTTTCTTTCTTAAGATCATATTTCTTTAGTGCTCTTTGCAAATCAATGTCCGTGCAACTCGAAGCTGCCGGGTTAAGAAGATAATTCTTTACTGCTGATAAAACATCTTCCGGGAAAATATGTTGATGCAGAAAGCGGGAAAGTAAAAATTGAAACTCCTGCTTCCATTCCTTACCATGCGGTTCGATGTTCCGCCTGAATCTTATTTCGCATGTAAGATGTGCCACTTCATGAACGAACGTTATAAGAAAAGCATACGGATTCAGATCATGATTGATGGTAATATGATGTCCTTTGCCCATTTGCGGCGGACGATAATCACCATATTTTGAAGCGCGGCTTTTAGTAATGTTTACTTTAATGCGATGCTCCACCACCCAGTCTGTACATGACCCAACGGCATGTTCAGGTAGGTATTTTTTTAGAACATTGGAGATTTGATCGCGGTTCAATATTGAAAATTTATTTATTCAATTTCATTCTTCAACCTTTTCAGGAAAGCCCCTGAAAAAGAAAAAAGCAGGCGCACAAAGCGAAGACAATACCAATATACCAAAAGAACTTTCTTCGGGTAAGTATAGAAATCGCTGAAATGGCAATAGTTATTTGAAACAGTGTAATAGCTTTTGCCAATCCCTTATGTTTTGACAAATGCAACTCTGTTTCTACGCTATACTCTTCCGCTTTTTGTTTTATATCCTCCTGCTCGGCTTTGTATTTTTCTACGCGTTCCTTTGTTGCGGCATCTTCCTTGTTATTCATTATTTTATTTTAGCAGTAGATGAAACAATTTCCGCCTTAATACCTTTTGCCTGGTAAAACGCCCATTGATCAGACGCTTTCATTTGAGAAATGAGGGCCTCATTTTCATGATGTCCGCTAAGCATTCCTGTTATGGCCGCAAGCACTGACACCAAAGCAGTGAAGAGGGCAACAAATAAAATCCATTTCCCTTTCGGATCATTTTCTGCATGATGTGCTTCCTCATGAATTTTTTCATGCAGGCTTTCTGTGGAATCTTCAATCTCTGCCATAATTTAAGTGTGTTTAGGTTGAATTAATAGTTACGCAAAGTAAGTTTGTTTTGTCGTAACTTGAAAATAATTCGATGTATAAAACAAAAAAAGAGTCCCGAATAAACAGGACTCTTTTACTAAATAATATTTATTAAAAATAATAGACATCTTTCCTAATTAANNTTATTTAGGAAAGATGTCTAATAAAGCTTATTTATGCTCATCATGATGAATATCCTTACGATCATGATGGATATTCTTTTTGTCAGCATGAATGTCCTTCTTTTCAGCATTTACACCGGCTGTATTACCGGCAGCTTTGTCAGCCTTAAGTGTCTGACGATCACTTTTGATGTCCTTGCGATCCGCATAGGTGTCTTTTCTGTCCGCATGAATATCCTTCTTATCAGAGCGGATATCCTTTTTGTCAGCATGGATATCTTTGTTTACGCCCGGAGTGGAAGGACTTGTTGCCGGAGTTGGTATTGCTACAGGAGCGGTTGCAGGGGTAGTTTGAGCAAATACAGCTGTTGAGAATACTGCAACAATTGCCATTAGAATTAGCTTTTTCATTTAATTAGTTGGTTTTAAATTGTTAAATATGATTGTAATTTCCGAATACTGAGATTTAGACGATAACATTTTCAGGCATTGTTAATTTAATATAGT
>PLYJ01000095.1 GCA_003151745.1 Bacteroidota bacterium
GCCTCCGGCTTCCTTCAGATTCCGCTTCACAACGGACACCCTTGCTCCTGGCTAATGCTCCTTACTGCAAAGCGCATTCGGGTCTTGCACCCTATAGCTGATATTCATGCCTGACACACAAATAAAACGGGTGCTCCTGAAGATGCACCCGTCATAATATGTGTTTAATTTCTATTTTTACCCGCATGGCTTCGCTTTTAAATACAGCACATGATTAAAGCTGCGGGAATAAAAAAATCGTACGATTCATTACAGGTATTAAAAGGAATTGATCTTCATATAAAGAAGAGCGAAATTGTTTCCATTGTGGGTGCATCGGGAGCGGGAAAGAGCACGTTGCTGCACATACTTGGCACGCTTGATCAGGCAGATGCAGGAAAGGTGTGGATTAATGAAACGGAGGTGACAGGGTTATCATCCAGAAAAATATCTGCCTTCCGTAACAAGCATATCGGCTTTGTTTTTCAGCAGCATCATTTGTTGCCTGAGTTTACTGCTTTGGAGAATGTGTTTATGCCTGCTCTTATTGCTGGCCTTCAAAAGAATGAGGCGGAAAAGAAGGCGAGGGAACTGCTCGCTCTTTTAAATCTCGCTGATCGCGTCACACATCGTCCGGGGGAATTGAGCGGGGGAGAGCAGCAACGAGTGGCTGTTGCGCGTGCTCTCATCAACAGGCCTGATGTAATTTTTGCAGATGAACCCTCCGGTAATCTCGATACCGCTTCAGCTAAATCTCTTCATGAGTTATTTTTTGATCTGCGTGATAAGCTGCACCAGACTTTTGTAATCGTTACGCACAATGAAGAACTTGCCAACATGGCAGACAGGAAACTCCATATGCAGGATGGCAGGATCGTGGATGCCTGAAGAATAGTAAAAAGAAAACCCCGCGTAAATGCAGGGCTTTCCTAACTAAACACGTAAAAATAAAACTACTCAATAACAATCTTTTTTGTCAGCCTCTTGTTGTTTTGTTCAATCTCTTGTTGTTTTGTTCAATGGATAAAATATAAATTCCTTTTCCTTTATCGCTTAAATCAAATGAGTTGCTGTAGTCGCCACTGAAATCATTAAACTTCTGTACGAGTATTTCTCTTCCCTGCATATCAGTGACTTGTACGTTTAAGTCGCCGGGAGTGTCTAAATGAAAGTTCAGCGTAAACGATCCGCCATTGGGATTAGGATATATAGCAAGGTTATTCAGTTGTAAATCGTTGTTGGTTTCATTCGCCTTGGCTGATGCATTCGCTTCGTTATCATCTTTTATGATAATTCGTTTGTAGATAATTACTTTGTTCGGGTCTTTACCCGTATTCTTTTCTGGCGCAGCAACATCTTCATCATCATCGCCAATAGCAGCGTCATGATCGTTGTCAGCCAGAACATCGTTATTAATAATAATCTTCATATTTTTAATCATGCTGTCACCGTTATACTCCGTCTGAAATTCTTTCATGTATTTGCCAAGGTTGTTTAATTCAGGCATGTCGGGAAATGCAAACGATCCTTCCTTTAATGAATCATTGTTGTCAAGGTATTTATAAAATAACTGCCGGTTGTTATCTGCTTTGTCTGCATTATTGTCATTCCCTTTAAATTCGAAATGAAAATTATTCATCTCATCATTTAATGTTTGCATGTGCTCTTTAAAATGGTCGTTATCCTCCTCACTCATCCTGCTGCCGCTGTGTTTATTAGCTTTCGCACTATCGCCTTGCGGATTAAAGGGGATAGGATCTGGATTGGGAACGGGATCAGGAATAGGTGTAGGAAGAGGAATGATGCGTGGCCTGTTAATGCCGTAAGGATCATGACCGCCTTGTGCGGTAAAGGTGGTATCAAAAGTTTCCGTTTTGCCATTGATGTTTTTTTCGATGCGAATAGTTACTTTACTTTCATCTTTGGTTTGTGCAAAACCGATGGTAAAGCTGAATAATACGATGGCACAAGCAAGGGCAACCCAGGCAAGTGTTTCTTTGACGTTTAGCGTTTTCATAGCTTTATGAGTTTAGAATTTTCGTTATACAAATTTACGTCAATACTAATGTTAAGGCGGTTATCATGAGGTTAAGGAATGTTAAACTTTGGCTTCCGTTAATTAAAAGTTAATCTCTTGGGCGCACCAATAGAATGACTTAATTTTGCATGACAAATGAATAAGAAAAAAATACGTTGGATAATTGCTTTGATGACACCTGCACTGCTGGGTATTATTGCTTTACAGGTTTACTGGATTGAGAATGATCTGAAGATAAAAGAAAAGCAGCTGGATCAGAATGTGCGCCAGGCAATGAATGTAATCATTGACCGTATTGAAACCAATGAAACATTCAATTCCTTCAACACGAATTTTTTTAATTTCGATTCTGTTTCTTACGATTTTTTCGGAAATGCTGATACACTGCATGCTGATCATGATTCAAATGATAACCTCGCTGCTGCCAATCCCCTGCCTCCTCCTCCTATATATGATGACCAGGAAAGCGGAGTTGACTTCAGGATCGTGGGACCCGGAAGCAGCCAGATGATCATCAAGCTGCAACGGAGTAAATCGCTGGAAGGAGAAACCTATGATGAAAAGGAATGGAAGCATCATTATAAAATTGCCAGCAGGCGCGACTCGATTCTGAACGCAACGTCTGCTCAAAATATAAACATACGGAGTCGTTTAAATAAAATGCAGCATGCCATGGGCGAAATGGTGAAATTAATGATGCAGCGGCACACCGGCTTCTACAATCAAATTGACCGTAAATGCCTTGACAGGATTGTAGATGATGAACTTTATAAAAGAGGCGTTGATCTCAAGTGTGATTATGGTATTGCTTCCGGTGCAAACGACTCCCTGATTTTAGTAAGTAACCCCGCAAGCAAGGCCTCGCTAGAACAAGCCAAATACAGGATAGGTCTTTTACCAAATGATTTCAATTCCAAACCGGACTATCTTGTCATGAATTTTGAGGGAATAACAGGAAGGCTTCTTTCATCTATGTGGCCTATGCTGTTCGGATCTTTTCTTTTTACGCTTACCATTATTATTGGCTTTTCTTACAGCATTAATACAATCATCCGCCAGAAAAAACTATCTGACATTAAGAATGATTTCATTAATAACATGACGCATGAGTTTAAAACACCTATTGCAACTATCTCGCTTGCTGCTGATGCCATGTCAAATCCTAAAGTATATGCAGACAAGGAAAAGCTCAACTACTATACCCATATTATTTCACAGGAAAACAAACGGATGAATGCGCAGGTGGAGAATGTGCTGAAGATGGCGCAGTTTGAAAAGGGAGAGATAAGCCTGAAAACGGAACTCGTTAACATTAACGAGCTGATTGCAAATGTGACGGATGCGATTGCTATCCAGGTGGAAAAGCGGGAAGGAAAAATCGCCTGTCATTTTGAATCAGAACAGCCTTGCATCAATGCAGACCCGATGCACCTTTCTAATGTAATTGCCAATCTAATTGATAATGCAAATAAGTATTCCAACGAGAAACCGGAGATTACCATCACAACACACAATAATGAAAGGGGTGTTATCGTTAGCATTGTGGATAAAGGAATAGGAATGACCCGCGACACCCTGAAAAAAATATTTGAAAAGTTTTACCGTGTTCAAAGCGGAAACATTCATGATGTGAAGGGCTTCGGATTAGGATTAAGCTATGTAAAAGCAATTGTGGAGCAGCATAAAGGAACTATTCATGTAACCAGTGAGCCCGGAATGGGAAGCAGCTTTGAAATATTTCTTCCGTTTTAAAATAAATTAATAAAAGCATAAGACATGGAAAAAGCAAAAATATTGCTCGTTGAAGATGATCCCAACTTCGGCAATGTCATGAAAAACTACCTGGAGCTGAACGACTATGACGTAACCCTTTGTAGGGATGGAGTAGAGGGCAAGGAAAGTTTTTTAAAAGGCATGTTTGACCTGTGCATCCTTGATGTGATGATGCCGAAGAAAGACGGTTTCATGCTGGCCGAAGAAATTCGCCTGCACAACCAGGAAGTGCCTATTATTTTTCTCACTGCAAAAACGATGAAGGAGGACGTGCTGAAAGGATTCCGCATCGGGGCAGATGATTATCTCACCAAGCCGTTCGATTCGGAAGTGCTTCTCCACAAGCTGAAAGCCATATTGAAGCGCAGCAGCGACACCGATATAGCTTTTAACCAGTCAGAGTTTAAAATCGGGAAATACAAATTCAATTTCGAGCACCGGTTGATTCTTAATAACGATAACCAGCAAAAGCTTTCACCGAAAGAAGCAGCCTTGCTAAGGCTGCTGTGCACGCACCTCAATGATGTGATGCCAAGACAAAAGGCTTTGAAGATGATTTGGGGCGATGACAATTATTTCACTGCGCGAAGCATGGATGTGTTCATCACCAAGCTGAGAAAATATTTTAAAGATGATCCGAACATAGACATCATCAACATCCACAGCAAAGGATTTAAGATGATTGATAAACCTTTTTGAGAGTAGCTTTGATTTTATAGTTGGTGTTTACAAAAGCGTCCCGGTGAAAATCCGGGCGTTTTTGTTTTTGATCCAACGGTTCGTTAAAATCGGCGGACATTTTAAAAAAACCCTTTGCATAGCCGAATTTTCTTTGCTTGATTTTTTTTTTCGTTTTTCCCTTTTGCAATAGAAATTCCACAAAGTCAGCTACCTCTTTTTTCAGGTCAGAAGGCATTGAACTTATCCTCGAATATAAATGAAAGTCTGTCATTGTACAAATATAGAAAAATTAATTCTTTCCTAGTTTATTGAAACTTTGGTAACTGAAAACTTACACTTACTTTTGCTGCATGGATATCTCATCAAAAAAACTTGAATTGCTTGATTGGCTAATGCACATCAACGATACGAAGCTCTTGGGACAAATTGAGAAACTAAAACAACAGCTTACATCTTCTCATAGTGAGCAGCCGGTATTTGGTCGTTTGAAAGGCAAAATCAAAATATCGCCTGACTTCGATGCGCCATTAAATGATTTCAAAGAATACATGTAATGAATATGCTGCTCGATACCCAGGCATTTCTTTGGTTCGAAAGCGGTGATTCACGGCTTTCTGATTCTGCAAAGCAAACTATTCTCAATCCTGATAACATCAAGTTTATCAGTATGGCTTCGTTTTGGGAAATTGCTATTAAGCATTCACTGGGGAAATTAAAATTGCATATTACATTTACCGAATTGCTTTCACTTAAAGGGTATTCGCATCTTCACATTAGCGGAGAGCATCTGAGATTTTTGAATGACATGACATATCATCACCGCGACCCTTTTGACCGGTGCTGATAGCTCAATCCTTAAATGAAAATTTTGCTATCGTTGGAGTTGATGCGCTTTTCGATTTATATGGTGTGAATAGGGTTTGGTAAAAATTTCTCATTCCTTCACAAACTTCTTCACCACACTGCCGCTCTCACATTTCATTGCCGTTGACTTCAGTCAACGGGGATAGAATGAATATAAATAGAACAGGGCTTTAGCCAAATGGTTTATTTTGGCTAAAGCCCTGTCTGTTCTTTATTTGTAACCCGTCCCATAAATGGGACGGCAATGAATGTTTGCTACTCCTTCACAAACCTCTTCACCACATACCCATTTGCCGTTTTCATTTGAAGGAAATAAATGCCTGCAGGAAGGGATTTGATGTTGATAGAAGCCTCACCCCCAACCCCGCACCGAAGGAGAGGGCTTTTTAAGAAAATTATTGGAGAAAAGAAATAAGATATATTTAAGCCTGCTTCTTTAACTCCGACAGACCCCCATTCTCCCATGAATAGAAATTATGCTCCTCATCTAAAACAAAATCAGTTCTGGGATAAAGTTTATTCCCAATTATATTTGATTTTGCTGTCTCCAATATCAAACCGGCCGAATTGGTTTGCCTGGACAACTCCTTAGCTTTATCAATAAGCATGACAGATATATTTTGCCCTCTACTACCAGGGCTAACATATAAATCGTTTAATAGCCAAAGCCTTTTAAGCCTGGTGGAAGAAAAGAGAGGATAGAGCTGTACAAAGCCAACTAAGAACTTAGCATTTTTTACAGCAACAAATATTTCGGAATCCTTATTTTTAATTCGTTCTGAAAGAAATGCCTTTGCCCCTGGCAAGTCACTTTCTACCAGATAGAATATACGGTATTCATCGAATAATTTTGACAATTGATCAATGTCACTTAAGCTGGCATTTCTTATTGTTATCATACATCAAATATATTATTTTTCACCTCCTTTTTGACCGTATAAAAATACCCATGTAGAGAAATCTTTAGTGAAGTTTAAGAAGCGGTGTTCCATACCTGCAGGAACAAAAAGAAAATCGCCTGGTTGAAAGCTAATTGTCCTGTCTCCATTTATAAACTTGCCAGTGCCTGAAACTATGACATATATTTCATCCCTTTCATGAGGCATTTGCAAATCAATTTCATCAGGTTTATATATCTCTACATTCAAAGTACCGTGGTGAAATAATTCGAAAAACAAATGCTTCGATTCTTCAAGTTTTTCTAACGCTGTTTTAGTTGATATATGCATAGGGTTTATTCATCGTCGAATAACGAATATATACAAATTTACGAATTGCAGCCGATAAAATCGAACCACAGGCTTCGACAAGAGCTCAGTCGAACGATTAGCAGATTTGAAACCAAATTTTTAAAAACTGCAACTCTGCGGCTGATTTTCTTATGTTCAAGTTTCTTATTCTTTCACAAACCGCTTAGTTTCAATTGCAGCCTCTGTTTTCATTTGAAGAAAATAAATGCCTGCAGGAAGGGCTTTGATGTCAATGGCGACCTCACCCCCAGCCCTTCTCCCAAGGAGAGGGGAGCAAGAGAGCATAGTTTGCCCAAGCACATTCATTACAGAAACCGTCACCGCTTCATTCTGAATAGATGAATTGTGAATGGTGAGTTGGTTGGTGGCGGGGTTGGGATAAAAACTAAAATCGTTATCATTAACGCTGATATTTTCTTGTACTGACAAAACATTGGACAAGGCACCTTTCCATACTCCACTACTACTACCCCCTATAAAAATATCCGTTTCGATTATTGCTAATGAAATAGCATTGGTAGGGGGCGAACCGTTATAAAGCGCCACCCAGTTGCCCCCATTATTGGTGGATAAAAATACCCCGCCTCCCACAGTTCCCGCAAAAATATTCGATCCGTATATAGCAAGTGACCATATAGTGGTATCTGACAAACCGTTATTAACAGCGGTCCAACTTCCTCCATTGTTGGTGGATAAAAATATCCCATTGCCATAAGTCCCAGCAAAAATATTTGTTCCGCTTACTGCCAATGAAAAAATTTGACTGCTCGTTGTCAAACCGCTATTAACCGTTGTCCAGGTTTTGCCAGTATCAGAGGATAAAAATACTCCGCCTCCAAAAGTTCCCGCAAAAATGTCCGTTCCTTTTACTGCTAATGAAATAATATAGTTTGTTGCCAAACCATTACTTACATTCATCCAGTTCCCTCCATTGTTGGTAGATAAAAATACCCCACCAGTAAAAGACCCGGCAAAAATATTCGTTCCGTTTATAGCTAATGCATATATAGGACTGCTTATTGACAAACCGTTATTCACCGCCGTCCAGCTTTTCCCGGTATCAGAGGATAAAAACACGCCGCCAGCCTGAGTTCCCGCATAAATATTTGATCCATTTACAGCGAGACACCATACATTGGTATCTGCCAAACCGTTATTAACGGCAGTCCAGCTTCCGCCGTTAGTGGATAAAGATACCCCGCCGGTAGTAGTCGCTGCAAAAATATTTGTTCCGATATTAGCAATCCAAGAAATGGAACCGGCACCATAAGGGCCATTGGTTGACTGCCATTGCGCATTTGTAAAGTTTATGCTGCATGTAGCTGCAAATAGGAATAGAATTAGTTTTTTCATTTTGATTTCGTTTTAATTAAATTTTTACAGAATAATAATTTTGCCACAACCTATTACTTGATCGTTACTTGACACACGGTAAATATATAAGCCTGTTGATCCAATATCAGAAGCACTAATCTTGATTTGATTTTGAGAATTTCCAATTATGTAGGATTTAACTTTTTTACCCGATAAATCGAAAACATCAATTGCAACAGGGTTCATTTCTTTATAATTATCAGAAAACACGATGGTCGCCGAAGTGACAATAGGATTGGGAAAAATGCTGATTGCCTCTTTTCCCCATGTAATAGCATTTATGCCTGTGTTTGTATCTGCTGTTTGATACTTCCAAAGATCATTATAAAGACTATTCGAGTTATCAATGCCAGTTCCGAAATATCCATTAATACCAATTACAAAACTTCCTGAACCTCCTTCGAATGCCCTGTAACCGCCGCCAAAATCAGCTTTTGGGACCCATAGATCAGTAGCCTGATCCCACATCCAGAAATCCTTCAAAGCGGTATTTGAATTATCGAAACCTGTTCCTATATATCCATCTGTACCCACAGAAAAGCCAGCGCCATAATATCTTGAGACACCACCAAAAGGATTTTTTTGAGTCCAAGTATCACTAACCTGATCCCATTCCCAGAAATCATTGAGAGTGCTGCTGTTGCCCAATCCAATTCCTATATATCCCTTAGTGCCTATAAAGAAGCCGACGGCTCCAAGTCTTGCCGCTCCCGGAAAATTATTTTTTTTCAACCATGTATCTGTAGCCTGATCCCATTCCCAGAATTCCTGGGATCCGTTACTTCCGGTTCCGATATATCCTTTTGTTCCAATAGAAAAGGCTACTGCATCATACCTTGCTGATCCGCCAAAGGTAGTTTTTGGCGCCCATGTATTCGAGGCTTGATCCCATTCCCAGAAATCATTTAAAGCGTTTCCGTTATACCCAGTTCCAATATATCCTTTCGTGCCAATGGCAAAACCTACCGCTCCACTTCTTGCCGATCCAGGCAGACTCATTTTTTGAGTCCATGTATTCGAGGTTTGATCCCATTCCCATAAATCTTTATATAGAATACTGAATGATGCATTGCTTCCTGTTGCAAAATATCCCTTGGTACCAATTGCAAAACCAACGGGGTATATTCTTGCTGCGCCCCCGCAATTCATTTCCTTTGTCCAGGTGTTGCTTTGAGCTGCACACTGGAAAGTGCTTGCAATGCAAATTGCGAATAGTAGATTTTTCATTTTGTTTTTGTTTTTAAATTGTTTGTGATATTAATTTTCCCTTGTATTTTTTTTTCCTTACGGCACAATCAACATAGCCGGATCGCTATATGCGCCGCTGCTGTTTGCGCTGCCATTGGCGCACGCATGCACCCAGATGTTGCTGCCGCTTGTCAGCCCTGCAATGGTGATGGACGATTTGGTAGAGTTGCTGTAAAAAGCCCAAGGCGCATGGCCTGTGGCATCAGGGGCAACGGTTGAGGTTTGCACGGTGTAGCCGTTTCCTTCTATAATGGCATGCCAGTGTGCATCCACGCTGCCGGGGTTGTCGCCGCGGGTTAATGAAAGGTCTTCTACCTGGCCAAGATGCACCGGCGAAGGTTGGTTGCTGGCTTCCATTCCGCAGCTTTCAATAATGGTTTTATNNCGGCGCGGCTGTCCACATAGCGTGCTTCGCCGGTTAAACCCAATTCCAACAATTTTCTTTTTGCTTTTTCATCAGCCGCCGTGAGCTTTAAATTTGTTTTGGCTGTTTCTAATGCAACCTTCGAGTTCGAATAATTGGTGGTTAAAGTCTGGAGTGAAAGGAGTGGGGGGTCTGGCACGGGCACTGAAAGATTACCATTCATCATATTGAAAATCTTATTTGCAAGAATAATCAACATAGCCCCCGTGAGGGTCTTTAGCTTTAAAGCTACTTTAAAGATTGTACTCATAGTGTTTGGTTTTTAAGGATTAGTGTTAGAATTAGTGAAATTTGATAATTTATATGAAATTTTGATAAAAGGCAGGTCGGAATCATGGATTCCGGGGTAGGATGCGACGCTTCCGACCCCGGATGCATGGACTCCGGCATCGGATGCAACGACTCCGATACAGGATGCGAGGCATCCGCCATCGGACGTCAGGCTTCCGCCATAGGATGCGTTGACTCCGGTATAGGACGTGAGGCATCCGATATAGGATGTGACGCCTCCTATGCCGGACGTGAAGCTTCCGTTACCGGATGCGGCGACTCCGCCATAGGATTTGATAGTAATTAAAGAGAATGAGTAATTAAAACTTACACAAGTGCTTTGTGTAAACTCACCGGGGGGGGGGGGCAACTTTTTCNNGCTTTTCCCGCGCGCGAATTATACTTTAAAAATGCTTTGGTTGTATGTGTTGCTGTACTCATTTGTTGTAAATGCTTGGCAAAGAAAGGGAAAAGTTTTTACGTGGGCAAATAAATATTTAAAAAGATGGCCGCAGACTTCGGCGTGAGCTCAGTCGAACGATTCGCAGATTCAAAAGGATAAAAAATAATCTGTGAACCTGCGGCGTTTATTTTTTTCTCACGCTTATGCGTGATTAAACCAATTCTTACTTCTTGCTGAAATCAAAAGGTATAATCACTTTGAAGCTCACGTTTCTACCCATGTTAAACACGCCTACCCTGCCTGTGGCAAAGTTTACCGGAAGGTATTTGAAGCGGCTCATGTAATCCATGTAGCCGGTGTCGAACAGGTTGTTGCATACAATATATACTTCGCACAACCGCTTCCCGTTGCTCATAATATCACCTCCTGCGCCTGCATTAAACAAGGTGTACCCTGCAGCAGCAGCCTGGCTTGCCTGATATTCAAGCGGAGTTAAGACAGGATCCAAGGCGCTGAATACAGCGGATTGCTTATATATGTGACTCTGCTCCGCCACATTCATCATCCCCACTTTAATATAAGCATTCCTGATTCCGCTGCCCCACTTCTTGATATGGTATTTAAAATCAACCGTAATGCGCATGGGCGGAACAAAGGGCAGGTACTTTAAGGAATCGGAAACGTTCTGCAGTCCGCCATCCACCACGCTTAGCGTAGTGTTCAAATCGAACCACGGCATAGACGAAGGATGAATATCAAGCCCTGCTTCGCCGCCGCTCAGAATAGCTTTCCCCGATGAGTACTTATATACAGGCGCAGAACCTAAGCCAACGGCGTTGAGCGAATTGTTAATGGAATCACCGCCCAGCATGCTTTGCAATCCTTGTGAGTAAATGAAATTGTTGATGGTATTCATAAAATACGTACCCTCAAAGCTTACATCCTTACCATTGATGCCGAACGTAACGTCCTCCTCAAGGCTGGTTTCGGGAGTTAGTGTATGATCTCCCAACTCATAAACAGGTGTGCCGTCATGCACTCCGTTAGCACCTGCTTCCGCCACGTTGGGCGCTCTCCAACCGCGTGCAATATTAATTTTTGCATATACTTCTTTCGAAAAATCGTAGGCGCCGCCAATGCTTCCCGACATGCCGCTGAAGTTAGAGGTGAAGCCCTGAAACTCATGCAATCCGTTTGGCCCGTTAGCTTCTATAGGCGCCTGCGTGATGGAATCCACCCAATGATCCAGCCCATTAAACGACCGCGTGTCGTAACGAAGTCCGCCGCTCAGGTACAGGTTACCGATTTTCTGGTTCGCTATGGCGAAGCCTCCCACCTGGAAGAAATTATAATCCGGTATAAGCAGCACCGTGCCTAAACTTTGTGATTTCTGGTATGCTCCGTTAGCTCCGACAGATACATTGAAATCTTTAATCTGAGGATATATATATCGTACATCGTATGTATATGAATTGGAAGAATAGTATATATCAGGAGTGTTGGGTATGGTAGGATCATTGGTTTCCTGCCGTTGGTTCTTTTGATACGAAAATATACCCGTGATGCGCCCGTTTCCGACAGCCAGGCTGTTATCCCACACCACCTTGGTATGCCTTATCCGCTGATAGATCACGAAAGGAGTGTAAGAAGTTAATTCCTGCTTGGTAGGTATTTCAAAAGTCGGCCCTCCCCCGTTAAGATCAGGATAGGCTACTTGTCGTTCCATTGTGCCTGATGCCGAATCTCTCGTTCCGTCAATAATGCCCGTCATCATATCGAAATAACCGACATGAACCTGGCTGTAGCCCCACTTGCGATGAATGCCAATAGTTCCGTCAGCGTTAAAGTTGCTGAACTGTGAATTCAATACATAACCATCATTTGGATCCTGGTAAGCATGGGCCATCATGTTGTCCATGCGTGCGCTCCATGCAAGGCCGTCATGATTGCCTGCCAGGTGAACCATGTTATTGATAAGCCCGTTGTTGGTTTGATAATTAAAAAGCACTTCTCCTTTTCTTTGCCCTTCAGGGAGTGGTTGTTCCGGGATAAGATTAACGACTCCGGCAATGGCATCAGAGCCATAGGCAAGCGAACCCGGCCCCTTCAGTATTTCATATCGGTCCACCGCATCAGGATCGGCTTCTATTCCGAACTCATCAAACCATGCCTGGTCCATTTGTTCCACGCCGTCATTCACGGTAAGCACCCTGTTATAACCAAGCCCGCGTATAAAAGGCTTTGAAATGCTTTGCCCGTCCGTCATGGCAGACACGCCGGGTGTTTTGGCAATGGCGTCTATCACATTGGTGGAAGAATTTTCATTGAGGTATTCATTTGTTACTTCCGTTGTTGGTTGCGGCGAATGTTGAATTTCCCTGGCGCTGGAATTGCCTGTAACTACCACTTCCTGGGTTTCATAGTCCGATGTGGCAAGGGAGAAGTCCAGCGTTGCATCCCCGTTGATGGTTACCGTTTTGGCTTGCGTGCCGTAACCTATCAGATGCGCCTCCACGGCATAGGTGCCTTTTGGAATGTTGGTTAAGGAATAGGTGCCATCAGCGCCGGACACAGCACCTGTTTTTAAATCTGAGATATAAATGCCTGCGAAGGGGACAGTGTTGTTGGTTCCTGCCTCAGTAATTTTTCCTTTCAGTGAATTTTGTGCAAAGGCAGGTGCACTATAGCATACAAGTAATATATATAGAATAGATTTCATCCTGTTAATGATTAAGATTAGTTGGTTAAATAAATAAATGCGGGAATGATACACGTTCGCTCACAAAGCATTAAACGATGTAAACGGAAAAAAAGAAGTGTATTTTAATTAAGCAACTATCGCTTTGGGTGGGGGTGTAATGACAGATGAAAAAACTGTAGAAGAAAAAGATTCATCAATATTAAAAGCGTTTTGAATACGGGGTGTTCCCTGCATTCTTTCAAAAGGCTTTTGACAAAAGAAGTCTTTGGCGAAATTTTTCAAAACATTTAATCCATGCATGTGCTGTTTTCCCGAAAGTCCTTCGGAATTAGAACTTACGGAAACACTAAGCCCTGAATAAATATCTTCTTCCGTATTGTCATGCATGCAATAATAATAAGTGCAGCCGTTTTCAGTGACTTCCTCCTTCACATCGTAATGATTGCCTTCAAAAATGATTTCATGATTGCCTTTACGGATAACAGCAGATTTATCAGAAATTTTAAGGAGTTGAAGTTGTGAATCATCGGCATTAGAAACAATGCGCTGCATAGTGTCTTTGTTTGAAATATCAGCCAGCTCGAAGACAAAAATATAGCCGACCATGTTGTAAGCCATCAAGGACAATATGATCCATGAAAGAAATATCTTAAGTCGCTGTTTTATCAAGTGGCTTCAAAAGTAGGAAGTTTTTTTGACATTTGGAAAAGCAAGGAATGGGGAATAAGGAATAAGGCGCTTTAAATCTTATTTATTACTTGTTTATTCATTAATTCATCCGGCAATTTGTATTTTCGATCGCTGAATTTTCTTCATGAATCTGCTGATACGGAATATCAAGATGCTTGTTCAATGTGAAACGACTCCAAAACAAAAAGTTTCGGGTAAGAAAATGTCACAGTTGAATTGCATTGATGATGCTTTTCTTTTAATTGAAAATGGTTTGATAAAAGATTTCGGAAAGATGAACGATCTAAAATCCGGAATCCAAAATCTGAAATCTGAAATTAAAGAAATTGATGCTTCGGAAAAATTTGTGTTTCCTTGCTGGTGCGATTCCCATACGCATATAGTATATGCCGCAAGCAGGGAAAAGGAATTTGTGGATCGCCTTAAAGGTTTGTCTTACATAGAAATTGCACAACGGGGAGGGGGCATTCTTAATTCGGTAAAGAAATTACGAGAAGCTTCGGAAGAAGAACTGGTGCAAAGTGCTCTAATGCGAATAAATGAAATCATGATGCTGGGAACAGGGGCTGTAGAAATTAAAAGCGGCTATGGCTTGAATGTGACCGATGAATTGAAAATGCTGCATGTCATCAAAAAATTAAAAACCCTTTCACCTCTTACTATTAAAGCAACTTTCCTTGGAGCACATGATGTGCCGGAAGAATACAAAAGCAACAAGGGAAAATATATTGACCTCATCATTAAGGAAATGATTCCCCGCATTGCAGAAGAAAAGTTAGCCGATTATTGTGATGTATTTTGTGAAGAAGGATATTTTTCAAAAGACGAAACCATCAAAATTCTGCAGGAAGCCTTCGGGCATGGCCTGATTCCGAAGGTACATGCCGAACAATTAAGCCATAGCGGAGGTATTGAAGCCGGTGTTGAATGCAATGCCATCAGCGTGGATCATCTTGAATATACAAATGACAATGACATCGCTGCATTGAAAAACTCATCCACCATGCCTACCATTCTTCCGGGAGCACAATTCTTTTTACAACTCCCCTATCCTCCCGCAAGAAAAATGATTGATGCGGGTTTAGCAGTGGCAATTGCGAGCGATTATAATCCCGGCAGCAGTCCAAGCGGCAACATGAATTTAGTGGTTGCCTTAGCTTGCATTCAATATAAGATGACACCAGAGGAAGCAATCAATGCAGCAACAATCAACTCGGCCTATGCTATGGGATTAAGTCAAAGTCATGGAAGCATTGCAAAAGGAAAGAAAGCAAATGTGTTCATTACAAAAGAAATTCCGTCATTAGCATTTCTTCCATACTCGTTTGGAAGTAATTTAATTGAAACAGTAATTATTAACGGAAAAATACAACCTGCAAAAAACAAATTGCCTGATTAACCAATGAGCCAGTTAATAGAATGTGTTCCTAATTTCAGTGAAGGGAATGACATGACCATTATTATGCAGATCACTGATCAGATTGAAAGTGTGGAGGGTGTGAAGCTGTTAAATGTTGATACCGGAAAGGCAACGAACAGAACTGTTGTAACCTTTGTTGGCGAACCCGCACCCGTTATTGAAGCCGCTTTCCTTGCCATTAAAAAAGCAGGCGAACTGATTGACATGAGCAAGCATAAAGGCAAGCATCCTCGCATGGGTGCAACCGATGTTTGCCCGCTGATTCCGATAGCGAATATTACGATGGAAGAAACAGGGGAATATGTAAGGAAGCTTGGAGCAAGAGTGGGCAAAGAATTGAACATTCCTGTTTACCTGTATGAAGCAGCACAAGGTAATCCGGCAAGAAAAAATCTTTCTATCATTCGTGCAGGCGAATACGAAGGGTTTTTTAAGAAAATAAAACAACCTGAATGGGAACCCGATTTTGGCCCCGCTGAATTTCCCGCAAAGAGCGGTGCAACAGTTATCGGTGCGAGAGATTTCCTGGTTGCCTACAATGTGAACCTGAATACTACTTCTGTTCGAAGAGCTAACTCAGTTGCCTTTGACGTAAGAGAAAACGGAAGAAAAATAAAGAATGAAAAAGGGGAAGAGGTTGTTCTGCCCGGTGCTTGTAAATCAGTGAAAGCAATCGGGTGGTTTATTGAAGAATATGGTATTGCGCAGGTAAGCATGAACCTTACAAATATCAACGTCACACCCGTATATGTTGCTTTTGATGCATGTGTAAAGAGTGCAAATGCACGTGGCATGAGAATAACAGGATCTGAATTAGTCGGACTGATTCCTCTTAAATCGATGCTGGATGCAGGTAAATATTTTTTACAGAAACAGAATCGTTCTGTCGGAGTGTCAGAAAAAGAATTGATTAAAATCGCTGTTAAATCACTAGGGCTTGATGAACTAACTCCTTTTAAACCGGAAGAAAAAATTATTGAATATATGCTTCAAGACAAATCAAAAAACAAGCTCATCAGCATGACGCTTTCTGATTTTGCAGATGAGACAGCAAGTGAATCGCCTGCTCCCGGTGGAGGTTCCATCTCTGCTTATATAGGTTCGCTGGGTATTTCATTGGCAACGATGGTTGCAAATCTTTCTTCGCATAAAAAAGGATGGGAAGAACATTGGAAAGAATTTTCTACATGGGCAGAAAAAGGACAGCAGGTTAAAGACCAATTGTTGAAGTTGGTGAATGAAGACACAAACGCTTTTAATAAGATTATGTCAGCCTTCAGCTTGCCAAAATCGAATGATATGGAAAAGAAAGCACGTACAGATGCTATTCAATCAGCAACAAAATATGCCATTGAAATTCCGTTCAAAGTAATGGAACTTTCATATTCTTCAATGGAAATAATTAAAGCAATGGCTCAAAATGGCAATCCGAATTCAGTGAGTGATGTCGGCGTAGGAGCGTTATGTGCAAGATCATCTGTTATGGGTGCCTTTTTAAATGTTAAAATCAACGCAAGCGAGTTAAACGACAAAGATTTTACAGAAGATATTCTTGAGAAAGGGAAAGCACTTCAGGATGCTGCCATAATCGCTGAAACGGAGATTCTTCAAATAGTCAATTCCAAAATAAATAACATTTAACGCAACCTTTTTTTAAGCTAAACCGTTTTTCAATTTCTTCGTATCAGATACTTACTTTTCAGTCAGCCCTGCAAATCCAGGAACAAGAAATGAAGTATGATATCACGGTTAATAATTAAGCGATTTTTTTATTCCTTTCCTATTCAACTGGTCATTGTCTTATTAAAGGCAAACCAGATCTTATTGCTTTATTGGATCATCCTTTTTAGCTGGGTTTTGGGAGCGCTTTCTCAACGATTCGGAATTCCGTTTTTGTTTCTTGATCCGGAATATATGGGAACTGTTGGTTTCCGCTCCTTCTTCATCATGGGTTTTACGACGGGCTGTTTCATCATGGTATTCAATATTTCAAGCTATATCATCAACGGTTCCCGCTTTCCATTCATAGCCACGCTTGCACGGCCGTTCATGAAATACACCATCAATAATTTCATAGTTCCTGTATTATTCATCATTGTTTATTCAGTCAAGTTGTTTTCCTTCCAGCTTTACAATGAATATCAAAGCCCGATGAAGGTAATCATTGATACATCAGGGTTTCTGCTTGGCTTAATTATTATTATCCTTTTTACGCTCACCTATTTCTTTCGCACCAGCAAGGACATTGTAAAAATGTTTGGCATGGAAGCGTCCGATACCAATCCTGATGCACCCATGGCAGAACAC
This sequence comes from Bacteroidota bacterium, assembly GCA_003151745.1. GTDB lineage: Bacteria > Bacteroidota > Bacteroidia > AKYH767-A > 2013-40CM-41-45 > PALSA-967. The sequence continues at coordinate 17,423 of PLYJ01000095.1, forward strand.
CTCGAACGTGAAAAGACGGAGAAGAGAAAGTTTCTCTCTATGCCGCGGAGGCTAAAGGAATGGAGGGTGGACACTTACCTGACCTCTCCGTTCAGGGTAAAGCTAGTGAGGCGGTCTGATCACTATCCGAAAGAAATGGTGGAGTCCGTGTTCAAACAGAACCATGTGAATGCCGCACTTATAGAAGTGATCGTATTTGGGCTTCTTATTATGATGGGCTTGTTTAAAGACTATGCTGTATTCCAAATACCCGCTGGTGCAAGCATTTTTCTGATATTTTCCATGCTTATCATGATCAGCAGTGCGTTTCGTTTTTGGCTCAAAACATGGACTACCAGCGTATTGATTCTATTGATCATTCTTTTCAACTTTCTTTCGCGTTTTGGAATATTTTATTCGCAGAACAAAGCTTATGGATTAGATTACCATAAGCAGAAAGTGAATTACAGCTTAACGACTATTGATTCACTGAGTAAGACCTCAGATATAAAGGGCGATTACCAAAATATGTTAGGCGTACTGGAGAAATGGAAAAGTAAATTTCCTGATACAGCCCATAAGCCAAAACTTGTTTTTATAAATTGCTCCGGCGGAGGATTACGATCTTCCGAATGGGTATTTCGTGTGATGCAGGTAGCAGACAGTCTCACGCATAATAATTTTATTAAATCATCAGAAATCATCACCGGAGCTTCCGGCGGAATGATAGGCGCGGCCTATTACCGCGAACTTTACCTGCGCCACCAGGCTGATACTTCCCTGTCCTTTAACAGCGACAAGCACGTTTATGCCGTTGCCCGTGATTTGCTCAATCCAGTTGCCTTCAGCTTAACGATGAGTGATTTGTTTTTCAATATTCAGAAGTATAGGGAAGGGAATGTAGAATATTCAAAAGACCGCGCTTATGCGTTCGAAAAGCAATTGAATGAAAATACCGGGCACGTTTTCAGGAAAACATTAGGAGATTACCGCCAGCCGGAAGCTGACGCATTAATTCCGATGATGATCTTCACACCAACTATTGTTACCGACGGACGAAGACTTTTAATCTCATCCCAGCCTGTTTCCTATCTCACTCCGCACGATCCGGATTCAACATTTAAATATACTCCAACCATAGATGGTATTGAATTCAGTAAATTATTTAAAGAGGAAAATGCTGACAGCATACGATTTACCACAGTGATGCGCATGAATGCTACTTTCCCGTATATACTTCCCGCAGTCAACATGCCCACGGAGCCGTCCATACAGATCATGGATGCCGGTATCCGTGATGTAACGGGACTGAAGACCTCGTTACGATTTCTTTATGTCTTTAGAAAATGGATAGCAGAAAATACAAGCGGAGTGGTATTTGTTGATATCCGCGACTCACATAAAATGCGACCCATTGAAGACAGGCCACGCCCCTCGATCATCGAAAATTTCATTACCCCGCTTGGTAATATATACGGAAATCTTTTAACCATCCAGGATTACAACCAGGATGAAAATTATGAATATGCACGCGCCTGGTTCAAGGGAAATTTTGACCTTATCACTTTCGAACTGCCAACAAAAGAGGAAGACATTTCTTTAAGCTTTCATCTCACAACCCGTGAAAAGAATTCTGTCTTCCATGCTGCAAGCCTTCCATCGAATATGGAAGCCTTTAATAACCTCAAGCGTTTGCTGGGATATTAAGAGAAACTTCAAAGTTAAGTCCGGCTCAAACTGTTTACAAACATTGAGCAGAAGTCATTCCTTAATACCCCTCGTGCCTTCCGGTTTTATTTGTTAATATATATAAATTTAAAAGCCGCCCCGTTTACAATTCAGGGCAGCTTCTTAAAAATCGAAATCTATCGGGATGTGGATTTACTCAACCACTATCCTTACCTGCTTCCTTTCTTCTCCCGAAGAGAATGACAAGACATATATACCTTTTGCAAAGACGCCAAGGTCAAGTTCAATAAAGTTATTGCCTTGTGCGGCATTGGCTGTTCTGTCAAGCAGCAGGCGACCTGTCATATCAATCATCTTAATGGTGTACTCACCGGTAGTGTTGCTGTTGAATGCTACATTCAGCTTATCATGTGCAGGGTTGGGATATGCAACAAACCCCATTTTTGTAGGTTCGTTGGCTGCTGTGCCTGCCATGCGATTCTCACACTCTTGAGATACATCGGCTCTTAATTGGGGTGAAGCGGCACTTATTCCGCCGCAAGCACTAATAGCTTGTACTGTAAGAAGCAATTCACCGTAAAGTCCGAAGGACTTAGTAATAGATGGAGTCGTTGTGGTGTAAGAACTTGTAAAGTAGCCAACAAAATCAAACGTCCATATATAAGAAGTCGCACCTGTTACCGGGGAAATTGAATAAATAAACGATGCACTCCCAATCCCACCATTGTAGCAGGGGTTGGTATTGCCGGTAATTGCACCGGGAGTAGACGGAATGTCTAATGTGAAATCATTAACAGAGATAGGATCAGAAGCAATACCATTGGCAACCACCACCAGCGAATAGGTAGGCCCTATAGGAAGCCCCTTAGGGAGGGTGAAATATACGGTGTCTGCTTCACTGCCTCGTTGCACTCCCGTGTGGTTCCAGTTAAATGTACGGCAGTAATAAACCTTTGAGCCATTAGTTAACCGAACAAGCGGATAGTTGGTTACCATCTGCGTGTCATCGCCAAACATCGCTCCTTCAGAGATGCCGTTGAACAGGTTGCCTGTCAACATCAGAGAACTGCAATGCAAGTAATTGTTAATAATTGGCTGACCGGCAGGGAGGGGACCACTTCCGGGAGTATAAACATAACATGTATCGTCGTATAAGGTTCCTAAAAGCACATTGCCATCCGGAAGATCGAGCATCCAATCGAAAGTACGCAAGCTGTCATCGGGTTGAACAGGCCCCGGAACGTTAAGATAGGTCCCATTGGGATAACCAAGGTAATTAAACTCATAGAAATATATATGATTCTTTAAACGAGTGGTAGGGTGGTTTTGAATAACGTTTAAAAGAATTTTACCATTTGACATCATGGCTGCCGGCACGTCAGGCGCACCCATGTCATCAGGAAGATCAGGACCTTATGCCTAGCTTCCATTAGAATTATTTCCGGAAGGTGTATAATAAGCAGTATGCCCGTTTCCGCCAATGAAAAAGGCACGTCCATCCGGTAATAGAAAGGCTGGGCCTAATTCGTTGTGAGTAGTATAGAGTTGAACAGGAACTGTAGCATCAGTCACCCACTTACCAAGTGAAGGTATATATCTTTCGGAAGAGTCAGTTGTTAAGCTCGGATTGTTGGGATCATCAACCATTAAAATACTTCCATCCGGCAATTTTACCCATGTTGCTTCATCCTGGTTGCCACTGGAATTAATAGAACAACAGGATGACAATTTGTTTGTTGTGGGATCGAAAGTATAATCCCCCTGAAAATAACCTTTAATGTTATTATAAACAGCGGCACTCTGCAGCACATCTCCATTATCAAGCAGGTTCGAGTTTGCATCCGAAAATTGAGCAGTTGGTAAAGTATTTGTAATGCGTGTCCAATGACCCGTCAGCGGATCATATACTTCCGCACTGTCAGTACCCGAGCCATGTTCTCCTCCTGCCACATACACCCTGCCATCTTTAAGCACTTGCGAGGAATAATGAAGCCGGGTATCGTGCATGGGTTCAATAGCACTCCATGTGCCCTTCACATAGCTGCCGTTAACCGGTGTAAGCTTGTAATAAGTATTACCGTAAGTGTCAGTACCGCCATCAGAAGATTTTGCCAATACAGTGCCATCGGAGAGAAGCAACATGCCCCCGTACTCAGTGCCGGTTCCTAAATTACTGTGGGTGTTAGTTAAAGTAGTCCAATGACCCGGACAGTCAGTAGTAATTTTCTTGTCCGAGGCGTTACCTGCTCCGCAAACGTTAGTAGCTTGTACAAAAATAGATCCCGTTGATGCTAAAGGTGTAAAGGTTACTTCAATGTTTGGAACCGTAGTTATAGTAGAAGGGGCAGTGCATCCTGCAGGAAGCACCCATATATAAGAAGTGGTGCCGGGCACCGGAGCAATCGAGTAAGTAACCGGCGAGGTATTGTTGCAGGGTCCTGTACTATTGCCCGTTATGGCACCCGTTGACGGAGCGCTCTTAACAGGAGCTGACTTTCCTGTACCATCTGCACTTATACATCCGTTTACAGTTTGGGTAAGACTGTATGTAGCTGTTGCTGTTACCGTGATAAATGTACCTGTTTCACCGGTACTCCATTTCAATATGCCTTGTGCATCGCTGTACAATTTGGAGGAACCGCAGTTATTAACCACAATTACAACAGGTTTGTCAGGAATGGCTTTGGGTGCCGCTATGCCTTCGCCCGGCAAACTCGTACATCCGTTTACGGTCGCAATAACAAGATATGTGCCTGCTGTGGTTGCGGTAACAGAAGAAGTGGTATATCTAGAAGTCCAAAGCAATGATCCCTTTGCAGTAGTGGATAATACAGAGCTTCCGCAGTTATTAACCACTGTTATAACAGGAGTTGGCGGAATTTCCTTGGGTGCCGCTGTGCCGGTGCTTTCTGCGCTTGTACATCCGTTTACTGTAGCTGACACGCTGTAAGTGCCGGCAGCAGTTACCGTGATGGAAGAACCTGCTTGGAGTGTACTCCATATCAATAAGCCTGTTGCATTGGTGCTCAATACAGATGTTCCGCAGACGTTACTAACCTTTACAATCGGCGCAGAAGGTCGGGCACGCGGCGCTGATGTGCCCCTGCCTGCCGGGCTCGTACATCCGTTCACGGTCTGGGTAACCTTCACTGTCCCTGAAGTAGTTATGGTGATAGTAGAAGTTGTTGCCGATCCCACATTCCATAACAATGAGCCTGTTGCAATGGTGCTCAAAGTAGAGTAGCCGCAGTTGTTAATTACTAAAACAACAGGAGCTGACGGAGTGGTCCTGGGCACTGCTATGCCTGTGCCTGCTGCGCTGGTGCAGCCGCTTATTGTTTGGGTAACGGAATATGTACCCGCTGTTGAAACAGTTATGGAGGTCGTCTTTGATCCTCCCGGGCTCCATAGCAATGTGCCTGTATAACTGCTTGCCGTCAGTTTAGAGGTGCCGTTGCAATTGTTAACTACGGTAATAACCGGTGACGAAGTCCCGCCTGAATTATTTACGGCTACGCTTGCTCCGGATGACACACAACTGTTTAACATAGCAGTTGCCGTATATATTGTACTTCTTTCGTTGAAAGTTGTATTGTTTTCGTCAAAGGATGTACATCTTTCAATGAAGGATGCATTGATTTTCTGGGTGAAAGTCATGAAATTTTGCAAGAGATTGCTTCCCTGATGAGTTGGAACAAGGTACCGGGCAGTAGCGGGATTAGCAATAAATGCAAAAAATGATCTTCGTTTAAAACTTTAATATCTGGAGGACAATGAAAATGTACTATAAGAATTTCCAATGCCGCTCAGCTTTTACATAATTATATTGCGCGTTTAATCTGAAATCTCACGATGCAACATTTTCAGGTTTTCAAAATCGCTTTATTAATTCGTTTAATTAAGCCCGGGCCTTCGTAGATGAACCCTGTATATATCTGGATCAACGATGCCCCCGCTTTCAGCTTTTCAATTGCATCTTCTGGAGAATGAATACCCCCTACTCCTATTATGCAAAACCTCCCTTTCGCTTTTTCGGAAAGATATTTGATTATTTCGGTTGATCTTTTAGCAAGAGGCTTGCCGCTTAAGCCGCCTGCTCCCATCGTTTCGAGTTTGAGGTTTGAGGTTTGTCCGAAGGAATCCGGACTCCTGCGGAGAAGTTTTTCACGGGAGATGGTTGTATTGGTTGCTACAATGCCGTCTAATTTGGTTTCTAAAACAATTTCAACAATGTCGTCTAACTGTTCATTGGTAAGGTCGGGAGCAATCTTTAAGAGAATTGGTTTAGAGTTTACAGTTTCCGGTTTCCGGTTTCCGGTTTTGAATAATTCACCGTTTATCTCCTGAAGTTTCCTAAGAATTTTTGTCAGAGGTTCCTTCTCCTGCAATTCCCGAAGGTTAGGTGTGTTGGGAGAGCTTACGTTTACAACAAAATAGTCCACCACGTCATATAGCTCACGGAAACATTTTTCATAGTCATCAATGGCACCTTCATTGGGCGTCGTTTTATTCTTACCTATGTTCCCTCCAATGATAATGTTCGTTCTTCTTTTTCTTAATCGTTGTGTTGCAGCTTTTGCGCCTCCATTATTAAAACCCATGCGGTTAATGAGGGCTTCATCATCCGGCAACCGAAACATGCGCGGCTTGGGGTTACCGGGTTGCGCAACAGGAGTAACCGTGCCGATTTCAATGAAACCAAAACCAAGGCATCCCAGCTCATCAAACAATACAGCGTCTTTATCCAATCCCGCAGCCAGCCCCACAGGATTAGGAAAATCAATGCCCATGACGTTCACTTTAAGTCTGTCATTTGTGATTGTGAAATTCTTTCTGATTATAAATTGCACTCCGGGAATGATGCATGCCATCTTCAGAAAGGAGAAAACAAAGTGATGTATTGTTTCGGGAGGAAAAAGAAAGAAAATGGGCTTTAGAATTTTCTTATACATATTCTTACCGGAGCAAAGATATTCCCTTTGGTGCTAAACTACTACCTTTGGATGGAATAAAATGAATGATTCATTGATTTTAATTTCTTATTCAGCAAAAGAACATTGACTGTCTTCTTCTCCGGCAAGATTTTTATTTTGTTAATGCTGCTCTCTCTTTTCTTTAGGGAAGAAGCTTTTTCGCAAACAGATTTCTTAACTCCTTCTCCAGTATACAACGACCAGCGCCTGCAGCGAACGGTGATAGTGGAAGCTGCTGTCGGCACTGCTATATTTGTTGGATTGAATTATCTGTGGTATAAAAAATTTCCTCACAGCGCTTTTCATTTCTTTAATGACAATGGCGAATGGCTGAATATGGATAAGGCAGGGCATGCTACAACCGCTTATGATATAGCAGTTATCCAAAGCGGCATTATGCGTTGGTGCGGAGTGAAGTCCGGCAACGCTGCCTGGGCAGGCAGCACTACTGCGCTTGGCTTTATGACGATCATTGAAATCTTCGATGGGTTCTCTTCTCAATGGGGATTTTCACCGGGAGACATGATAGCTAACATGGGAGGATGTTTTTTATTTGAAGGACAGCAGTTGCTTTGGAACGATCAACGAATTAGTTTAAAGTTCTCATATCATGCTACTATTTTCCCATCGTATTATCCGCAAGAGCTTGGCAGTAACTTTATAGAACGAATGTTTAAAGACTATAACGGGCAAACGTATTGGCTTTCCGGCAACATCCATTCCTTTTTATCCTCAAGCAGTACCTTTCCTAAGTGGTTGAATATTGCTGCGGGATACGGAGCTGATGGAATGATTGGCGCAAGAAATAATCCTTCGCAGGTTGATGGTCAAAGTATTCCTGAGTATAAACGTTACCGCCAGTTTCATCTTTCATTCGACACCGATCTATATAGGATAAATAATTTATCACCATTTGGCACTACTTTACTAAACGTAAATCGTCTTTTAAAAATGCCTGCTCCAACTATTGAATGGAACAAAGTGGATGGCGTGAGGGAATATCTTCTTTACTACTAAAAGGTTACACGCATGATGTGTGATTGATAACTAATACTCATTCAATCGCTGAGCAATATTCCATCTCAGAGCTGCACCGAGATATACGGTTTTACTATTATAAGCAGCTAATTCACTGGATTCATTTCTTAGGATAGATTTAAAGTCTATAAACAAATTATGCCTTACCTGCCAGGTAACAGTAAAATCAACAAACTCGATGTGCGTTTTATATCCCTGAGCAATGGTGTTGCCATTGTCGTGAACATGAGTCAGATAATCCAGGAAAATATTGCTTCCATAGTTTTTCGCATTGGGGCCTATGCTGTCCAAGCCGATAATCGTGTATATACCTTTTGCTGTTAAGCTGACTTTGGGATGCGGCTGATAGCGAAGTATGCCTACCCACTCATAGAAATTAGCGCCATAAGGATCAGCAAGCGGCATCTGGTCGTTGGTGTAATTGCTGTAATTGGAATAATTAGCATATTGAGAAAATCCTGTATGAGTATAAGTATAAGGCTTTACTATGTTGCTTTCTAACTGCATGTCCAGATTCTTGATGCCAGCTACGTCAATATATTTTATTCCGTTTTGAAAGGCTTGTGTATTTACCCACGAGCCGGTATTATCAAGCAAGGCATGAACGAGGATGTCATCAATAAATACTTGTCCATAGTAAGAGAAATGTTTTAAGAAATTCCACTTCCAGTCAAAACCAAGATGCGCTTTGTCGTTATATTGTGTTTTATCTTCAGCCCATTTTGTAAATATGACAGGGTCTAAATAGTTGGGATCAAAATCCCTGTTTTGAAGCGAATCCGTTTTGCCGAAAGTAACTGATTCAAAAAATCCGATTGTTATTTTCCTGGTTATGTTTACGCTCAGATAATTTAATGCCATGTATTTATTGCCTTCATAGTTGGTATTCGTTTGCGTATTTGCTGTTGTGAAGGCACCCAACTTTGCAAAGATGTTCGTGTATTGAAGCTTCCAAACATTAGTGGTGATCTTAGCAAAAAAATAGTTGCCGGAAAAGTCAGAAAGAAACAGCGAACGATAACCATTGCCGATAAAGTTCTTATCATGACCTATCTGGAAATTTATATGCTTCGTGAAATTAAATGTTATATAACCGTTGGCGTCAAAAAAATCATATCCATATTTTCCAAACGCATCATCAAAGACTCCGTTGCCGGGAACAACGCCTCCAAAATATTTTATTTCATTCCTCACATAGACAGGAAAGACAGCCTGGTTATCGCTGAAGTAAGTATAAAAGCCAATCTTTTGATCTATGGATCCTCTTATCTCGACGCCTCTTGTGTTCAAATATTCTAAACCACCATATCCTTTTTCCCTTCCGGCAGAAAAGTCAAGAACAGGGTTAACCTGAATTTCAAAATCGCGGTTGTGGAATTGGTAGAAATCATTTTTTTTCTCATAAAGTTTTTTTAGAAAAGGTTTTTTACCATTGCCTGCATTTTCATTTTTAGAGTCTTCCCAATTATCGTCTTGCAAATATTTAAGATTGGCTTTATCAATTTTGGAATAGTGTATTGAATCACCGCTCAATAAAGTGTCCGCCAATTGAGCAACGTTTTTTCGCAAGTATGGCTTCATGGCGCTGAAAATTCTATTGCCCACATTATTGTCCGATTTTATTTCATAGCGGTCAAGCATATAGGTGTAATCATTATTAATGAGGATAAAAACACTTTGAGCCGATAAGAGCGACACGTTGATAAACAGGAGAAGCAAGCAAGAGTAGAAAGTTTTCATAGGTTGATGTTATTGTACGGATCCGTTCACCGGCAAATATTAAATAGCCTTAGTGTAAAAATATTTATAACCTTTCAGTTCTATAGATCGAACTGCAAAATTTATAAACAATCTCTATTTATAAGTAATTGCAAAACTGATAATGTATTATTGTTTGGTATTATTGATTGGAATAAAGTGGATGGGTAAAAGAGTTTCTGCTTCATTATTAAAAAATGTTTGCTCAATCATTTGGGGGAGCCTCCAAGACGTTCGGGGACTCCCCCCGATCTTTAAAACCAAATAAAATGAAAATCAGAATTTATTTAGCAGCAGTGGTTTTGGCTGTCATTACCATGTTTAATGCATGTAGTAAGAGTGATGAACCACAACCTGCAGATAACTCAACTACGGGTCCACCGTCAGGAGGAAGCTCAAATGGCAATATTAATGTTCAGGACACCACGCATAACCATATATAGTTACGCACCATTCCTTTTTGGAACAAAATAATGCCGCACATGCGGTATCAAAAAGGATAGACTAATTAGTTTTTTCAATTACTCTTCTGGCGACGGTTCACCATGTCTATTATCATATTTTATATATGCCCAATGAAATATGAGCGGGAAGACCCATAATGAAAACATCATGGCACAAAGAATACCACCGATAACAACCCGTGCCAGCGGCCTGGAGCTTTCTGAACCAATGCCATGAGACAGAGCTGCAGGCAATAAGCCGATTGCAGCCATCAGAGCAGTCATCATCACAGGCCTGATCCTCGCGTTGACTCCTAATTTTATGGCAATATAAAGCGTGTCAGTTCCTGTCCGAATATTATTCAGATTTTCTTTAAACATCGTGATGAGGATGATGCCATCCTGAATACAGATGCCGAACAAGGCGATGAAACCAATGCCTGCCGAAATGCTAAAATCGGTGCCGGTAATATATAGGGCAGCAATTCCTCCTACCAATGCAAACGGCACATTCAGGAATACTAATCCTGCATCTTTAAAACTTCCAAACATGCTGAGCAATAACAGGAAGATGAGCAATAAACTGATAGGCACTACTCCTGCTAACCGTTTCTGCGCCCGCTCTTTGTTTTCAAAATCTCCTTGCCAGGCCATCCTGTAGCCTCTTTTTAAAGTAACTTTCTCACCAACCTTTTGTTGTGCTTCGGCAACAGTGCTGCCCATATCGCGCCCGCGGGCTGAAAATTTAAGCGCCGCATATCGTTCGTTCTCATCTCTGAAAATCAGGCAGGCTCCTGTTTTCCTTGTTATATCTGCTATAGCTTTGATGGGCACTTTAGAACCATTCTGTGTGGGCACCAATAAATTCCCTATATCGTCTTGCGTCTTGCGATATTCTTCCGGCAGGCGCACCCTGATGTCAAATGTTTCAATGCCTTCATAAAGGGTAGAAGCTGCCAGTCCGCCGATAGCCATTGCCATTACCGCGTTTGCGTTGGCTGTCGTCACGCCATACAGCGCCATTTTTTGCTGATCGAGGTTCACATCAATTTCCGGCTGACCAATATTATGCATTACACCAAGGTCTTCAACGCCACGAACATCTTTCATTACATTAAATACCTCGTTCAGCTTTTGCTCCATATATTTTAAAGAATCCCCATATATTTTTACACATATAGATCCTTTTACACCTGACACAGCCTCTTCCACATTATCCATAATGGGTTGAGAGAAATTGAGGTTTACACCGGGTATCACAGCAAGTTTTTTATTCATTTGATCTATCAACTCATCCTTAGTAAACTTGGGGTTCCAATCAGACTCAGGGTACATAATCACATCAAATTCGTTGTTATAAAATCCTGTAACATCTGTTCCATCGTCAGGTCTGCCGGTTTGTGATACGACACATTTCACCTGCGGAAAGGTCATTAATATGTTCCGCGTTTGAATGGACACGTCCACTCCTTTTTGCAGGGAAGCGCTGTAAGGCAGCTGGACACGCAGCCAGATAGAACCCTCATTTAATTGTGGCAGAAACTCAGACCCAAGAAATTTGAAAGAATATATACCAACTACTCCGACAATAGCTGTAGTGATTAAAACGATCCTCTTATGCTTGAATGAATAGCCAAAACCGGTAAGCATAACCCTGGTAAGAAAGTGTATAACAGGATTATGCTTTTCATGCACATTCTTTTTTAGAAGCATGGAAATGAGGACAGGAACAAGCGTGAGGGTTGTGATTAAGGCGCCTAATAATGCAAACCCAAGCGTATAAGCCAGCGGGGAAAACATTTTTCCTTCTACCTTTTGGAAAGAGAAAATGGGAACAAGGCAGGTAATAATAATGACTTTTGAAAAAAAGATGGCTTTCCCCATTTTAGTTCCCACTGTTCTGTATATGCCCATTTTGGAAAGCTTATTAAACTTTTCCATCCCCATGTCTCTGGCTTTTGTAGTTAATGCTACAAATAATCCCTCAACCATTACCACAGCCCCGTCAATAATAATTCCGAAATCAATCGCTCCCATGGATAACAGATTTGCAGTCATTCCCATTAGCCGCAGGCAGATAAAAGCAAATAGCAATGCCATTGGGATAATAACTGCAACGATGAGGGTAGTTCGCCAGTTGAACAAAAATATTGTAACGAGCACAATAACAAATAATATTCCTTCAATAAGATTATGCAATACAGTATGTGTAGCATAAGAAATAAGATCGGCGCGATCATAGTAAGGAACAATTTTCGTATCAGCAGGTAAAATATCCCTGTTGAGCTTTTCAATTTCTTTCTCCACCCCTGCCACCACTTCTGATGGATTTTCTCCTTTACGCATAACAACAATACATTCCACTACATCATCTTCGTTGTGGACAGTGCGTTTGCCTGTGGAATCCGTACTTGCATCACTTCTTGTTATCCAGCCAAGGCGAGGTACATTGGAAATTTCCACAGTCGCAACGTCTTTCACCAGCAAGGGTACACCACTATTGTTAGGAATAATAATATTTTTTATTTCATTCACATCATTGATGAGCCCTATTCCACGCACAGCATACGCTTCATCGTTCTCAAATATCATATCTCCTCCGATATTGATATTGGTATTTTGTACAGCAGTAAACACATCAAGCGGAGTAAGACCGAGGGACGTCAGCTTGCCCGGATTTACTTTTATTTCGTACGCTTTTGTTTTCCCGCCAAAGGCGTTAAGATCGCCCACACCGGGCACTGCCCTTAGCCGGCGGTCTATCACCCAATCCTGCATGGTTTTTAAATCTCTCACATCGCGAAAAGTGCTTTTTATAGTATAACGGTAAATTTCCCCCGTAGGCCCAGTCGGCGGTTGAATGGCAGGAGTAATATTAGGTGGAAGAGTAGCATTACCAATAAGGCTCATCACCTGCTGCCTTGCTTCAGGATCTTTTACCTGATCTTCAAAAATGACTTTTACATACGATAAGCCAAATATGCTGGTAGAGCGGAGACTTAGTTTCTTCTGAACAGGATTCAACGCAATTTCTATCGGAATGGTGATGAATTTTTCTACCTCTTCAGCGCTTCTGCCGGGCCATTGGGTAATGACATCTATTTCCGTATTGGTAACATCCGGAAACGCTTCAATAGGCATGCTCTTAAAAACAATAATCCCGGATACAATCAGCGCGCCTGCAGCAAACAATATAAAATACTTGTTCTTTAACGAAAACCCTATTATGCCTCTTAAAAACTTGTTCATTGGATTGGTTTGAATGATTTGACTAATTATTCGCAAAAGTATATTATTCCAAACCAAATTTGGCTGTTATGTAATAATTTGTATTTATGTATTAATGAAATCAGGAAAGAATTTTATTCTTCTAATGAGAACTGAAGTGTTATATCTCCAAGTTGAGTGCCAATCAGCCATTGTAGAAAACTCACCTTGTAAGGGTGCAAATTAAAAATAAATGGGATTCTGTTTGGAACAAAATAATCCCGCACATGGGGGATTAAAAAGGATAGACTAATTAGTCTTGTTTCACTGATTCTTCTCCCGATTGGTCATTATGTCTATTATCATATTTTCTATATGCCCAGTGAAAAAAGAGAGGGAAAATCCATAATGAACACATCATTGCACAAAGAATACCGCCAATTACAACCCGCGCAAGAGGCCTGGAACTTTCTGAACCAATGCCGTGAGAAAGCGCAGCCGGTAATAAGCCTATAGCTGCCATTAACGCAGTCATCAGTACAGGTCTGATCCTCGCATTTACTCCTAATTTTATGGCATTATATAATGCTCCTTTATTTTCTTTCTCTTCATTATTATGGGTTTCCATTATTTCCAGGTTATATAAAAAGTCTTCCTTCCCTCCTTTCCTGTTCATGTGACTTAAGTTTTCCTTGAACATCGTAATAAGTATTATCCCATCCTGGATACAAATGCCGCATAATGCAATGAAACCAATTCCTGCCGAAATGCTAAAATTAGTACCGGTAATATATAGAGCAGCAATTCCTCCTACAATGGCAAATGGTACATTAAAGAACACCAATCCGGCGTCCTTAAAGTTGCTAAACATACTTACCAATAAAAGGAATATGAGCACTAAACTAATAGGTATAACCCCTGCCAACCGTTTCTGTGCCCGTTCCTTGTTCTCAAAATCTCCTTGCCACGCCATGCTGTAGCCTCTTTTTAAAGAAACTTTTTCATTCACTTTTTTTTGTGCTTCGGCAACAGTACTACCCATATCGCGACCACGAGCTGAAAATTTAAGCGCTGCATATCGTTGATTCTCATCCCTGAAAATTAAACATGCTCCTGTTTTCCTGCTAATACTCGCTATTGCTTTGATCGGCACTTTAGCACCGTTCTGGGTAGGCACCAATAAATTTCCTATATCCTCTTGCGTCTTGCGATACTCTTCAGGCAAGCGTACCCTTATGTCATAAGTTTCAATCCCTTCATAAAGAGTTGAAGCTACCTGTCCGCCAATAGCCATTGCCACTACTGCATTGGCGTTGGCTGTTGTCACGCCATAGAGCGCCATTTTTTCCTGGCTAAGGTTTATATCAATTTCAGGTTGACCAATATTATGCATTATGCCAAGGTCCTCAACACCCGGAACATCTTTCATTACATTATATACATCATTCAACTTTTGCTCCATATATGGCAATGAGTCTCCATATATTTTTACAACCAAGGAACCTTTTACACCTGATACAGCCTCCTCAACATTATCCATGATGGGTTGAGAAAAGTTGAGATTTACACCGGGTATAGCAGAAAGTTTTTTATTCATTTGCTCTACCAATTCCTCTTTAGATATTTTGGGATTCCAATCGGACTCAGGCGACATAAGTACATCAAGTTCCTCATTATAAAACCCGGTAACATCCGTTCCATCATCAGGCCGGCCTGTTTGTGTAACCACACAAGTCACCTGGGGAAAAGTCATCAATATATCCCGCGTCCGCTTGGTCACATCCACTCCTTTTTCCATGGATGCGCTATATGGCAGTTGAACACGTATCCAGAGAGCACCCTCATTTAATTGCGGGAGAAACTCAGACCCAAGAAATTTGAAAGAATATAAACCGGCTACCACGATAACAGCATAGGAGATTAAAACAATTTTCTTTTGCTTGAAGGAAGCGACAAAACCACCAAGCATAATTTTGTTAAGAAAGTGTGTAAAAGGATTATGCCTTTCCTTCACATTTTTATTGAGCAGCATTGAAATAAGCACGGGTACAAGCATAAGTGTTGTGATGAGAGAACCCAACAATGCAAAGCCCAATGTATATGCCAGCGGGGAAAACATTTTCCCTTCTACCTTTTGGAAAGCGAAGATGGGCAGCAATGCGGTAATGATGATTACATTAAGGTAAAAAGGTCTTTTCCCTATTTGGGCGCAGGCATTCTTAATCAACCCCAGCTTGGACATATTATTATATCGTTCTATACCCACCTCATTAGACTTGTGATCCAGTATCACAAATAATCCCTCCACCATTACTATTGTGCCATCGAGAATGATACCAAAATCCACAGCACCCAGTGATAAAAGATTTGCCGACATGCCCATCAGTCGCAGGCATATAAATGCGAACAACATTGATATTGGAATAATAATTGCCACTATCAGTGAAGTTCGCCAATCGAACAAAAACAAGGATACGAGCACAATAACCAATAGTATTCCTTCTATTAGATTATGCAACACTGTATTTGTAGCAAAAGAAATAAGATCGGCGCGATCGTAATAGGGAACAATTTTCGTATCAGCAGGCAAAACATCCCTGTTGAGCTTATCAATTTCTTTTTCCACCCTTGCCACCACTTCCGACGGATTTTCACCTTTACGCATAACAACGATGCATTCAACTACATCATCCTCGTCGTGAATGGTTCGCTTGCCTGTCGAATCCTTAAAAGCATCACTTCTTGTTATCCAGCCAAGGCGGGGTACATTGGATATTTCAACAGTCGCTACGTCTTTCACCAGCAGCGGTACGCCATTGTTATTCTGAATAATAATATTTTTTATTTCGTTCACGTCATTGATGAGTCCAATTCCCCGAACGGCATAAGCTTCATCGTTCTCAATGATTATATCTCCGCCAATATTAATATTGGTATTTTGAACGGCAGTAAACACATCCAACGGAGTAAGACCTAAGGATGTCAGCTTGCCGGGATTTACTTTTATTTCATAAATTTTTGTTTTTCCGCCAAAGGCGTTAAGATCGCCCACACCGGGCACTCCTCTTAGCTTACGATCTATCACCCAATCTTGAATGCTTTTTAATTCTCTCACATCGCGAAAAGTGCTTTTTATAGTATAACGGAAAATTTCTCCGGTAGGACCTGTTGGTGGTTGAAGAACAGGAGTTATGCCAGGCGGAAGAGTGGCATTGGCTATAAGGCTCATCACCTGTATCCTTGCCTGCGGATCCTTTACATCATCCTCAAAGATGACTTTTACATACGATAAGCCGAAAATGCTGGTAGAGCGGAGACTTATTTTTTGCTGAACAGGGTTCAGTGCAATTTCTACCGGAATTGATATATATTTTTCAACCTCTTCAGCGCTTCTGCCGGGCCATTGGGTAATGACATCAATTTCGGTATTAGTAACGTCAGGAAACGCTTCAATGGGCATCTGCTTAAAAACGATGATGCCGCTTACAATCAGGGCACCTGCAGCAAACAATATAAAATACTTGTTTCTTAGCGAAAACGCTACTATGGATTTTAAAAACTTAGTCATTGATTGGTAAGTGATTGATTAATTATTTAATTCACTATAGATCTGTAGCGCTATTGATGCTACAATTCTATCGCCTTCATGCACACCTGAACTGAGATACGTTATATCCCCCAATGTATTCAATACCTCAACGGGTGTTATATCTGCATCGCCCTTGCCGTGATACATAAGCACATAATACCGGCTATTTTCGTAAACCAGCGATTTGCTGGGAACACAAAGCGACTCCGTGCCGCCGGAATTTGAAACCATTACACTGGCATACATTTGAGGCTTTAAAATATAATCAGGGTTTTGTAAAACCACTCGCACTTTAATAACTTTACTGATTGGATCGAGCACATTGAGTATTTTATCCACTTTCCCTTTAAAAACACTATCGGGTGCAGATAAAATCCTTACCTCAACATTATCGCCAATGTGTACCTTTTCAACGTTCGCTTCATATACATTAGCCTGTACCCACACCTCTTTAAGATCAGATATTGTAAAAAGGTTAGTTCCATTATCGGCACGGACTGAAGTATTGTTTGTAACGTTCTTTTGCACAATAAAACCACTGATCGGTGATTTGATAATATAATCGCCATTTATACTATTGCCGTTTATTTTCAGTATTCTCTTTGCAGTTTCCAACTGTGATACTGCCTGATCATAATTGACTTGTGCAGTGGTAACATCCAGAATTGAAGCAAGACCGCTTTTGTACAGGTCATTGCTTGCCTCCAATTGTTTTTTTGTAGCAGTAACATTTGTTTCAGCAACCACTAAACTATTGCTATAACCCGCCATCTCACTGCTTTTTACAACAGCCAGCACTTGCCCTGCAGTTACATAATCTCCCAGTTGAACTTTTATATCCTGTACGTTACCGCTTACTAACGAAAAGATGTTTACCTGCTTATCCTGGTTGAAGTCCACCATTCCGGTTAGCTTTATGGCATTTACCAGCGGACATTTTCTTACTGTATCAATTACCAATGTGCGCAACAAAGAATCCGGTATCACATATTTTACTTTTTCTTCCGGGCCTTTTTTATTTTCTCCACAACCTTGCAGAAACAATGCTGCAGATGCTAACAATGATGCCATGCTAATAGCGAAAGTTAATTTTTTCATTTGATCAATAATTTTAATAGCCATTTACTCCGGTATTATTTACTTGTTAAAGAAGTTAGTGCCCGTCAGAAAATTCATGTTTTCCAATGCGTTCACCTTATTATACGAAATTGTATTAAACTGCACTATATTTTGTTTATATGAATCATAGAAGGTGAGAAAGGTGAGGAGGTTAACATTTCTTTTCATATAGTTCTTCATCATCTCGCTTGCCAGTCTGTCAAAATTGCCTGCGAAGACAGGGTCTATTCCTTTATATAGCTTATCCGCATCTATTGCTTTTTGCAAGCCCCTGGTTACCTGTTCTTCCAGGGTTTCTTTAGTAAGCTGCAATTGAGTATTATTATAATCAATAAGTATTCTGGCATTTTTTATATTCCCCTGGTTGCGGTTAAATACAGGTAAATCAATTCCCAAAAAATACATATAATCATTATGAACATATTCGGATGACTCATCAAAGTTGAGACTCACATTAAGATCCGGCACAGCCAGCGCTTTCTGCAAAGTATGGTACTGCCGGCTTAGCAGCAGGTTGTCTTTGGCGATCATAAAGTCTGTGCGGTTTGTGTATGCTGAATCCATTAAGGCTTTGAAACTATAGGCAAGAGGATCGGTTTTGACAATTGATGTGTCCAGCAAAGGTTTTAAATAAGCATTAGGAGGGCTTTGCAATAGCAACCTTAACTGACTTTGCTGGTCATTGATATTATCAATCAACGTTTGGTACTCGTTCTGCAAAGAATAAAGCTGCGCCTGAACCTGCACAATCTCCGCCTCTGACACATAACCTTTGCCCTGCACCTGCTTATAAGCATCAACGATCACTTGCAGAGCATGAATCTCCTCATCATAAACTCTTGCAGTTTGCTGCAGGTAATAAATATTAAAGTAAGTGCTTCGCAACGCAAATTTTAATGTCCGCAGCAAGTCTGACAAGTTGTCTTCCGCAAGCTTATAGTTCGTTTCTGCAATCTTTACTTGTTTGTGGATTTTCCGTGACAGTACAATCAACTGGCTGATTTGAAAATTCCAGTCGCTCATGCCCGGTGTAAAGGAAGTAGGAAACCATTGTTTGGTAACACTATTGTATATATTGTTCCCAAAAGCGAAATTAGGATTCGGATAGAGCTTCGCCTGAATAATAAGCGCCTTGGTAGCGTCCACACTATACTTTTGCGCCAGTATTGCAAGATTCTTTTGTATAAACAGTTGCTCCGCATCGGGTAGTGTTAATCTCACCGTATCTATACCCGGCAATTGCGCATGAGTTATTTCTGAGTGAAATAAAACAAACAGCATGCTGAATATTCCGATTTTTTTAAATTGCATCATTCTAATTGTTAAAGAAGTCACTGTCAGTAAGGAAATTTATATTTTCCAATGCGTTCACCTTATTAAACGAAATGGTATTTAACTGCACTATATTTTGTTTATAAGAATCGTAGAAGGTGAGAAAGGTGAGGAGGTTAACATTTCTTTTCATATAATTCTTCATCATCTCGCTTGCCAGTGTATCAAAATTGGCTGCGAAGGTGAGGTCTATTCCTTTATATAATTTATCGGCATCTATAGCTTTTTGCAATCCGCGGGTTACCTGGTCTTCCAGGGTTTTTTGCGTAAGATCCACTTGAGTATTATTGTAATCAATAAGTATTCTAGCGTTTTTAATATTCCCCTGGTTGCGGTTAAATATCGGTATTGAAAATCCAAATGCATAAAATGTTTCATCAGGAATATAATTGGATGATTGGGTAAAAAAAGTTATTGGACCCACCGTAATATCCGGAACAGCCAGCGCTTTCTGGTATGTATAAGTCTGTTGGCTTAATAGCAGGTTATCTTTCGCAATCATAAGGTCTGAACGGTTTGTGTATGCTGAATCCAATAGGGTCATGTAACTATATGCAAAAGGATCAGCTTTGACAATTTCCGGGTTCACTTCGGGTTTTATATACGTGGCCGGAGATACCTTAACTAACAGTCTTAGCTGGCTTTCCTGGTCATTGATATTATCAATCAAAGATTGGTATTCATTCTGTAAAGAATACAACTGCGCCTGAATTTGCACAATTTCAGCCTCTGACACATACCCTTTACCCTGCACCTCGTTATAAGCAGCCACGATCACTTTCAGGGCATGAATCTCCTCATTATATACTTTTGCTGTTTGCTGCAGGTAATAAATATTATAGAAGCTACTGCGCAACGCAAATTTTAAAGTCACCAGCAGGTTTTCCAAGGTGTCTTCCTCAAGCTTGTAGTTCGTTTCTGCCATCTTTACTTGTTTGTGGATTTTCCTTGACAGTATAATCAACTGGTTGACTTGAATTTGATTGTCACTACTGCTGCCTGAAAAAGATGTTGGAAACCATTGATTGGTAACATTATTGTAAATATTATTCCCATATATAATATTCGGATTAGGATAGAGTTTTGCCTGGATAATAAGCGCCTGGGTAGCATCCACATTATATTTCTGGGCTAATATTTGCAAGTTGTTCTCAATAAAAAGTTGTTCCGCTTTTTCCCGTGTTAAATTCAGCGTATCCTGGCTGGGTAATTGAGCTATCGTTACTTCTGATTGAAATAATAATAACAGCAAACCAATAATCCTGATTTTTTTTAAATGTTCTCTGTTATTGAACCGCATTAGAAATGTTATATTATTGAGGAAGCAGGTTTATATATAGTGAAATAGTTTTTCGAAAAAAAACAGGAGTTCCACCCACTCGGAACTCCCGGTTTAAACCAACACAAAACAAAATTAATACCTGCACTGAACTTACACATTAGAAGATGCTCTATTAAGCGTGCAAACATAATATGGCATCATTAGAAGCAAATTAGAGAACCATTAAAACGGGATTAAAAAGAGAAATTTCCCGGTATTAATCCCAAATTATCTAATCTGCATCTCCCACGTGTGAGACACATCAATTAACGTTTTTTTCAATATACTCAATGACCTTTCCAACGGTAGATATCTTCTCAACCTGCTCATCGGGAATGGTAATGTTGAATGCTTTTTCAAACTCGACAAATACCTCGGCGACATCAAGCGAATCAGCGTTGAGGTCATTGGTAAAGTCTGCTTGTGGGGTTACTTCTTTTGCATCAACACCGAGTTTATCAATGATGATACTTTTCACTTTAATTGCAATTTCTGACATATTTTAAACTTTAAAACAATGGTACTTCTTAAAACCTTTTAAAATTGTATGGAAGAAAAAATGTATGCCATTGGCCTATTAGTGACAATTTTTCTCCCCTTTGAATCCTAATCATTCGAATTTTTAACAACTTCTCATTATTCCGGTGTTATAAAATGTTTACCTAAAAAGAACCCCGATTACTATCGGGGCTCAAATCAAACCAATACAAACCAATAACTTCACTCCGATTGTTCCTATAGAAGATTCCAATTAAGGGTGCAAAACTAATATCACCTCATTAGAAGCATATTAGAGAAACATTAAAATGGGATTAAAAGCCAAGATTATTTGGGGATTTTTTTGTTCAGGTTTTATAAGAAGTCATTAAGCAATCAAAGCAATTGCCATTTATTTTAATTTCCTTGATTTAGGAGCAAAACAAGGCAGCGGCTGGGTACAATATGCCTTTTTAATATAAAAAACGATGTTTTCGCACTAAACAACTCAAAAAAGGAAGGAACAATTATAAATTATACCTTCCCTTTTACTAATGTTACCTTCCCTTTCATCAATGTTACCTTCCCTTTTTGCAATGTTACTTTCCTTTTTACAAATTGTTCCCTCCTTTTTATAAATATTCCCTTCCTTTTTACAAATGTTACCTTCCCTTTTTACAAATGTTACCTTCCCTTTTTGTGATATTACCTTCCTTTTTATAAATTATACCTTCCCTTTTATTAATGTTACCCTCCCTTTTATAAATTGCACCTTCCCTTTTTATAATGTTACCTTCCTTTTTTGATCTGTTGCTCACCTTTTACAACTGCTTTCACTTCTGTTGTGTTTAAGTATTTCTAAAGAAATTACTTTTAAGGGTAATAAAACATTAAATAACTTACCTTTGTTTTAGTCAGCAAAAACCGATTGAACGTGAATAAAGTATTTCTACTTGTTTTAGGGTTTTTATTATTTGTTTTTGGTTCTGCATTTAGCCAAGGCGGAACATGGACTTGGATAAGTGGCCCACAACAATATTATTCTCCCGGAATATTTGGAACACAAGGAGTCCCATCAGTAAACAATTATCCTCCGGGAATGTATGAACCATGTGAATGGAAAGACAAGCAAGGCAACTTTTGGGTTTATGGAGGCACTCTTGGATATGCAGATCTTTGGAAATATAACCCCGTTACAAATGAATGGACATGGGTAAAGGGTAATGGACTCCAGAATCAACCACCAGTTTATGGAATTCAAGGTATTGCTAATTTTGCGAATACTCCTGGGAATAGACAATTGGCTGTTGCTTCATAGATTGATACTTCTGGTACATTTTGGTTGTTTGGAGGCGCTGGCTGTACTAATGATTTATGGAAGTATAATATTGGCCTCAACCAATGGACTTGGATGAAAGGCGATACTATCAATCGTAGTGGTGTTCATGGCACCCAAGGAATACCAAGCCCTTTAAATACTCCAGGTGCAAGATGGGAAACCTGTTCTGCCTGGACAGATTCATCGAATAACTTATGGTTATTTGGAGGATATGGAGAGGATGATAATGGTTACGGAGGTAACCTAAATGATTTATGCAAATATGATATCGGTACAAATGAATGGACATGGATGAAGGGATCTGCTTTCATTGATGCCCAAATAAGTTATGGTATAGAAGGAGTACCAGATACAGTTAATGATCCAGGAGCACGCCGGAGCTACACTAAATGGAAGGATACGCAAGGTAGTTTCTGGCTAATGGGAGGATTTTATTATCCTAGTCTCATCTTTAGTGACGTATGGAAATTTGACTTAACAGTGAATGAATGGTACTAATGTAATTAATGATTCAGGTAATTATCAATCTAATTGTGCATTTGATATAGCTAACGAACCATATTATCGTTTTGAACAAAGATCATCTGTAACTGATAATTGTGGCAGGTTTTGGTTATTCGGTGGGACTCCTGACGTATATGGTTCGAACGTTTTAAATGATCTGTGGGGTTTTGATCCGCTGCAGGTGAAATGGAACTGGATAGGCGGTAGTAATGTACTAAACCAAACAGGCAATTATGGAACATTAGGATTAGCATCCCCTTTAAATATGTCGCCGCCCCGTCATGGCGCTGTAGCATGGTGGGGAAATGATAACAAGTTTTATGTATTTGGCGGAGCAAAAGCAGGTTTCTTACCTGTGTCTGATTTATGGGTATTTAATCCAGATACAAATTGTGTTCCTGTTTGCGCCACGGCAATACTTGCTAAGTTCAAATCAGGCGATACAATTCTCTGTGCATACGATTGCATAAACTTTACTGATCTCAGCACCAATAATCCTACAAGCTGGCAATGGAGTTTTCAGGGAGGCACTCCTTCATCAAGCACAAGTCAGAATCCCAAATATATATGTTATTTTGCTTCCGACTCATTCAACGTTACGCTCATAGCAACCAATGCCAACGGCAGCGATACCCTCTCAATGAACAATTTTATTACTGTAAATCCATCTCCTCCAACTCCTACTATTACACAATCGCACGATACATTGTTTTGCAGCACCGATTCTTCTTATGTTTCATATCAATGGTATGAGGACACCATGATGATTCCGGGTGCAACAAATATCTTTTATGTCGCTGATTCATGCAGTAATTATAATGTTCAGGTAACAGGCAATAATGGTTGTAAAATAGCAGTTGGCATTAATATCGTCCTTCGACTTGAGGACGGTTCATGCGGAGCGGGCATTAAAGATTATTCATCAGGAAATTTAATTTCTCTTTCTCCCAATCCCGTGGAGAAGGCGTTTACGGTTTACGGTTTACAGTTTACGGTTTCGCACACTGAGATATTGAATGTTCTCGGGCAGACAGTTCAAAGCGAACAACAAGAAACAAGAAACCTAAAACAAGAAACTACTTTGGATGTTTCATCGCTTCCCTCAGGAATTTATTTTGTTCAGTTAATTGGCGCAAAGGAAAGATGGACTGGCCGGTTTGTGAAAGAGTAGAACACGCTACAATTGACTTGCTTTTATTTTTATGGCTATTTTTACATCCCCGATTGAAAAACTATAAAACCATATAGGAGCAACCTGAAAATCCTAAAACAGAGTAAGGCAAATAACTAAAATATATATTAACATGAAAAGTAAAATTTATTTAGCAGCAGTTGCGCTTTCGGCAATTGCATTGTTTGGCGGATGCGCTAAAGACGGCGCAACCGGTCTGCAGGGGCCACAAGGACCTGCAGGTGCTGATGGAACAAATGCCAATATAACAGGAACACTTCCCATTAATGTAAATTGGGCATATAATTCCGGCACTTATACATATACTGATACCCTTGTTGACGCAGACATAACACAGGATATAGTAAACACAGGAAGTGTACAAGTATTTGCACTGTATAATGGCGTGGAATGGTGGATTTTGCCTGATGTAAACGGCAAAAGTGTAACAACTTATGGGTATAGCGTTGGATACGTATCTCTCCAATGCTCTGACATAGATGTTAACACAACGCCCACTCCTCCTGCAACCGTCAGAGTGGTCATTATTTCATCTACTGCGAGGATGGCTCATCCAAACGTAGATTGGAGCAATTATGCAGAAGTGAAAGCAGCGCTTCATTTAAAGGATTAATAATTTTTCAAAAATGGAACGCTGATTCTTATGATGGTTAAGATTTTTTATGATTTCATCTATGTGAATCATCATCAATCATAACAATCCGCGTTCTGTTTTTTTACTTAACAACAATCTAATCTGGATTAAAAACCAGCAACACTTCCGTACCTTTTCCTATAGCGGATTGAATGGTGATTTTTATCTGATGAAGCTGGAGAATTTTTTCTACTAAGGATAACCCTACTCCATGTCCTGAAAAATTACGTGCTCCCTGCGAACGGTAAAAAGGCTGGAACACTTTATTTATTTCCTCTTCCGGAATACCAATGCCTTTGTCAATGATGCGGACTTCAATGTGATCGTTTATATAACGCAGATTGCAGTTGACGGGATTATTATTTGAAAATTTAATTCCATTATGAAAGAGATTGGACAGCGCAATGGAAAGTAGCTGCTTATTACCTTTCACAATCAGCTTGGAAGCATCTTCCGGCAGATCAGCATAGTTGAGTAATATCTTTGATTGCGGATGTTGTGCAGAAACTTCCTTTTCAATCTCCACAAGCAATTCATCCAACCTGATGTCTTCGAGCTTAATTTCAGAACGGTTAAAATCTATCTGTGCAATATCGAGCAAGCCCGAAGTGAGTTCATTCATCTGATGCGCATCATTTAACACAGATTGCATCGCTTCTCTGTATTGTTCAGGTGTTCTTTCCTTGCTTAAAAATACTTCCAGCTCACCGATGATGGAAGTGAGCGGCGTTCGCAATTCATGTGAAGCATTGCTCACAAAAGTTTTTTGCATTTCAAACGATGACTCAAGGCGGGTCAACATATTATTAAACGTGCAGGCAAGTTCCCTGATCTCATCTTTATTCTTTCCCTCGTCCAGGCGCAGATGCAGGTTAGATGCAGTAATCTTGTTTACTTGCTGAACCACTTTGGGAATTGACTCCAACGCCTTTCGGGAGAAAAATCTTCCTGAGAAATAGATAATTACAAGAGCAATGATATATGAAATAATCATCAGCCGTATTAAATCCTGAAGCCTCCCGTTTCCTATATCATCCGGCGCCGCTGCAAAAATTACAAAGTTGCCCTGGTTGTCTTCATAATAGATTCCGACAAACTGGTTGGGCTTCTGAGCGCCATAAACAAC
The DNA here is from genome assembly GCA_003151745.1 of Bacteroidota bacterium. GTDB lineage: Bacteria > Bacteroidota > Bacteroidia > AKYH767-A > 2013-40CM-41-45 > PALSA-967. The sequence continues at coordinate 43,143 of PLYJ01000095.1, forward strand.
TCTTTCATTTCTCACCCTGTCAAGCAATTCTTTTGAAAATGAAATACCCAAATTACCTGCAACAAATTGCCTGTGATCCGTTGAATCAACGAATTGCCTGTGATTAGTTGAATCAAACAGAAGGATGATCTCTCCTGCAAGACCTTTTAGAAATTTTTGATGCACGAGTGAATAGCTGCTCGTGGGAAGTTCATCCTGTTCAAGAAAGTTTTGGGCAGTAATATCAGCACGCTCCTTCAGTCGTTCATAAAATCCTTTCCGTGTAATAACCTCTGTAACTAAGTAGATGGAGAGAAGCACTGCCAAAAGGATGATTCCCACAAGCGTAGTAAACTGAAGGGTGAGGCGATTGCGAATAGTCATCTGTTATTCTTCTTCCTTTAAAACGTATCCCATGCCAATCATGGTGTGAATGAGCTTAGGAGAAAAGTTTTTATCAATTTTATTCCGGAGATAATTCACATATACATCAATCACATTGCTCCCTGTATCAAACTGCTGATCCCAAAGTGCTTCAGCAATATCAATGCGGCTAAGAACCCTTCCCTTATTACGAAGAAACAGCTCCAGCAATGCAAATTCGCGTGCCGTCAGCTTTATTGATATATTATCTCGAATTACTGTTTTTGCATTTACATCGACTATAAGATCAGCAACCCTGTAAATCTTTTCCTCATGCACCCGTTGCCTCCTTCTTGACAGCGCCTTAATCCTTGCAATAAGCTCTTTGAACTGAAAAGGTTTAACTAAATAATCATCTGCACCTGCATCAAGCCCGGTCACCTTATCATCTGTTGTTCCCAGAGCAGTAAGCATAAGGATTGGAACTTCCTGGTTATGCTTTCGTATTTCCCTACATACATCAATGCCATTAATCTGCGGAAGAATCACATCAAGGATAAGCAGGTCGAAATCCTTTTCAAGCGCAAGCTTCAATCCAAACTTCCCGTCATAAGCATGATCCACTTCATGCCCCTGTTCTTCCAATCCCTTCCGGATGAAAGCAGCCACCTTGGGTTCGTCTTCAACAAGAAGAATCTTCATGTGAGCAAATTTAGATTTTAAACAAAGATAAAAGATGAATTTATTATTATCATTACCAGGCAACTTTCATCGCTATCTTGAGAATCGTTTAAATTGATGTCACAGAATTTTCATTGGACTTAAAATGGCACTCTAACTCTCACGCAAATGTTTCTTCCCATATTATATATTCCAAGATGCCCGTTGGGTGATTGAGTATAGTATTCAAAATATTGCAACCTGCTTAGATGCGATTGATAGACAGTATTGAAAAGATTATTAACGGATAACTCAAGCTGCATGATATGCTTTCTTGTGTAATTTATATCTGTATGAAGGGATGTATTAATTAATATATAACCGGCAGTGGGTGTTTCGGTTTTATATAAACCCAGATAGCGGTTTTGCGCTAGGTTATCATCAGCTTCTGCTTTTAAAGTAATGAGATGTGCTATTTTCACCTTAATGGGAATATCATAGCTTATGCTGCTTAAGAGTCTTGCAGGTGGAATGAAGGGCAGATATTCTCCATCTACACCTGCATTCACAAATTGAGGGTTAAGACTAAATCCATATACAAGAGAAAAAGCATTGTTGAAGCGAAAGCCCTTTATGTTTCGGGGATATATATTCAGCGTGGCGTTTATTCCATAAAGTTGTGCATTCGATTGTTGGTATTGAAAGGTTTTGTTGCCAGGGACAACGACAACAGGATTGCCATTTTTGTCCACCTCCTGCGCTTCATAAATATAATTTTGAATAAAGTTATTGAAGGCACTGATGCCGAAAGACAGGTCTTTGAATTCGCCGTCTATACCCATATCCTCCTGCAAGCTGAACTCCGGCACGAAGTTCAGGTTACCCTCATAGACTATATGCGCTCCGGGGTCTAATCCATTGGAGGCGATTTCAGTAATGTTCGGTGAGCGATAACCTCTTGCCACATTAGCTTTAAAACTTAAATTATCACTTAGCCGATACGTGATGCCGATGCTTCCTGAAAGACCTTGAAAATTTAATTTGAATGCTCTGAATTGTTTAATTGCATTTGCGGTATCGCTTAAAGGCACTTGTTCGAAAAATCCTGTAACAGGATTTGGTTTTATATACATTTCATCACCATTATCATTGCGATGGTCATAACGAATGCCGCCTGCAATAGTCCATTTATTATGTTTCCATTTGGCGTAACCATAAGTGCCGACATCAAACAGGTTATAATCAGGAATCGGAAAATCGGTGGCAGCTTGATTTGAATTTGTTTGATACATTCCGTTCACGCCAAAGGATGGTTCTATGTTGTGAAAAGAAGGTGCATTATAACGTAAACCATAATTCAGTGTATTCAATCGAACATACAGCCCAGCTTGTTGCGGGTCAATAGGATGGTCAAATTCTCTGCGAATGTTTTGCTCTGCACCAACGAAAACTTTTAGGTCGCTTTCACCGAAATTATAGAGATTATCAGTATATAATCTATAATCCTGAATGCGTTGTGACAAAGGGCTTATGCTGTATGAATTAAGTACATTATCAGGCACGACAGGTCTGTTCTTTATATTATCAACTAAAGGTTGGAGAGTATTTTCACCTTCGGTTTCATACACCTGATAAGTGAATTTTCGTGTCAGGGAATCCCTGCTGCCGTCAGGAATTCCCTGACGGTTATCATAGAAAGTTGCATTGAGATGCGAATACCCTTTATCGCCTGTATATCCCATAAACAAAGAAGCATTTGCCATTTTAAAACCGGTATTATATACGCTTCCGTCTATCGGGTCGCTATAATTTCTTGCTATCCTTTCAGAACTCCGCAAAGCCCATGACCAATGCACATTGGAGTATGAAAGCCGCAAGCCGTTTCCTATCAAGCCGTTGTTCGCCTGATATTCAGATAATATTCTTCCGTGAATTACTTTATCAGTATCATGCGGAATAGGAGGAAACAGACTGAGCACACCTGCGATTGCATCTGAGCCATACATCAAACTTGCGGGACCTTTTATTACTTCTGCTTTTTCAATAGCGTAGTCATCAACAGGCACTCCGTGTTCGTCTCCCCATTGCTGCGTTTCAACCCGCATCCCGTCAAATAAAGTCAGCACGCGGTTATAACCTAATCCATTGATGAAGGGCTTGGAAACATTAGGGCCTGTTTTAACCGCTTCAAAGCCGGGAGCGTTTTTAGCAATCGCATCTATCACATTATCTTCCGTAGTCTGTTCAATTTGTTTGGCAGAGATGCTTTGCATGGCAAGCGGGTTTTCCCTTATCAGCGTAGCTTTTGAAACACCCGTAACAACTACTTCATTCAATGCTCCCTGTGCTGATTTTAAAAGAATTAAATAATCGCTTTTAGTTGCATTAATCAAAATAGTATCTGTTTTATAACCGAGATAAGAAACAATCAGCTTTGCATCTTTCACGTCTTGTGAAATACTTAATGTAAATATTCCTTTCTCATCGGTGCTTGTTCCTGTTGTTTTATTAAGAAGAAAGACACTACAGGAATAAAGGGCTTGCTTGGTTTCTGAATCTTTTACCGTTCCGTTAATGATGCGATTTTGTGCAGACAAGTGAATTGTAAGAAGCATCATTAAAGAGAAAAGGTGTTTAAAATGCTTGTTATTTTTAACAGTCACGGACATGGAGGATTAAAATTAATGGTGCAAAACTATAAAGTTAGATTAGACTAACAAATATATTTTAAATTATTACCTTAAAAGTTTTGTGGCATGTGGATTGAATTTATATATTTGCCACATGAATTCATTGACGGAAGAAAATTACCTGAAGGCATTATTTAACTTGTCTGCCAAATCGGGAGAGGTAAATGTGAACGACCTTTCCAAGCAATTGGGAATAAAAATGCCTACCGTTACCAGTATGATGAAAAAACTGGCAGAGAAAAAATTGGTTTATTATGAAAGCTATAAGCCGCTGCGGCTTACTGAAAAAGGGAAAAAGGAGGCAGGCGTCGTTATCCGCAAACATAGACTTACAGAAATGTTTCTCGTTGATAAGATGGGATTTGGATGGGAGGATGTGCATGAAATAGCAGAACAGATTGAACATATTCAGTCTCCTGTATTTTTTGAGAAGATGGATGAGTTGCTCGGTTATCCGAAATTAGACCCGCATGGTTCGCCCATACCTGATAAGAATGGAAAAATGCTTTGGAAGGAATATAGCAAATTGAGTGAATGTAAAACAGGCGACACGATAAAACTTGCTGCGGTAATAAATACTTCTGTTGAGTTTCTGAAATTTTTAAATAGCCGTGAACTTCGGTTGGGTTTGAAGATGAAAATAAAAACGGTTGAGCCGTTTGACAATACAATGATTGTGAGTTACGGTAAACACTTGTCAGAAACTTTGAGCCATGCGGTATGCGACAGGTTGTTGGTGGAGAAGGTATAAAGCGAAGCGCCTAATAATGAAAAATACCAAATCAACTTCTGCTTCTTTTTCCGAAGCCCATGCCACGATAGAAACTGCCGGTCATAAAAATAAATGGAAAAGATTTTTTTCATTTATAGGCCCTGCTTATCTCATAAGTGTCGGCTATATGGACCCCGGCAACTGGGCAACAGATATTGCAGGCGGAAGTCAATATGGCTATGCATTGATATGGGTGCTGATGATGAGCAACCTTATCGCTCTGCTGATGCAAAGCTTAAGCGCACGATTTGGCATTGTCCGCGGGCGTGATCTTGCACAGGCCTCTCGTGAAGCATTTTCAAAGCCTGTTAATATTTCTCTCTACCTCCTTGCCGAGGTTGCCATTGCTTCCTGCGATCTTGCAGAAGTGCTTGGTATGGCCATCGGTATACATCTTCTTTTCCCGCAGGTTTCCTTACTGGTGGGTGTATGCATCACGGTGCTTGACACATTGCTTCTTCTGTTCCTGATTAATTTCGGAATCAGAAAAATTGAAGCATTCATATTTGGTCTCATTTCTGTTATGGGTATGGCATTTATCGCTGAAATGATTTTTGCAAAGCCTGAAATAGGAGGAATAGTGAAAGGATTTATTCCTCTATTACCTGTACAAACTTTTCCCGGCGGATCCACATCACTTTACATTGCAATCGGGATAATCGGCGCCACTGTGATGCCTCACAATCTTTACCTTCATTCATCTTTAGTGCAGACAAGAAAATTTGAAAGAACCCCCAAAGAAATTCGAAGGGCTATCCGCTTTAATATATATGATTCAGCTATTGCTTTAAATCTTGCATTCTTTGTGAACGTGGCAATATTAGTGCTGGCTGCTTCCACGTTCTTTTCGCATGGCATGTTTGGGGTTGCAAGAATCGAGGATGCCCATAAACTTCTTGCCCCTATGTTGGGAAGCAAACTTGCCCCTACACTGTTTGCCATTGCGCTTATTTGTGCAGGACAAAGCTCCACGATAACCGGGACATTAGCGGGACAAATTGTCATGGAAGGCTATTTGAATCTGCGCATTCAGCCATGGATCAGGAGATTGATTACCCGGATGCTTGCCATCATTCCCGCTTTAATCACAATTATATATTTCGGTGATAACGCTACAGACAGTCTTTTAGTCCTCAGCCAGGTTATATTGAGTCTGCAACTTGGGTTTGCTACCATACCGCTCATTCATTTCGTAAGTGATAAATCTACGATGAAAGAGTTTGTAATACCAGGATATGTTAAGCTGCTTGCCTGGCTTTGCGCACTTATTATAGTTGCGCTAAATGCGAAGCTTGTTTATGATCAGATTGGAGAATGGTTAAACGGACCAAATTCCACGGTCGTTTGGCTCACTGCTGTACCCATTGCTGTCGGCGCTGCAGTTTTACTGCTTTACATTACCTTTAAGCCTCTGATAAATAAAAAACAATTGTTTAAGTCAAAACTTCCTCATCCTATTTCTGAAATTGAAGAGCTTCATAAAACTGAAGTAAAGCGATACAAAAAGATTGCCATTACCATTGATTTCTCCAACATGGACAATCAAACCATCAACAGCGCTTTATCGCAGGGAGGAAAAGAAGCTGAATATCTTTTAGTTCATATTGTTGAATCAGCGGGCGCCATTGTGCTTGGCAGCGATATTGCTGATTTTGAAACAGGATTCGACAAAACAAACCTTAATAAATATATAGATTCTATTACGGAAATGGGTTATAAGTGTTCATCAAAGCTTGGCTTTGGCAATCCCAAGCGTTCAATTCCGGTTATTGTTAAAGAGTATGGAGCCAATTTGCTGGTAATGGGAGCGCACGGACACCGCGCATTGAAAGATCTTTTGCTTGGAACAACTGTTGATGCTGTGCGGCACAGAGTTTCAATTCCTGTTCTTATAGTGAGAAGTGAAAAATAAAGTTGTTCTTTGCTCTCGTAATGCTTACACAGAAGATCATTATCAAAAATAAAAAGGCAGGTTTTGAATATCACCTGCTCACTAAGTATTCTGCCGGCATCATGCTTACAGGGACGGAGGTTAAATCCATTCGCGAAGGCAAAGCAACGCTGAGCGATGCGTTTTGCATTCTCACAAACGGGGAATTGTGGATTAAAAATATGCATGTTTCAGAATATAAGCAAGGGTCATACAACAACCATGAACCGAAGCGGATGAGAAAGCTGCTGGTACAGAAAAGTGAATTGCGGAAAATACAATCGAAGTTGAGAGAAAAGGGGTTAACGATTATCCCGATTCAACTTTATTTTAATGAGCGGGGGTATGCAAAAATTGACATTTCTATAGCACGCGGAAAAAAGCTTTTCGACAAACGAGAAGACATGAAAACGAAGGCAGCACGCAGGGAATTGCGAAATATTGAATAAAGCTAAAATGATCTTTTTTAAAGAAATAGTTGCTATATTGCACTAAATTTCGACATTTGCTCCACCTTTAATCACTTAGAACCTCCCGATGCATCGGGGTTATCATTACAAAATCAACCAATTCATTAATCAACTAAATTTTTAAAACTATGAAAGAATATCAACAACTCAAAGATCTGATCGCTTCCATGGAAGAAGACATGACTAAATTTTCAGAAAAAGGAAACGCTTTAGCAGGAGCGCGCGCCCGTAAAGCCCTCCAGGAAATTAAAAAAGCTGCCCAGGCATTACGATTCGCAATCCAGGAGCAAAAGAAGAAAAATAAGGAAGCTTAATTCTTTAAACAATAATGTCCTAAATCCTGATTCGTCAAATGACGAATCAGGATTTTTTGTTTGTACTGGGTTATGTTAAATCCCCAACGTGATACAAAGTAAGTCCTGCAATAGGAGTTTGTAGAATACGCCCCACGGCAATACCTTTATCCGCAGCCACCGCTTTAAGAATGTCAGAATAAAAATAAGCGATGGAGCCAACTGCATGAAGCGGCAACTTTTTATGTCCGTCGTATTTACAGATGTGATGATTGAAAAAATCTTCAAAACAACTGTAAACAAGCTTAATGAGAAAAGGGTGTATGATATTTTTATGGACGATCGTACTAAAAGAGGATATATACTTATTTGCCTGAGGTTTGCGATAAATGTTTTCCAATACTTCCTCTATGGTTATTTTATGTTTTTCCAAAACTATGTTCTTTAGATCCGGAGGGAGTTCATCATATAGCAAATACTTAAGAAATCTTCTTCCTATATCCACTCCACTTCCTTCATCGCCCAACAAATAACCAAGCGAGGGAACATGAGCAACAATTTTTTCTCCGTTATACAAGCAGGAGTTTGAACCGGTGCCGAGAATGGCAGCTATGCCCGGCTCCTTTCCACACAGAGCCCTTGCGGCGGCAATCAGATCATGATCCACATGAATGGTTGCTTTGGCAAATGTGTGTTGTAGCGCTTCGGAGACTACACCACGCTTCTCCTCATTAGAACATCCGGTTCCGTAGAAAAAAATTTCTTTTACCTCCGGCGTATTTTTATTCTCCTTGAATTCATCGTTAATAATAGCAGCAATCTCTTCTTTGGAAAGATGATACGGACTGAGTCCATCCGTTCGTAATTGGGTTATCTTCCTATCATTACTTACCAGGCGCCAGTCTGTTTTGGTGGAACCGCTATCAGCGATCAGAATCATCTTAGAAAATTATTCAATAACAAATTTATCGCCTTCAATTGCAAGAGTCGTATTCTCAAACTCAAGCTTTGCTTCTTCCAAAAGGGGATAGAGGTCTTTGTAACGCGACGAAAAATGCCCTATGATAAGACGTTTCACCTCCGCTTTGCGAGCCATGATACCGGCTTGCTTAGCAGTGGTATGAAATGTTTCTTTCGCTCGCTCTGCCTTCTCTTCGAGGAACGTTGATTCATGATATAATAAATCAACTCCCCTGATGATGGAAAGAATACGTTCATCATACATCGTATCGCTGCAATATGCATACGAACATGGCGGCTTGGGATCTCCTGTCAGTTGTTCATTCGGAATAACAATGCCTTTATCATTTACAAAATCCTTTCCTGATTTTATCGAATTATATTGTTCTCTCGGCACATTGTATTGCGCCAACTTTTCACGAATGAGCTTTCGCTTCTTAGGTTTCTCCCGAAACAAAAATCCTGTGCATGCTATACGATGATTGAGAATGATAGTCTCCACGCTAATATCATCATCTTCAAAAATAATTTTCGAAGATACAGCATCCGTATAATGATATACCAATTCATAGCGTAGCACCGTGTCGGAATGCCTGAGTTGTATATCAATTATTTCTTTCAACGCCTTGGGGCAATAAAGATGCATCCCATCTGTCCTGCCTTGCAGGTGCATGGATGAAAGCAAGCCCATAAGCCCGAAGTAATGATCTCCGTGCAGGTGGCTTATAAAAATATGGTGAATGCGAGCGAACTTGATCTTGTAACGGTTCAGCTGCATCTGCGTCCCCTCTCCGCAATCAACCAAAAAAAAACGCTCATGTATGTTGAGTACCTGAGCGGAAGGGTGGCGTTGATATATAGGAGTTGCAGAGCTGCTGCCGAGAATCGTTATCTCAAAATTCACTGTATCTACTAATTACGAAAAGCACGAATATACGAATTACAAATAGCTCCTGATTCGTATCTTCGTAAAGGTTCGTATTCGTAGATAATTTTCATTTAATTGTTAGCCATCACCATGCGCCTGGTGAGCGTGGCTTTGCCATTGCTTAAATTGTACATGTATATGCCAGGAGCAAAATCCTTCGCATCCAGAGCAATGCTTCCCGTGCCCCTCTCAGCAAAAATTGATTTCTGGTAAACAATCTTTCCTAATAAGTTGTACATTCTGAAATCCAGCAATGAAGCAGCCGGAACGTTGTAATAAATAGTAGTAAGATTAGTAGCAGGATCCGGGAAATTCTGTGACAAGTCAAATTTAGAAACAGCAAGATTAAATATCCCATTAGCCGCGTCGATGTGTATGTTATAATAGATAACAGTGTAAGGGAGCGATGCAGGAAAACCGGAAATGTGGCCATACGCTGTAATATTAATAGTGAGCGGATGTGAGCCCTCCATACCTGCCGTCGGAGCAGCGCCTGTTAACAATACACAGGCGTTCGATCCGCCCGGGAAATGGCCTGAAGATGGATTAGTTGCATACGTAAATCCGGTTGGTAAACCGGTAACACTGTTCAGTATAACCGAATCAACTGTTGCATGGTTACCCGAAATAGTGGTATCTGTAAGAACCCTGATTTGTATTACTGTTGAATATGCCTGACCAACAATAGCGTGAGGAAGTCCTGTGGCACTATCAGGATACGTTCCGGGGTTTGTAATAGTAGTATTGGGAGTGCATTGTGCAAGCAATCCATTTAACCCGAAAACAAAAGAGATGGTAAGAGAAAGTAATAATTTTTTCATTTCAATATAATTTAAAAATTAGTAATATGCAATTATCGTTCCTTGTTGACCTGCTTTTCAACCTCTTCCATAAAAATAAAATCTATTGCCTCCCTCAATGTTGGTGTAGAAGAAAGTACATTGTCCAATTGAGAGATTGTAATGAGCTTACGCACATGATCCTGCACCCCGGCAAGAATAAAGCTCAGGTTGGCTTCCCTGCACAGGCGATTGCCTACGAGAATAGCGCTAAGACCCGAAGAATCGCAATACTGAACATTACTCATGTCTATAATAGTGGATTTATAATCCTGGGTATGCAGAAACAATATCTGCGCTTTGAGGTCAGGTGCAATTGCACTGGTTAGTTTCTCCTCATTAACTTTGATTACATTGTATTTTTCGTTTTTTTCTATCGTTATATTCATAAGGTGCTTTTAATAATAATCCAAAGTTACGGAAATTAATTCATTACTCTGCAAATATGTGGTAAATTATACACAAAGTATGTTGAATAACTTTAATCAGCCTTTCTGCCCTGCAAGCAGGTACATCACAGCCATGCGAATAGCAACACCGTTTTCCACCTGGTCAAGAATAATGCTTTGGTCAGAATCGGCGACATCGCTGGTTATTTCCACTCCCCTGTTAACAGGACCCGGATGCATGATGGTTATCCTTTTCTTTAGCGAATTGAGCAATGCTTTATTTATGCCATACATCATGGTGTACTCGCGCAGGGAAGGGAAATACTTTATGTCCTGTCTTTCCAACTGGATACGCAGCATATTCGCAATGTCGCACCATTCAAGTGCCTTACGAAGGTCGTGCTCTACCCTTACTCCCAATGCGTTTATATATTTTGGGATTAACGTAGTAGGACCACATACCATTACTTCCGCTCCAAGCTTTTGCAAACAGAAAATGTTGGAAAGTGCAACACGCGAATGAAGTATATCTCCGACGATCACTACACGCTTACCTTTTACTTTGCCCAGCTTTTCCCGAATAGAATAGGCATCCAGCAATGCCTGCGTGGGATGCTCATGTGCTCCATCACCCGCATTGATAATTTGCGCTTTTACATTTTGAGAAAGAAATAAAGCCGCTCCGGCATTGGGATGGCGCATCACAATCATATCCACCTTCATGGCGAGGATGTTGTTTACAGTATCTATCAATGTCTCACCCTTGCTTACAGAAGATGATGATGCAGAAAAGCTGATGACATCAGCCGACAATCTTTTCTGTGCAAGCTCAAAAGACAAACGCGTGCGAGTGGAGTTCTCAAAGAATAAATTGGCAATAGTCACATCACGAAGAGAAGGAACTTTTTTAATCGGCCGGTTAATGACATCTTTGAAAGTATCTGCCGTAGTGAAAATAAGATTGATGTCATCAACCGTGAGGTCTTGGATTCCTGTTAGATTTTTTACGCTTAACTTTCCTTCCATTGAATAAGATTTGAGATTTGAGATTTGAGACGGAGCTATATTATCTCACGTCTCAAATCTCACATCCGGTTCTTTATTTTTCTCTTTCTGCCAACATAACTTTATCTGCTCCTTCTGTTTCCTTCCACTCTACGATCACTTTTTCTGATGCGATGGTATCCACAATCTTCCCGACGTAATTTGGTTCTATGGGAACGTGGCGGCTATACCTTCTGTCAATGAGCACCACCAATTCTATTTTCTTTGGTCTGCCGAAAGCCATCAATGCATCCATGCCTGCACGAATCGTTCTGCCAGTATATAGCACATCATCTATCAGGATCACATTTTTATCTTCTACAATAAATTCAATTTGCGTCTCACTCGGTATAATCATCTCATCGCGCCTGCGAAAATCATCGCGAAAGAAAGTAGTGTCCAGGCTACCGCAAAGAATTTGCTTTACGCCGATGATATCCTGGAGATTTTTTTGAATTCGATTGGCGAGAAAAATACCGCGTGGCTGCAACCCTACAATTACCGTGTTAGAAAAATCATTGTGGTTCTCGATCAACTGATAACAAAGGCGCTGAATCGTGATTTCAAAATGGCGGCTGTTAAGTAATAATCTCTCCTTCATATTCCCTGTTGTCAAACCCTGTGGCTGCGAGACTGATTCGCTGCGCAAAGATCAAAAAAAATCCCCCGATGTATCGGGGGATTCAATTTATTGTCCTTCATCATTTGGTTTTTCTTCGGCTTTATTTTCCGGTTCTGTCCCGCTTGAATTGGAATCTATCTCCGGGCTGGCTTCAGCTTCCGGCTTTGCTTTCTTAGCCGATTTCTTTGCTGTTGTTTCCATCTGGCTCTTCAGATCAGATAAAGCGCCGATGTCTCCGAGCGTTGTCTTCTCAATAGACTCCTTCACTTTCTTTACTGAATCATCGCCTTCGCTTCTGCCACCTCTTTTACGCCCTGCTTCTTCCGTTTTCTTCCCGGATGATTTATTCTCATTTATGCGTGAGTGGGATAGAAGTATCCGTTGCGTATCCTTATTGAATTCAAGCACCTGGAAAGAAGCCTTTTCTTCCTGCTTAAGATATGTTTTGCCGTCTTCTTTCATCAGTTGACGGTTATGAGCAAAACCTTCCAAACCATATTGTAAAGCAATGATAGCTCCCTTATCATTTAACTTAATGATGGTGCCTTCGTGCACAGAACCAACAGTAAATACAGGTTCAAAAGCATCCCATGGATTCTCTTCAAGCTGCTTATGACCCAAGCTTAATCTACGGTTTTGAGGATCAATTTCCAACACGATAACTTCCATCGAATCTCCAACTTTGCAGAAGTCGCTTGGATGCTTAATCTTTTTGCTCCATGATAAATCGCTGATATGAATCATGCCGTCAACACCTTCTTCCAATTCAACAAACACTCCGAAGTTCTGGAAGTTTCTTACAATTGCTTTATGCTTGCTGCCGACAGGATATTTTTCTCCAGCGTTAATCCATGGATCGGGTTTCAACTGCTTCATGCCGAGAGAAATCTTGCGTTCTTCACGATCAAGCGTGAGGATAACCGCTTCAATTTCATCTCCTACTTTCAAAAATTCCTGCGGACTGCGTAAATGTTGTGACCATGACATTTCAGACACATGAAGAAGCCCTTCAATACCGGGTTGTATCTCGACGAATGCACCATAATCAGCAATCACAATTACTTTGCCTTTTATTTTATCTCCGACCTTCACGTTTTCGTCAAGCTTAGACCACGGATGCGGTGTAAGCTGTTTCAAGCCGAGAGCAATTCTCTTTTTCTCATCATCAAAATCGAGAATAACAACATTTATCTTCTCATCGAGCTTCACCATTTCTTCCGGATGCCCAATGCGACCCCATGCCATATCTGTAATATGCAGCAATCCGTCTATTCCTCCAAGATCCATGAACACGCCGTAAGTAGTGATATTCTTCACCGTTCCTTCCAGCACTTGTCCCTTCTCCAATTTCTTCATGATCTCAGCCTTCTGTTGTTCAAGTTCTGCCTCGATCATTATTTTATGTGATACAACCACGTTCTTAAATTCCTGGTTGATCTTAATAACTTTAAATTCCATTGTCTTATCCACAAATACATCGTAATCACGGATAGGCTTCACATCAATCTGTGAACCGGGTAGGAAGGCTTCAATGCCAAAAACGTCAACAATCAATCCTCCTTTAGTGCGACACTTCACCAAACCATTCACAGTTTCCTGTGTTTCCAAAGCGTTATTAACACGTTCCCATGACTTGAGGGCGCGTGCTGTTTTATGGGAAAGTATTAACTGTCCATCCTTATCTTCCTGTGTTTCTACATATACTTCTACCTTATCGCCCACTTTTAAATCAGGCATGTGGCGAAATTCCGTAAGGGGAACCAATCCGTCTGATTTAAAACCGATGTTCACTACAACGTCCTTGCCTGTCATGGCAACCACTGTTCCATCCACCACAGCATGATCGGCAATGATGTTCAAAGTCTTGTCGTATAATGCCTCTAATTTTGCGCGTTCATCCTTTGAATAGCTGTCGTCAGTTGCTGTTTCCCAGCTAAACGGCTCCATTCTGGTAGGTTTTGGCGTTTCTTCCTTTTGAACTTCCGTTGCAGTATTTGTAATTTCCTCGGTTGTAATCATTAAAATTTTAAATTGGTTAGAATTTTTAAATGGTTAGTGAATATATGTTGATTTTTTTCGGGACGCAAATGTAAGAATTTTATTGAAAAATAAAAATAATACGTCATTTTTTAATTGACGGGGGAGGGTTGATTTGTGACCGGGAATTCGAGGTAATAAATAAGCAATAAGGGATAAGGAACCTTACATATTTTTAACAGAAGGTGCCGCTTTTCTCAACTTACAACTGATGCCAAACTGAACTACAGACTTGGCAACGCCGGTTTCCATATACAAGGCAACCATATCAGTTAAGTAGTATCTCGCGCCTATTGTTAATTCAAATCCAAGTGGGAAAAAAGTGCTCCCATAATCACTATTTGTTACAAAAGGATCACTTGAACTGAAAGAATATGTTCCTGATCTGTAACCAAATCCAAAGCCCCAATATGGATCAAACTTATTTAACCTCCCAAAATGCCAATTTAGCCGGGCTAAAATGCTAAAAGTTGTGTATGTTTGGGTAGTTTGATATGATTAAGAAACTGTTTAAATTT
>PLYJ01000080.1 GCA_003151745.1 Bacteroidota bacterium
CCTTCACTCCCCAGTTCCCAACCGGACTTGAAATATTATCTCCGCTTTCCCAAGTCCACTGGTTCGAACCGACACAATACATCCACAGATCATTCATCGTACCGGATATTGACGCAATGATGCCGCCAAACATCCATAAGTTGCCGTTATTATCAACCCAAGCGCTACGGCTTTCATAACGTCCTCCAGGACTATTGGTAGCATTAGTAACACACTTCGTTCCGTAAACACCCGGTGTATTGGAGTTGCTGCTTCCATTCATCCAAGTCCAGTTATTCGAAACCGGATTATAACGCCACAAATCGTTTTGAGGAGTAGTGCCGTCAACGAATCCACCGAACAACCAAAAATTCCCACTGTTATCTTTCCAACTGCAATGAACCCACCTGTTCCCCGGCGTGTTTGCAGCATTCTCAGTACCCATAATGCCATAAGTTCCAAGCTGACCGGTTGTGTTTGACCCCTTCATCCAAGTCCAGGTATTAGTTGCAATATTATAACGCCATAAGTCATTTAAAGCCGCTCCTAACGCAGAAGTTGTCCCGCCCCAAAGCCAGAGATCACCGTTATTATTAATCCAACGAGCCGCCGCCTCACAACGTGAAGGCGGATTATTAGTAATATTAGGAACACCTTGCGTACCGTAGCTTCCTGAGTTACCGGCTGTATTTGAACCAGCAACCCATGTCCATATATTATTGCTAATGTTATACATCCAAAGATCATTATAACCATTCAAACCCATCCCACGGCCGCCAAACATCCAAAGGTTCCCATTCAGATCAACCCATGATGCTGCGCCCCATCCACGGCACGGTGGTCGGTTTGATGCAGATGGAACACCACGCACACCATAGTTACCGGGATCACCTGGTGTATTTGTACCATTCATCCATATCCACATATTAGTGATTGGATTATATTCCCATAAGTCATTATGCGTTAAGTAAGATTCATCAGCCCCCCCATACATCCAAAAATTGCCATTAAGATCAGTCCATTCACAGACCTCATAAAGAGCGGGAGGTTCATTTGAAGCATTTGGAACACCTTTAGTACCGAAGTTTCCTGACTGACCAGGTGTTGAACTACCATGCAACCATGTCCACTGTCCTATCTGCGCAGAAGAAGTAGTAAGGAATATATAGGGTGTAATAATATATATGATAAATAATTTTTTCATTATCAAAATAAATCAAGTTGTTGCTTCCGTTCGGCAAAGAGCCTTAGCAGAAACATCATGCTAAAGTCTTTTATTCCTTCACAAATCTTTTGATATCAATAGCATTTTCTGTTTTCATTTGCAGAAAATACATACCTGAGGGAATGTTTTTAATGTTGACAGCCTCACCCCGCCCCTCTCCAAGGGAGAGGGAGTATAGAGAGAGTACTTCCTGACCAAGCACATTTATTATAGAAATTATTGCTTTCCCAGTTATACGGGAAGAGGTGTATATAAGGAGTTGATCAGAAGCCGGATTAGGAGAAAGAGAAATGAAATTGTTAATAGAAATCTCATTAATGCCTACATTGTTGGCGATAGTAATACCAACTGAAATCTTGCAGCCAAATTCATTTGTTACCGCCACATTGTAATTGCCGCCGTGAGTAACAACGAGGAAAGTATCCGTAGCGCCCGGAATAAGAGTTGTGCTATCATACCATTGATAAGAAGTATATGAAGGATCGGTACTACAAAAGAGCGTATCGTTATGGTGTGTTATAGTAGGCGTTATTGGGGCCACAAATACTTTGATAAAACTGGAAAAACTAAGCGTGTCACCACCGTAGCTATTTGAAGTAATAAGCTTAACATCATAATTACCTGTTGTATAATAGCAGATACTCTGAGGATTTTGATCTGTGCTTGATGAAGGAGTGCCACCAAGGAAGCTCCATTTCCATGAAGTGGCATTTGAAGTATGATCAGTAAAATTAATACATTCATTGACACAGAGAGAGGTGTCAGATGATTGTAAATTATCATTAGGTACGGTGCAAGTCGTAAATTTTGCCAGGATTACATCATGGGCACCGCCCTCATTAGGCTGAAAGCCGCCCGGACCAACCATGGAAGTGTCCGTTACATCGACAGTTGCAGACAAGTACACGTGGCCGGCCTTATCCAAAGCAAGGCCAACCCTATCATTTTTCGCTCCCATTTCTCCATAATAAGTGGCGCAATGGCGCTTGCCGCTGGAATCAAAGTTCGCAAGGAATGGTACAGTGCCGTTGTTACCACCGCCTGTGTATGTATCCTGAAACCCTCCAGAGGCGATGTTGTTGGCACTAGTAGTTGATCCTGCCAGCCAAACATTTCTTGCAGCATCGGTGGCTATGCTCAAGCCACCATCAGTGAGTGAGCCCCCATAATATGTAGCCCAGAGGCGATTTCCATTGGCAGCAAATTTTACAAGAAATGCATCTATTTCTCCTCCCAGGATATTCTGAAATCCGCCAGAAGCAACGTTAGATGTGTCGGCGGTGAATCCTGTCAGATACACATTTCCAGAAACATCGGTGGCAATACCTGCAAAATTAGACCACGCTTCTCCATCCCACCCATTGTAATAAGTACCCCAAAGACGGTTGCCATTGGCATCAAATTTTACAAG
>PLYJ01000110.1 GCA_003151745.1 Bacteroidota bacterium
TAAAGATGTGGGTACACAGTAGCCTCAAGGAGAGGGGTAGGGGTGAGGTTTAACAAATGGAATATATAGGGGCAAAATTGGCATTGCTCCCTTGAAGGGGGCATAAAGGGGGATGTTCTTGCCCCCTCTTTCTTGTGAAAGGAGTTGGGGGTGAGGCATCTAATATCTTTAAGTTATCATTTAATAACAAAAATAACATCAGTATAAATTTAATATTTTTAATTCCTCGACATTAATGAAAAAGCTCTTGGTGGTTATAGGCATTTTTGCAAGTATCGGATGTATTGTTTCTTGTAAGACGGCAAAGGGATGTCCTGCATACGGTAAATCCTCAAGAAATACTCCCTACAAAGGCAAGTGATAATATATAGGCACTGTTTGCTCCCTCTCCAAAAAGATTATGGACCGCTTCCCTTCTCCAAGTGGAGAAGGTGCCCGAAGGGCGGATGAGGCCAGAGAGGTTCGCCAAAGGACAATCCCGCTTATTGCGGGAGTTTGGGGTGAGGCTTGATACTTATTTGTTATTGCCTGATGATAAAAATAGTATTTCTTATTATTAATATGAATCATTACCTTTGAATAGTATAAATCTATAATGAGGTAATCACAATCACATGAAAAAAATTGTAGCTTTTTCAGTAATGGTTATTTTTTTTATTTCTCATAGCTATGGTCAGGTCCGATGGAATACGGACTCCATACCTGTGGTCGGAGATAGCTCAGTAAGCCAGACAGGCAATGGATTTAATTTCACAACGTTTACTGAGGCTAAGAAAATGATAACCCTGGAGATTGATTCGTTAACGGGAAAGGAATATAAATCGCATCCTGAATATGGCGTGTTGCCTTTTAATGCTCCTTGTCAGGATTGCATAGAACTACTTCAAAAGAGGGATGAAACGCACCGCTATTTTGTAAAAAAGGGAAGTAAAGGAAAAGAATTTTATGCTCAGAGTTCTTTCAGTCACTTGAATTACCGTGATGAAAACGGAGTCTTTCAAACTATTGATAAGCGGATAAAACCTTCAAAACAGCCCGGAGTTTATACTGCAAAACATCAATATGCTCCGACAACGATAAACATTCCCGAAAAATACACAGCTATATCGAATGCGGGAGAGGAGCTTCAGTTTAACAAAGATGTAAATATTTTTGTACAGCATGAGGACGGTACTGTTACAAGCTTAGGTGAGCCAAACTGGTCGGATTACAGTGCCGGTGATGATGGAATACTGGTGCATAATTTCTATCCGGGCATTGATCTTGAAATCCGCGTTGGAAATGGAAATATAGAAAGCTTTTATCGTTTAAATAAACCCTTGCAATTGGGTGACGGATGGCTGGTGATTCGTGATAACATGAAAGTCCCGCAAGGCTTTATATATGATTATACGCACAGTGAAAACATCTCAGGCCCGTCAGATCCGTCCCTTAACGGAGCCAATAATTATTATGAAGGCACTTTATTCATTAACAGTCCTGATGGAGAAGGTTATTTTTACATCGGGGCGCCTGCGGCTTATGATGAAAACAATGACCATGACAATGCCATCAATCTTAACTATCGCGTAACTACCAACGGCGTTTACGATTTATATATACCGATAGCATGGATGAATAACTCAAAAAGAAGTTACCCCCTCATTATTGACCCTTTTGTAACTGCTATAAGCACACTTCCTAAGGCGTCTATCACAGGATCAGGATATGGTAATCAATGTCCTCCGGGGCAAAAATTTCTAAACGGATGCACTTATCAGTTAAATGTCAGTGTTCCGGCTGCATGTACTGTTACTGCCATAACCTATTCTTTTAACTATCGTGCTTTAGGAAGTTGTAATCTGAACCAGGCAGGATGGGATCTTACGTGGGGTGCTTGTCGAAGCCCAAGTACGGGACCAGACACATACCATACATGCACAATAGCCTTACCCGGATTATGCATTTTGCAAAACTTAAGTTGCTTTCCTGATTTCCAGGCATGTCTTCCACCGCCTCAATGTTCAGCTTATACTATTCCAATGATTATGACTTTTTACAGGTGTGTTCAACCGGGTGTTGGATGCGGATTTTCCTGTGTTAATGCAGATACCACCTGGCAGATGACAGTGACGGGAAGAATTATTGAAGTGGTTTCGCACGATACCACCGTTTGTTTGGGTTCAAATGTAAATCTTTCAGCCACTGCATCATGGGATGTTCCACCTGTAACCTATACATGGTATCCAGGAGGCCTGGTTGGGCAAACAGTAACTGTAAATCCTGTAGCAACTACGACTTATACCGTTACTGCAAATACATGCGGAGGTGTGAACGCAAATGATTCTGCGCAAACTACTGCTACAGTTACTGTATTTCCAAATGACAACCCCGGCTTCATCATCAACCCAAATCCTGCCTGTGCAGGAAATTCTGTAGCAATATCAGGACTTGGTGCAGGGCCGCCAGTGAGTTATTATTGGTTATTGCCTGGCGGAACGCCCGCTGTTCAGAATAGTCAGCAGAATGTTAATGTCACTTATGCCAATGCGGGTAACTACAATATTACGCTGCAATGGACAAGCCCGACAAGCGGTTGTATTTTTGATAGCATTCTCCCAATTACTGTCAATCCCGGCATGATCCCTTCAATAACTATTCCTCCCGCCGGTCCAATTTGCGCGGGTGTTAACGTCACCTTCGCAGCGATTTCCGTAAACCCAGGTGTCACACCAACTTATCAGTGGTTCGTCAATTCCGTTCCTGTTGGAGGAAATCAAACTACGTTCTCATCAACTACTTTAAATAATGGGGAT
Source organism: Bacteroidota bacterium (assembly GCA_003151745.1). GTDB lineage: Bacteria > Bacteroidota > Bacteroidia > AKYH767-A > 2013-40CM-41-45 > PALSA-967. Next base: position 2,796 of record PLYJ01000110.1, read on the forward strand.
TCAATAAAGGTAGTGCTTACTGCTTCCGGTATAGTATGCGGGTCTAATGTTGACACATCAAATGTGATCGTTATGGTTGTTAATCCAATTGTAGTGCCGAATGTCACCATAACAGCAGATCCATCAGGAATTATTTGTCCCGGAAGCAATGTTACTTTCACCGCCGATACCACTAACGGAAACGGTGGTACTGATCCGACTTTTCAATGGCAGCTAAATGGCAGCAATGCAGGAACAAACAGTAAAACTTTTTCTTCAAATTCCTTAAAAACAGGAGATATTATAACGGTAATCATGACATCCAATGCTCCTTGCCCTGTTCCTCCCACGGATACTTCAAACCAAATAGTCATGCAGGTTTATCCGCCTGTTACTGTCACTACTGTAGGTGACACTACTATTTGCCCGGGGCAACTTGTAACGATATGCGCTACTGCCGCAAACGGAAATGGCGGCCCTTATTTCTATTCATGGGATAACGGAGGGGGAAATAATAATTGCGCTAACGTGTCGCCGGTCGTAACAACAATATATACGGTATCGGCCACTGACTCCTGCCACACCAATCCCGCAACGGGTCAGGTTACGGTTACCGTTCTTCCGCCTCCGCTTGCCAATTTTACCTATAGCCCTTCCGATATATCTATACTGACACCAACAGTGCATTTTACTGATCTGTCATCAGGGGATATAGCGCCCTGGTTTTGGAATTTTGGCGACAGCGCCACCAGCACCGATCATAACCCTGTTCATATATATAAATCGCCCGGCATTTACATCATTACTCTTGTAGTAACTAATTCCAACGGATGTATGGACAGCATAACTTATAGGCTTGAAATACACGATGAATATTATTTCTATATCCCCAATGCATTCACACCTAATGGGGATGGTATAAACGATTTCTTTTGCCCGCAAGGCACCGACGCGCTCCAGTCGCTGCCGCTTATATATACGATGGAAATATATAACCGCTGGGGTGAGAAGATATTTGAAACCATCAACACCTCCTATCCTTGGTATGGGCAAGTCAACGACGGAACGAAAATTGCCGAAGCCGGCGTATATGTGTACCGCATTACATTTCAGAACCCTCATTTTACCAATAAAGTGTTGGTCGGGTCTGTTGCTTTAATACGATAATTCCCTCCTCTCCAAAAAGATTACGTACCGCTTCCCTTCTCCAAATGGAGAAGGTGCCCGAAGGGCGGATGAGGCCAGAGAGGTTCGCCGCAGGACAATCCCTGCTTATTGCGGGAGGAGGGGGTGTAGCTTCTGATACTTTTATGTTATCATTTAATGACAAAAATGGTATTTGTTTCAATTGATGCCAGCGAATATCTTTGTAGTAAGAGTATAAATCTAATAAGTGGGATGAGAAAATTAATTACAATACTTACTATATTAACATTTGTGGGGTTTTCTTTTGCTGCGAAGGCACAACTAATTGCGTTAAATACATCATCAACCGTAACCGGCGATCCCTCAACAACACTTGCAGCACATATAGCTATTGTCAATACCGGAAGTGGTCCTGTTGTTGTAAAGGTTATAAGATCAATCATTACGAATGCATCAGGTCATGATATTTCCTTTTGCTGGGGCTCTCAATGTTACCTCCCAAGTATTTCAGTTTCTCCGATACAGGTCACTATTCTCCCCGGCGACACAAATACATCTTTTGTAGGAGATGTTGCTCCAAATGGCATAAATGGGACTGATATTGTGAGCTACACTTTTCAGGATACCTCTAACGCGAATAATAAAGTTTCAAAAGAGTTTACCTATGATTTCGTTACTGGAATTAATAATCTTAATCCTCCTTCCGGCAACTATCTATTCGGTTCTCAATCTAATGCCGGAGAAGCCATCATTAAATATAACATAACTAACCCCGCACATGCGGAGCTCATAATCACCAACCTGCTTGGTTCTGTTATAAAGGAAATATTCTTGACAGATCAGCAGGGGGTTGTAACAATTGCTGTTTCTGACATGCCAGCGGGTATATATATTTATTCGCTTTATAATAGCGGTGAAGTGATTGCTGCAAAAAAAACGATGATTACGCACAGGTAATTGTTTTCTTCACATGAAGGCAAGGAAAGGGAGTTTTTACTAATCGCTAATTTTTTCCTATTTTCACAACTCAATATTTAATCCCCGCGCTGTGCGATATACAACAATTCTTCTTACGGTTTGCTTTTTCTTCTGCACTGGCTTTATTAACCAAAATATACAAAAAATACCTTCCGTTGAAATTAAAACGATGAAGGGCGAAACATTTAATACCGGGAAGCTAAGCAACAATGGTAAACTGATGGTGATTGATTTCTGGGCTACCTGGTGCAAGCCCTGCGTTGAAGAGTTGAATGCCATTAACGAAAACTATGCTGCCTGGCAGAAGGAGACCGGTGTGAAGGTGGTGGCAATCTCTGTTGACGATGCGCGCACCATGACTCGTGTAGCTCCTTTTGTTAGCGGTCGTGGATGGTTGTATGAATCATATATTGATCCGAATGGTGATTTTCAACGTGCGCTTGACGTGAACATGCCCCCGCATACTTTTTTAGTTAACGGCAAAGGAGAGGTTGTGTGGCAGCATGTAGGCTATGCTCCGGGCAATGAGGATGAGCTTTATGAAATGATAAAAAAAGTTGCCAAGAATGATTCTGTTCCTGCCTCTAAATAATGAGCGATTCACAATTCACAATTAATAATGCGGCATTGTGCATTGTGCATTGTGCATTAATTGCTTCTTCCTTCTTCTTTTTTGCTTTAAGATCATCAGCACAGAACGTAGCCGGGGGAACCCTACACGGAAACTTTGAGTTGGATGCACAATATTACCGTCCCGATTCTTTGATCGGAGAGCCTGCCGTTCCTCAAAAGATGCTGGAGAACAGCTTTGTCAACTTTATATATCAGAATAATGATTTCTCCGCAGGACTTCGTTATGAAAGTTACCTCGATCCCCTTCTTGGCTATGATCCCAGGTACACAGGCAGCGGTATCGCTTACCGCTATCTTAGATTTAATAAGGATGGGTTGGATGTAACAGCAGGAAATTTTTATGAACAGTTTGGCAGCGGACTCGTTTTCAGAACATATCAAAGCTTCGCTCTTGGTTACGATAATTCGATGGATGGCATTCGCGTTAAATACAATCCCGCTCCGGGCGTTTATCTAAAAGGAGTAATAGGGAATGAGCGTTCTTTTTGGACAGAAGGTTCGGGAATAGTGCGGGGCATTGATGGAGAAGCTAACATCAATCAATTATTTAAGGCAAGAGCTGACAAACCAACCAACTGGATTGTTGGTGGCAGCTTTGTCAGCAAATATCAGGTTGCCCAAAGTCCGACCTATATCCTTCCACAAAATGTAGGAGCCGGTGCTGTCAGAATAAATTTTACCAGCGGCGGTTGGGATATATATGCTGAACAGGCGATGAAAGCGAACGATCCTTCTGCCGATAATAATTATATTTATCAAAATGGGTATGCAACCTATTTCACTGCCACGTATTCAGAACCCGGATTCGGAGCTAATTTCGGTTTCCATCGTCTCGATAATATGAGCTTCCGCAGCGACCGGGCAGCGGTTACTACCAATCTCCTAATCAATTATCTTCCTGCTCTCACCAAGGATCATACTTATCTTTTATTAAATATTTATCCTTATGCAACGCAGCCGGAAGGCGAAGAAGGTATGCAGGGAGAAGTTTTCTTCAATCTTAAACCAGCCTCACCGTTTGGTGGTAAATACGGAACAGATATTACTTTGAATTTCTCAGTGATCAATTCTATTAATAAGCAAGTAACAGATACCATCGGCGACTATACTTCAAATCCTTTTAAAATAGGTAATGAAGTATATTTTCAGGATTTTAATGCAGAGGTTACTAAAAAGTTGAGCAAGAAGGTTAAGCTCATCTTCACCTATGCTTATGTTATTTACAATAAGGATGTAATACAAGGCACTCCCGGCTACGGAATCATTTACAGCAACATTGCCATTGCTGAGCTGAGTTGGAAAATCAATTCGAAGAAAAATTTAAGGACAGAATTACAAAATCTTTACACCAAAGAAGATCAGCAAAGTTGGGCAGTTTTGCTGGCTGAACTCACCTTTGTTCCCCATTGGTTTGTTGCCGCCTTTGATGAGTATAACTATGGGAATGATATAGCAGATCAGCGCATTCATTATTATACAGGTCAGCTAGGCTATACAAAAAATACCAATCGCATTACCATAGGATATGGACGGCAGCGGGCGGGGATTCTATGTGTTGGTGGAGTATGCCGTAATGTTCCTGCCTCAGATGGTATTACACTTTCGATGACCAGCAGTTTTTAATCTCGTATATCAATGAAAATAACAGGCGGTTGTATTATTTCACTTGAATTGTTAATAATACTTTGGACTGGTTGCGATAAGATTGAAGGAGATCATTTTCAATCAAACGCCGCAACAGACACTAACTACACATTTCCAGCCGACACTACTTCTAATGTTTACCGAGTGCTGCTGGAAGATTACACGGGGCACCTTTGTGGAAATTGTCCTGCTGCGGCACGGATAATATATAATACTCTTCTACCAACTTATGGGGATGATTTGGTGGTAATTGGAGTTCACGCAAATTATTTTGCTCAACCATGCCCGCCTGCAACTCCGCCTGCCGGTGCACCTGCCGGTTCTTATGCAAATGACTTCAAAACACCTGCCGGAGAAGCATGGTACACTTTTTTCAATTTTTACTCAAACCCGCTCGGCATGGTTAATCGCATTGATTATCTATCCGGCAACGAGATAAAAACTTCGACAGACTGGGATACTGAAATTGCAGGCATTATAAACAATACGCCACAAGTAAAAATAAGAGTTCATACTATTTATAATTCGTCAACGCGGCAGTTGCAAACATTCTCGGAAACAAAATTCCTGACCCGGCTTAACAATAATTACAATCTTAATGTTATTCTTACGGAGGATAGTATTGTTACATGGCAATTGGATGATGCTGATTCGATTCCGAATATTGCTGATTATGTTCAGCGGCATGTGATGCGTGGTTCTTTAAACGGAAATTTCGGTGTGCAGATAAATACATCATCTCCGACAAATGCAGGAACAACATTTTCAAATGGCTATTCAACGACCTTACGCACCGGGTGGAATGCATCTCATTGTCATGTAGTAGTTTTTCTTTTTGATACTATCAACTATCAAATATTAAATGTAGCTGAAGATTCCGTGATTGAGTAACTCGGCAGGCACTCTCGCTCCAACCCAATTTTAATTTTTTGACAAAATGTCATCATCAATTGATAACAATATGGTATCAGTTAATGACAAAAATAGCATTTGTTGTTATTAATACCTGCCCTTACTTTTGTCAACCAGTGACCTTTTTTAGTTTCCTGCAAAGGGAATAAATAATCAAATTAAACAGGATGAAAAGAATAATACTAATTATCTTCCTTGCTTCAGGCATGCAACAAGCAATGGCACAGGCTCCACGCAAAGTGCTTATTGAAGAATTCACGGGCGCCTGGTGTGGTAACTGTCCCGAAATGATAAGTAATATTGATGCGGTCAGAACGATGTATCCTGCAAATGTTATTGCAGTTGCCTGCCATGGTCCTACCAGTTCAAGTCCTTACTATGAACCGATGGCAAATAACTTTACGATGGCGCTCAGTAATTCATATCACGTCGCGGGTTATCCTTCTGTTATGGTTGACAGGGCTGATTGGTCTTCTTTGATTGGAGCTTCTTCTACCCCTCAATTGTTCGGTATTTATACTAATAATCATAATTATGCTGAAGATGCTGTCGCCCTACGCCTTAATGTATCTTCTCCGGTTAGCATTGATATTGTTTCATCCTACGATTCTACAACAAGGTTAGCCAACATTACTGTTACTGCAAATTTTGTTGATACCGCTTCGGGCGATATGAGGATTATCTGCTTGCTTGTTGAAGATAAGGTTATTGGAAATTACACTTATTCTCAGAGTAATTACGCAGGACACGGTTGTGACTCTCCTGTTTCATCGAGTGAATTTTATAATTATCCCTGCGAAATTCCAACTTCACTCACCGGAAATGTTTTTTACCATAAGAATGTTACACGAATCAACTTAGCCCCCATTTGGGGAACTACGGGCGTAGTCCCTTTTTCAAACAGTGCAGGCGAACATTATAGCAAGACCTATTCGCATACGTTACCATCTGCCTGGAATGCTGCAAATATGAAGGTTGTCGCTTTTATAGGTTATTACAATTCCGGTACAGGTTTAGGAGGAGAAGTGTTAAATGCCCAGGAAGTCGTCCTGGGGCAAACTACCACTGCTGTCGCTGAGAATCCTTCTGCCATTAATACTGTTTATCTTGCTGCTGCTTATCCCAATCCATTCAGCCAAATCACAAACATAAAAATTAATACGCCTGCTACTCAACAGGTGTCAGTAAAGGTGTATGATACTTTAGGACATGAAGTTGCTACTCTTACTGATGAGAAGCTGTCACCGGGTGAACACACACTCTATTGGGATGGCAATAGCAAAGAGGGTTCTTCACTTGCCAGCGGTCTTTACCTTATAAGACTGCAAACGGAAAAACAGTCTTTAGCCAGATCAATTGTGCTCGATAGAAACTAAGCACAGCTTAAACCAAATAAAAAGAATTCTATGAGGGAAAATAGCCGCAGATGCGCAGATTTTATATTGAATTTTTGTAATTTTTAAATTAATCTCAAAAAAACATATATCAAATGAAAAAGATTTACACGTTGTTGTCAGCCGCTGCACTATATGTAAGTGTGCTTGTTGGGATGACTGCGCAGGTTTCTGCGCAATTTCAACTGATCCCGGAGGCATCGCAAGGATCACTCCATTCGACCCTTACTCATAGATTTGCTTGCAATCGTCCCGCTGATAATGCCAGGACGTCAAGTGTAAGTGGAAATTGGTTGGATTATTGGTTTGTTGAAGATAGTATTGCGGTGATTAATGGGTATAGTTCATCTAACTATTCTGAATACCTTTTTCCTGATTCATCCGTTCTTGCTTGTAACGTTACTTGCGGGAATCCGTGGATTCATTTAATAGGAAATGTTTTAGATCCCAATTCCGCTGACATGCAAAATATACTGGGTTATAGCTGGAACAACACAAATCCGTACTCTGTGGATTCCTTGGCAATAAACTTTTTCTACGAAAGGCAGTCCGGAGCCGATGTGGTGGATACACTAATTGCTTATCTATGGGATAATGCCGTTGCAAGCGACATACATGTTAAGGCCTATTTTGGACCCGCTGTGGCGCACTACGGTGTGGATACTCTTAAGATGGCTTTAATGCCATACGATTCAACAGGTACCAATATGCCCAACACAAGTCCGGGCGCTTTGCAAACTTTCAAAATTCTTCTCACCGTATCTGACACAGCATCTATCAGCAGTAATAATCCGAATATTAAAGTTATTAATACTAACAATTTCTCTGTGCCTGCCGGTAAGCTCGTTGCTTCTGCATTTGCCTTTAAGCCTGGATATTCTTATTCAAACGGAGAAACAATCACAAGCACAGAAAACGATTTCGCATTTCTTTCTGTTGCACCGAACGGGGCTGGTTTCTATCCTCCTTATTCTAAAGGTGACTTTAATTTGTCGTCGGTGGTAACAAATGGACCAAGATATAACATAGATCGGAACGGGTGGGATGGGTTCTTTATCCCTACCTACGCATGGGCGTTAGGGTTTGGTTTTCAGGAACACCTCATTGACTATTATGTTACAGGCACTTTTGACGCAGGAATTAATGAAAGCATCTCTACAGAAGGTGTAAAGCTTTATCAGAATCAACCAAATCCTGCAAACCGTACAACGCTTATAAAATATGATACCAAAACCGTCGGCGCTGCTTCATTAGAAGTGACAGATTTAACAGGAAGAATAGTAATGGGAATGAACCAGGGAAATCAACCCGCAGGTACGCATTCATTTAATTTAGATGTGTCAGGTCTTTCTCAGGGAATGTACTTATATACGCTAAGGACAACCAGTGAGTCTCTTACGAGAAGAATGATAATAAGCGAGTAAAATAAAATTAAAATAAAGAATATTAAAGCCGTGTAGTTTATTAACTACACGGCTTTTTATTTACTTTTCAATTCTCGTATAATCCCATTACATTAAACTTCTTTCATATTTCGTTAGACCTCTTTCATAATTGGGCTTTATTTATTCTTAAAATTTAAATCTATTTTATTGATAATAAGGTAATAAGGTTGTTATTTTTGAACTATTTTTTTTACTAAGGTTTATCACTCGAACCGATTTGTTTTAACCTTAGTAAAAATATGCGCATCCCACACTCAAACCTTATTACCTTATTTCTCTGTTATCAAGCTATGAAACCGATTGAATTATGAAAGAAGTCTGTTGACATACTCACCCAAAAATTAACAGTGCTCATCCCAAAAATCATGGGAACCTTGAATAATGGGTTGAGTACCTTTAACGAAGGTACGGGAACCTTTAATAAAAGCATGGGAACTTTCAATAAAGGGATGGGAACCTTTATCAAAAGCATGGGAACCTTCAATAAAGGTACGGGAACCTTTATCAAAGACATGGGAACCTTCGATAGAGGGATGGGAACCTTTATTAAAGGTACGGGAATCTTCGTTGAAGGGAAGAGAACCTTTATTGAAAGTACGGGAACCTTTGATAAAGGGATGGGAACTTCTATCAAAGGGTCCCATGTAATTTGATTCCGCGCGCGCGCGAAACATTTCGAATTATAATAAATCCGATGTTTTTTGATCTTTTTTAAAGAGGGTACTCTGTGAACTGTGTCAAATGTAAAAACCAATACATTTGACTATGAAAAAACGACAAAAGGAATTATCAGAATTTGAACAGCAGATAGCTGATCAGATAAAGGCAGGCAAGCCCTTAACGGGAGAGGATGGAATATTTACTCCCATGATGAAACGGATATTAGAGGCCATGCTGGAAGCAGAGGTAAGTTCACACATGGAGACCAGCGGAGGTCCGGGCAGGAATCGGCGTAATGGACAAGGAGCAAAAAATCTCAAAAGCTCTTTGGGGAGCTTTGAGATTTTTTCTCCTCGCGACCGTGATGGGAGCTTTGAACCTGTAGTGGTAAAGAAACGGCAGACCACGCTCAGTTCGGACATTGATCGCAAAATTCTGAGTCTGTTTACTCATGGAATGAGCTACAATGACATCAGAGAGCATATCGCAGATATATACGGCATAGAGGTTTCTGACAGCGTAATGAATCAGATTACGGACAGCGTATTGCCAGAACTGGCTCAATGGAAAAGCAGACCTCTGGAACAACTCTATGCTGTGATATGGTTGGATGCCATTCATTACCGGATACGAGAAGATGGGATGGTAAAAACCAAAGCCGTATACTGTGTGCTTGGACTTGACATGCAGGGAGTCAAAGAGGTTCTTGGTTTTTACATTGGCGAGAATGAGAAAGCAAGCTTCTGGCTACAGGTATTACAGGACATGCAGCAGCGGGGAGTAAAAGATGTACTCATTGCCTGTACAGATAATTTAAAGGGTTTTGTAGAAGCCATTGGAACTGTATTTCCTCATACAGAATGTCAATTATGTATCATTCATCAAATCCGTAATACCATAAAGCAAGTGTCTTATAAACATGTAAAAGAAATAATAGCTGATTTAAAAAAAGTCTATCAGGCTCCCAGCCTGGAAACATCTTCCATGGAGCTGAATATACTTCAACAAAAATGGATCAAGATATATCCAAGGCTAACTAAAAGCTGGTACGAGAACTGGGACAACCTCTCTCAGTACTTTAAATATTCACCAGAGATCAGGCGTATTATTTATACAACCAATACTGTTGAAGGATTCCATAGAATGTTAAGAAAGGCAACCAAAACAAAGGGTGCCTTCACCAATGAAAATGCATTATCCAAGATAATTTATTTCACTGTTAGAAAGGCACAGGATAAATGGAAGCATGCCTTACAAAACTGGAGCTTGATTCATTCACAATTATTAATTTACTTTGAAACCCGAATAACCGATTGACACAGTTCATAGAGTACTCCCTTTTTAAACTTATTTCAATTACAGTCTTTGTCCGGACTTTAAGATTTGTTGGAATATTATTACCTGCCTTATCCCGATAAGTTGGTGTTATAGCAAAGAAAGGGTGATGCTGTTGTGAGATGACACAACTATGAACGAAAGGAATTCTTTAATTGCATTGATAGCTATATAGTATCAATTAGTAACAAAAATAGTATTTGTTATTATTAATGGTTGAGTTTATTTTTGTATTCATACTATAAATGCAAAGTGTGAGTAAATTAAATTATAAAAACGCCAATCTAAAGACGCCATAAGGGGCAACATATAATTATGAAAACAATTTACATTTTCAGTTTAACTATTGTCCTATTGTTTACGGTCATCGTTATTTCTTCAGCTCAAAAGACGGGTGCATGGAGCGAAAACTTAGCTTTTAGTACTACTGCCTATCTTAATCAAACCCGCACGCTTGCCTTTTACGCGCCAACCAATTACAACTCATTAAAAAAATACAAGCTATTGGTTCTCCTGCACGGACAAGGTGACACCCCGGCAAATTTTGTGAGTTATATGGCTAATCTTTTAACCACATTTTTTCCTAACTATAATTTGATTTTAGTTGCTCCCAGTGAAGGCGCAGCAGGAACAGGATTCGTTGACCCTCCGGGTGAAGATGATGGAATATGTGACCTGGCAGTGTCTGAAGCGAAGAGGCTTTATAATATAGATCCTAAATATGTGTGGCTTTGCGGTTTCTCATGGGGCGGAAGAGCTGCCCTTCATATAGGTTTGCAGGATTATCAAAAATACCGTGGTCTTATGTTATGGACTCCGGCTGTTCCAAGCAACGCCAATGCAGATAATACTCCCGGCGCTGACATTGATCCTTACACTAATATGGAAGACGGAATAACGTATGCTTACCCAAATGGAAAAATAATCCCGTCATGTATGACAGTCGGCGATAATGACCCGTTTGGTTTCACAACGGTTGATGAGGAAGTAAATAATCAAATGAAGGCTAATGGCGCTAAATGCTATTTTACAGTGTTGGGTACAGAATCATCCTACTGGGGTGGTCAGGGTGAACACAACGTTCCTGTATATGACTCTGATTATGTGTCTTGCTTTAACTTTATAACAGCCAATACAACTACTTCCATTAACGAACTTATGGAAAGTAATCTTGGAATGATAGTCTATCCGAATCCTGCTACTAACGAGGCTACCATTTCATTAGCAATTCCTAAAGAAGAGTATGAAAAAATCACAACTGTTTTAGTCAATGTATTAGGGCAACAGGTAAAGATGATAACGAATGAATATCGTAACGGTGATCTTTATATAAACCTGGATGACGTTCCGGGTGGAATCTATATTTTGAAAGTCACAACTCAATCTCTTTCTTATGAACGAAAGTTGGTAATCGAGAAATAGCTTGTGCTACTTTCGATATTATTTTTGTTGAAATAGCGGTATCCTAACTAAATTCAAAAAAAATGAAAAATATAATTACAACGTATTTGCCCTCATTGAGAATTACAATCTATACTTTAGTCATGGTTCTGATCTCCTTGAACCTCTTTGCGCAAAATTCTTATCCTGTCAGAGATAGTTTATGGCATGAATCCGGGGTGATTAAATCTCCAATGATGAAAGTTCCATGCAGGGGCCTGGTAAATCCGCCAAGTCTCGATCCAAAGTGGATTCCTGTATTAAGCCATGAGGAAATTAAAACTGAGAATAAAAGCCCGGATAACGCACTTATTCAGGAGATTAAGGCTGAAAAGCAAAAAATAAAGGATGCTGCTGAGACGCAGAGGCAACCGGGTTCTGAAAGCACGCAGGGTACCTCATCTGTCTCCCCTGTCATGGGAACCAATTTTTTTGGTAATCCTTGCATTGGATTAACTCCGTTAGATAACATTGTGGCTGTTTCTAATGGTGGCATCATTGTTAGTATGGACAATACTTTAATTGAGATTCTTGATACTTCTGGTAACTACTTATATCCCAATCCCTACTATCAAAACGTTAATACGATTATGGGTCAGTCTTATAATGTTTGCGATGAATTTGTTCTGTATGATCCATACACTGACCGCTTTATAGCTTGTGCAATTGAAGCTGCGGCTAATTCTTCAAACACTGCGCTATGTATTGCTTTTTCCAAGACAAACAATCCGGCAACAGGCGGTTGGTACACCTATGCATTAAACGGAGACCCATTTAGCCAGGGATTGTGGATTGATTTTCCAAGGATGGCTATTTCAAATGGTGAATTATTCATTTCAGGCAATCTGTTTAATAATTCCGATGTCTTCAGTGGTGGTGCCGCACTTTGGCAGATTAATAAAGCGGGTGGCTATAATGGCGACTCCCTTACCTGCATTACCTGGAATGGTTTTCAAGCTAATATATATGCCCCATATCCGCTTTCCAACGGGCAGGGATTGGTGGACCCTCCCGGAATATATATGGTAGCTTCTTATCCTAAGGGTGGAAATCAACACATACTTTATCACATCTCGGATTCCATAGGCGGCAACCCTGCAATGACGAATAAAGTCATTGCAACAGCTGCTTACTCCCCGGGGGGTAATTCTTCGCAGTTAGGTACAAATGTGTTATTAAATACAAACGACTGCAGGATATTGAGCGGATTTTATCTCAATGGAATAGCACATTTTGTACTTCATTCCGATTATAATAATTCTGGCTATTGCGGTATCAATTACAATAGAGTTAATGTATCGAATGGCTCGATTACATCAACAATGCTCGGTACAAGCGGCTTTGACGATGCCTACCCTTCAGTTGCTTCTTTCGGAACCTCCCCTACGGATAAATCAGTAGTGATTGGTTTTGGAAGGAGTGGTTCGTCAATCTATCCTGAAATGAGAGCCGTAATTTGCGATGATGGTATGAATTGGTCAAGCTCTATATTGCTCCAGGCGGGGACAGCCAATGTTACTTATAATGGTCTGGATCCTGAGAGATGGGGTGATTATACCGGCATATCAAGAGTATATAATAGCCCCGCCATGCCGAAAGCATGGATAGCGGGATGCTATGGTGATAATTTAGAGGGTCACAATAGTCATTGGGATACATGGCTTGCAGAAATTCATGGATCATCTGACGTTGGCATAAACGAGCTTGGCAGGAACGGAATGAACGCGATGTATGTTTATCCTAACCCTGTTGTAAGTTTTTTTAGACTCGAATTCACGCTTCCTGCGGTATCAGATATATATATAAATATTTACGATGTGCATGGCAGGTTAATACAAAATCTTTATAACGGTCATGCGCAAGAAGGAGATAATATTTTTTCATTTAATAAAGCGAACTTAAAAGCAGGCATTTATTTTCTTGTCATCAAAAATGATTCAGCTATTATTAAAAATGAAAAAATTGTTGTTGCTGAATAGATGAAAGCCGGCATAGGGTTGTGTTGAAACTTAAATACATTGATATATACATATTATTACATAATTACATCAGCACATCACTTTACGCGATTCGTAAATTTGTAAACATTCGTTATTCGTACAATCGGCACATCCGCACATCTTTAAATTTGCACACCATGCCTATTCGTAAATTCGTACTGATTCGTATTCGTAGATTATTGATACCTGTATGTTATCAATTAATGCCATAAATGGTATTTGTTTCAATTAACTTCCTCCGTTAACTTTGTATAAGAAAAATAAACCATCAAATTAAACTAAAATGAAAAAATTATTACCAATTATCCTTCTTGCTGCTGGGATGCAACAGGCAATGGCGCAGGCACAACGTAACGTACTTGTCGAAGAATTCAGCGGTACATGGTGTGGCAGTCCAGCACATGCGGGAAAGCAATCCGTGTTTTAGAAATCTACAATATTCTTGGAGAAAAAGTTTACATACGACAACTCCAAACTGTGATTGATGTTTCTACTCTTCCGGCAGGAATGTATTTTCTTGAAATGAAATCGGAGAGTGGTATAGCTACTCAAAGATTCGTGAAGGAATAGGATAGAAAGACCGTTTGATTTTTAGTTTGTTAACCTGAGATTAATGTGATGAAAAAAGTATTCATTATCTATATTATTATCTCTTATATATCTGTGGTCACTTCATCTGCGCAGGCTGGACAGTGGACATGGCTGCACGGCAGCATAGCATCCAACAATCCTGGTAACTTTGGTGTGCAGGGTGTGGCAAGTGCTGCGAATGAACCTCCCGCTCTTTATGAGGTTTGCGAATGGACGGACACAAGTGGAAATTTTTGGATGTATGGAGGAAGTGATAATCTTTATCAAACGCATAATGATTTATGGAAATATGATCCGACAACGAATATGTGGACCTGGATGAATGGTACAAATACTCCCGGCGATCCCGGTAACTACGGTGTACAGGGTGTTCCTTCTGCATCAAACCGCCCTCCCTGCCGTGGATGGGGCGCTGCATCGTTTGTTGATGTGAATGGCAACCTTTGGATGTTTGGAGGAGCGGGACAAAATGGACAGGGTAGCTTTAATGATCTTTGGATGTATAATATAAGCAACAATATATGGACCTGGGTAGCAGGAACAAATGTATCAGGCGACCCCGGAAGCTATGGTACGCAAGGAGTTCCGAATATTACCAATGATCCGCCTGCTCGCACTGAGGCGGGGGCCCGATGGACGGATAACAACGGTGATCTTTGGCTTTGGGGCGGGGCTACGCTAAATGATTTATGGCGTTACAATATTGCGACCAATACCTGGACGTGGATGAAGGGTTCAAACTTAGTCTATCAGCCGGGAATTTATGGTATTATGGGTACTGAAAATGCTGCAAACACGCCGGGCAACAGGTGGGTTCATTGTAGTTGGAAAGATAAGAGCGGGGAACTTTGGTTGTTCGGCGGGCTGATAGCTGGAACTACTCCTTTAAATGATCTGTGGCGCTATAATCCGGTTACCAATAATTAGACATGGATGAATGGAAGCAGCACCATCAATACGCAGGGTTTTTACGGAACAAAATGTGTTACCACTAGTACCAATAGTCCCGGAGGACGATATGAAAGCAGGAGCGCCTGGGTTGACAATAATGGTAACTTCTGGATGTTTGGCGGCAATACTACGCCTTCGGACGCAGAAATGAATGATCTGTGGATGTATTGTGTTGCTTCAAACGAATGGACATGGGAAGGCGGAGATAGTATTCCCGATGTTACAGGTTCTTGGGGAATACGGGGTGTTTCAAACCCGTCAAACGTACCCAGCGGCAGAATGGGCAGTATTGGATGGACCGACCACAAAGGGAATTTATATGTGTTCGGAGGGAACTCCAATCCATGGCCTAACATGTATAACGATCTCTGGAAATTTGTGATTGATTCCAATTGCAGCGCCTGTAATACAGTTGTTTTGCCGCCAGTCGCTAATTTCCAATCAAGCGACTCGACGTTCTGTAGTAGTGAATGTATTAATTATACTGATCTTAGTACAAATGCCACTTCATGGCAATGGAGTTTTCCGGGAGGCGCTCCTTCGTCAAGTACGAGTCAAAATCCTCAGGGTATATGTTATAATACGGCAGGCACATATAATAGCCAGCTCGTTGCTTCCAATAGCGTAGGCAGCGACACAATTACATTTATTAATCATATTAAAGTGTTTGTTGCTCCGCTAACACCTGTAATAACACAGCATCATGATACACTCTTTTGCAGCACTGACCCTTCCTATACATCTTATCAATGGTATGACAGTAGCGCAATTATTCCCGGAGCTACAGATACTTTCCTCGTTGTTACTCACGGAGGGAATTATAATGTGGGAGTATCAAATGAGTTCGGCTGCAAGATTTCTGTAGGTATTAATATTGCCCACAACGTAGGCATAAATGAGTTTTCTTTAAATAATTATATTTCTATTACTCCAAATCCCGCAACTAATCAACTCATTCTTCACACTTTCCACCTTAGTGGTACAGCCACTGTATCTATAATCAATGTACTTGGGCAAGTACTGCTTTCTTTCTCCCTCTCTTTTGGAGAGGGTCAGGGTGAGGCTTTTGATATTAGTATGCTTTCCGCAGGAATGTATTTTCTTGAAATGAAAACGGAGAATAGTATTGATGCCAAAAGATTTGTAAAAGAATAAAAAGCACCCAACCTCATTCTCTTTGCGAACGAAGCAGGGATTTGTGTGATGAGGTGAAGCAATCCCTGCAAAATAAAAAAGGCAGCTTCGGAAAATCTGACCGCACAGAAATGGGAAAAGTTATTGATGAAAAATAAATTTAGCGATGGCGATAAAAGATGCTAATTGTCCAATCCAGAAAATGAACATCCATTTAATTATGTCCGCTTTCGTTTCAGCAATCTTTGTTTCTAATTTACCTTCTAATTTTGCTAAATCTTCTTTTAATAATGAAATATCTTCTTTAGTGGCAAGAACATCTTTCTTCCTGTCAAATGCCTTTTCTACTTTAGTTTCAATGCCTGTTTCAATCTTCTCAATTTCTTTAACAATAATTTTTGCCTCCTGTTCGCCAAAGCGGGTCTTCAATGCTTCAAACAATTCTATGCTCGCTATCATAATCCCGCACGTGCGGGACCCTAAAGATAAATCTTTACGCTATGCAAAGCAAAAAAGAGTTACAAACTGATAGAAAAATAAAAGGGTTGAAAACAAAACAGGCAGGTCCGATAGAATACGGACTCCGTACTTCTTGTCGGAGTTGGAAAACCTACCTGCACAAATGGATAATGTATAGAATACGGTCAGGTTTTCCAACCTGACCGCACAGAATGGAGTATCTACTCAAAGATTTGTGAAAAAATAAAAAACATGAACATACAGAATCAGCCGCAGTGGCATATTTTTTAATAAAATTATAGATCAATCTTATGAAAAATCAGTTATCCATTTTATCATTATTTATTTCAATCTCATTGTGGTCATCGGCTCAGTCAATTGAATCTTCAGTCATTAAATTAAATGGACCTGTTATAATTAATTTTAGCAGCCTGCCTGATTATGAAGGAGAAATATCTCCTGAAAGACGCTGCATAGAACAGGAGACCGATGATGACGACATTGTTATATATAAACATAATCAGCTGCCTGCCGATGTTCATAATTTTAATGTCCCGCTAGCCCGTTATGCTGATCGCACCATGACTTCTTCTCCTGCTCCCGCCGTCAGCTTCAACGGTGTTGTGGATAATGGTACTGTTATTCCTCCCGATATTGAAGGCGCCGCAGGACATCTTTACATAATGGAAACAACCAACCAGCAGTTCAACATCTACACCAAGGCGGGTGCTCTTAAAAAAGCTGTTGCCGCTTCTAATTTCTTTACCGGTTCAGGCAGCGCCAACCTCTTTGATCCCCGCATTGCCTACGATCCTGTTTTTAAACGTTTCCTCATCTGCATGGATGGCAAATTGTCCAATGGTGACATGGGTATCACCGTTGCCATCTCCGAAACGGATGACCCCACCGGAAATTGGTATATATATACTTTTGACGGCGCCGGCAACAGCGCCGATTTACTTGATTTCCCTATTCTTGGTTTTAACTCCAACTGGGTAGTCATCTCAACCAACGATTTCATCGGGGGGCAAGGAGGCAGCTCAATCACTGCAAAAATTTTTGTTTTGAGTCGGGCATCACTTTATAGTGGCTCATTGGGTACGCTCAAAGTATTTACAGACAATAGCTCCTATTGCCTGGCGCCTGCCCGTACTTATGATAGTACCCAAACTACAGAATACCTGGTGCAGAATTACGATGGCAACAATGGTGGTAAAGGATATGTTCAGCTTGCAACCATCACAGGCTCCGTCAGTTCTCCTGTCTATACATTGGGCAGTACCCTGGGAATAAATCAGCCATGGAGTGATAATACAGTTGGAGCGCCTCAGTTAGGCGGTTCGACACCTCTTGATGCAGGACCTACCCGCATGGGCGCTGGCACTATATATAGCAATGGCTCCTTATGGTTTAGCCACACGGTCTTTTTGCCTGCTTCTGGCCCTACCCATGCTGCTTGCGACTGGTGGCAAGTCAATCCCGCTGCTCCGGCTGTGCAGCAGTTTGGCCGGGTCGAAGATCCCGCCGGTAGCATATTTTATTTTTATCCGTCTATAAATGTCAATGCAAAAGGCGATGCACTTTTAACATACTGTATATCTTCCGCAGGCATGTACGCCGCCGCTGCTTATTCATTCCATGCCGCTGCCGATCCTGCCGGTACTATGCAAAGCGATTATATATATAAGTCAGGCATTGCAAACTATGTTGTTATCGGCCATAATAACCTGAACCGATGGGGTGATTTTACCGGTGTTGCATTAGACCCATCCGATAATTCCTTCTGGGCATTCAGTGAATGGGCAAATAAATACAATAGCAGTTACGATTATTGGGGTACCGCTGTGGCAAATATAAAAGCATCCGGCGCCACCAGCATTGCGGAACCACAATCAGAAAACGCCTTCACCATTTACCCCAATCCCGCTTTTAATCAACTGAATATTTTCCTTACACCAGGCCCGCTCTGGAAAACAGTGAACATTTCGATAATGAATGTGCTCGGTGAAGAAATTCAAAGCATTCAACTCCCAACTCCCAACTCCCAACTCCCAACTTTAGTCGATGTTTCCTCCCTTCCCGCAGGAATGTATTTTCTTGAAATGAAAACGGGAAGTGGTATAGCTACTCAAAGATTTGTAAAGGAATAAAAATTATAAAAATAGTAGAGAGTGAGTCGAAGGTAATCGTATATTGTGGCGATAAATCAATTTAATGCCAAACCTTTATGAAAAGTAATATTTTTATTGAAAAAGCAGCTGTCATAGCATCACATTTACAAAACGGATGGAGAGCATTAGGTTTATCTTTCATTTGTATGGGCCTCGTTATTTATTCATCGGCTCAGCAAAGCCAATATCCGAATACTGTAATTGATTTCAGTTCACAATATTCAGCAGGGTGTAATCCTGCAACTGCAGTCCTGGGTGCTCCTAATGCAGTTGGGTGCGGCGATAATTGTAATGCCTGGACTGGCTCAACTCCTGATGGCCAGCGTGAATATCTTGTGCTTGGATTCTTGACCCCGCAACCGGCCACTGAAATTTATATATATGAAAATTACAACCCCGATCCTGTGGATACGGTTTATTTACGAAATTCAGCTACGCAAGTATGGACGCAGGTGTTTTCTCAAACCGCTCACGCTGTCACTTGTCCCAATGTGCTTAAGATAACTATTCCGACAACTCCCTATAACATAGATGCAATAAGAATAGCTGTTAACTCCCCCGCGGTGGCTGGTTATAATGAAATTGACGCAGTACTCATTAAAGATCAGGTGGGGCCTCTCTCATTAGGAGCAGTTGTGGCAAATCAAAATAATAAAGTTATTTTTCCTGCAGCCGCCAACGTTGATATGATGAGTTTGGATTTGCCTGTCAGCGGGGCCGTAGGTTCTTTGGTACTAAATTCATTAACTATCACTTCAGCTAATACGAATGACCCGGATATCACAGGTGTAAAACTATGGATAGGAACAAGTGTTACGCATGTAAATCAAATTGGAAGTACGCAGATTTTCTCGGCAGGCTCTGCTACTTTTTCGGGATTGGCGGATAGCTTATTCGTTGATGATAACTACTTATGGATCACGTACGATTTAGCATCCAATATACCGGGGCTGCCCCATATCGCAGATGCAAAAATTAACGTCGGAAATATTACCATTGCGGCGTCAGGCGGCGCTAACAATCCCGGTACACAGCCGCCGTCAACACTTGATCCTTTAGGGTACTTAACTATCTTTTCTAAAACATCTTTCCCATTTGACAATGGTCAGCGGTTATACTTTTTTTCTGCTGATACAAGTCCTAATGGTAATATATCGTTCATTGAAAATTATCTGACACCTCATCCAGGTATAACGTATGTGTGCCCCGTACCATCAATAGTTTATAATGGTTTAGCAGCAAACCCTCTGGACGGTTATTTATATTATTATGACTTTGATTTGGGCCTTGTGCATCTCGTTCCTACCGGAAATCTAACGCAGGTTTGTCCGAATATAAATTCTACTGAAACAGGTACATTCGATTCTCAGGGGAGATATTGGGAATGGGATCAAAATAACCAGCTGGTAGCAGTTGATATAACAACATGCCAGGTTGTTAAAGGCCCGTTTGCTATGAATTCTTCCGGTGATTATATTGATATTGCCTATAACTCCCGCGATGGATATATATATACATCAGGCGGTAGAGTGGATACAAATGGCGTATTTGATAATTCTTATTCTAATCCTCAATTCATTCCAAATCAGAACTATGGTGGTGTGGGGATGGGTTCAGACGGAAACTTATATGGCATCGGCGATGATGGAACGTTATCAGTAATTAACCTTACCAGCTATACTTCAAAATTTGTTTATGATTTTTTTCCCATACTGCCATTTGTGGGTCAAAGCGATATGGCTTCCTTTCCCCCTTCCTCGCCTCCTGTTTCTTCTTTTAAGGCAAGTGATACAACATTCTGTTCGGGCAACTGCACAAATTTCACCAATCTTAGTACAAATGCTACTTCATGGCAATGGAGCTTCCCGGGTGCTCTTCCTTCGTCAAGCAGCGCTCCAAACCCGCAAGGCATCTGCTATTATAATGCAGGTACCTATAGCGCAACATTAATTGCAGCGAAGGGCGGCCTTAGTGACACCCTTACTTTTAATACTTATATCAAAGTGTTTCCCGCTCCGCTAACTCCTGTAATAACACAGCGCCATGATACACTTTTTTGCCAAACTGATCCCACCTATACCTCATATCAATGGTATGATAGCACGTCTCTACTTCCCGGCGCTACAGACACCTTCCTTATTGTTACGCATGGCGGCAATTATAATGTGGCTGTAGCAAATGAAAATGGCTGCAAAATTTCAGTAGGTATA
This sequence comes from Bacteroidota bacterium, assembly GCA_003151745.1. Taxonomy (GTDB): domain Bacteria; phylum Bacteroidota; class Bacteroidia; order AKYH767-A; family 2013-40CM-41-45; genus PALSA-967. Next base: position 23,878 of record PLYJ01000110.1, read on the forward strand.
AATATTGCCCACAACGTAGGCATAAATGAGTTTTATTCTAACCATTATGTTTCTGTTTTCCCAAACCCTGCCACTGATAAACTCTTAATAAGCGGCAACTGGAAATCAGGAAGCGGAAAATTAAAACTAACCATCTTTAATGTAATTGGAGAAATTATCTATACGGAACAAATAAACTGTGCATCGGTAGCAATAGACTGTAAACCATTCTCGAATGGCATTTATTTTGTCCAAGTCACCAATGAGGACGTTAGCTGGATAGGTCGGTTCGTGAAAGAATAAAAAACATGAACATAAGGAGTTCAGCCGCAGAGTCACAGATTTTTTAAAATGGTTTAGACTGTGAACCTGCGGCTTAATTTTATAAACATTCGCACATAAATCCTTAATTTACTTGTCCCGCCCATGCGCATAGGCGTCAACCTAAGANNTTTGTTAGGTTGACGCGTATGCGCCCATGCGGGTTCGTTATTCGACTATGAATAAACTAATAGACCTTACTCACCTTCTTAACCAAGAAAATAACAATGTATCTGACACTGCTACAATTGTGCCAAATTCATTGAAATAATATTCTCAATTCAACAACAAATGAAATTAGAATTATTCCAGGTTGACGCCTTTACAGATAAGCTTTATAGTGGCAATCCTGCTGCCGTTATCCCTTTAGAGAAGTGGCTACCTGACAACCTGATGCAGACTATCGCAATGGAAAATAATTTATCTGAGACGGTGTTTTATGTTCCAAAAGGAAATGATTTCCACATTCGCTGGTTTACCCCAATGATAGAAGTGAATTTATGCGGACATGCAACACTCGCTGCTGCTCATGTTATGTATCATCACAACGATTATGAAAAGCCACAGATCAACTTTCATTCGTTGAGTGGTTTACTTACTGTGAAGAGGAGTGGAGAAATGATTACCTTGAATTTTCCGACGGATGAACCCTTTAAAATTGAAATACCAAATGTGATTGTGGAAGCAATTGGCATGCGGCCTGTTGAAGTTTACAAAGGCAGGAACGTCTTGTTAGCTGTATTGAATTCGCAGAAAGAAATTGAAACACTGAACCCGGAAATTAATTTAGTAGCGCAGGCCCATCCTCACGGAATAATCTTTACAGCAAACGGAGAAGATGTTGATTTTGTTTCAAGATGCTTCTTTCCTAACACCGGCGTCAATGAAGATCCTGTAACAGGCTCAGCTCATACCATCTTAACACCTTATTGGGCAGCTAAATTGAACAAATCAAAACTTACTGCAAAGCAACTTTCAAAACGTGTAGGAGATTTGATATGTGAGCTAAAGGGTAATAGGGTTGAAATAAGCGGCAAAGCAATAACTTACATGACCAGTGAAATTGAGGTGAATTAATATTTTTTTTAAATAGCTTATACAAAAGATTATGAAAGAAGGCAATTTACAAATCGTTGAATATAACTCTGATTATCAACAGCGTTTTAGAGAAATAAACGAGCAATGGATTACCCGCAGTTTTGCGCTGGAAGAAGAAGATACCAGAACACTGAGCAATCCCGAAAAATATATTCTCATCAATAGCGGGAAATTATATATTGCCCTTTACGATGATTTTCCGGTCGGAACCTGTGGCTATCTCAATTTCGGAAACCATACTTATGAAATGATTAAGATGGCAGTGGACGAGAAATACAGAGGATTAAAGATTGGACGGATCATCTTGGAAGAATCAATAAATAGAATAAGAACCCTGGGAGCCAGGAAAATTTTTCTTTATTCAAACACTAAAGGGTCCGAAGTGGCGATCAATCTCTATTATAAATTGGGCTTTGTAAAAATTGATCTTGGAGAGCCGGAATTTGAGCGTGCCGATATAAAAATGGAGTTACTTCTACAGCTAGTGCAAACAAGTAATTAATTTAGCGCAACAGATCGGTTCTTTCAGGCAATTCTCACCTTAATCATGCATTGATGCTTATGTTAGCATTAATGCTATGATGAGCATGGGCTGTCTTATTAGTTTTGTAAAGAATAATTTAAAACATTTTAGGAAATGTATATACCCAAAGATTATTTAACGACGGACAAAGAGGAAATTTTGAATTTTATACGGACTTACAGCTTTGCGACAATTATAACGGTAAAAGACAATTTTCAAACTGCATCACACTTACCTTTTGTCGTAACGGAAACTGAAAACGAAATTATTTTGACTTCGCATTTTGCAAAGATTAATTCGCAATGGACGCAAATAACAGACAATAACGTCTTAGTTGTTTTCACGGAACCGCACGCCTATATTTCCCCAAAGCATTATGACAGCGAAATGAGTGTGCCGACTTGGAATTACATGGCAATACATGTTTACGGGAAAGGCAAAATAATTACTGAACAGTATAAATCATTTGCCATTTTAGAAGCAATGATCAATAATTTTGAGAAAGAATATAAAAATCAATGGGACAAATTACCGTTTAGCTACAAGACAAAAATGCTGAATGGAATTGTTGTTTTTCAAATTGTTGTTACGAACATTCAGGCTCAGAAAAAATTAAGTCAAAATAAAAAGGAAACGGAACGCCAAAAAATAATCTCAACACTTGAAAATAGCCCAAATGGAAGCGAGAAAACTATTGCAGAAATGATGAAACAAATTAAAGCACCGCTATTCTAGTGGTGTCAGGTTTCCCAACCTGATCACATAAAATCTTATGATTGAAATAAAATTTATTCCCAAAAAGGAGCTTGCTAGCATCCTTCCCTTTCTTGAAATGTTAGATAAAAATATAGATAAACAAATTTTGATAGAACGCCTTAGCTATATGAAAGAAACCGGCTATCAATGTGTTGGAGTATATAATAGCCAAAAACTCATTGGTATTTCAGGCCTTTGGATTTTATGCAAGTATTATGTTGGTAAGCATATTGAACTGGATAATGTGATAATACACCCCGATTACAGGGGGAAACGTATTGGCGAACAGATGATGCAATGGATTCACAACTATGCAAAATCTATAGGTTGCACACGAAGTGAACTAAATTGTTATGTAAGAAACAGTAAAGGACTTAAATTCTACATGAACTGTGGATATGAAATGATGAGTTTCCACTTGAAAAAAAATATTTAAAATAATAAATTAGTAGTATGAAAATAGCCTATATATGCTATGAAACTCAGGCAAAATATACCGTGGAGGAAGCGGAGAATAATAATCTGCTTCTCTTTTTACAGCAGAAAGGACTGGATATTTGTAAAGAGGTGTGGACAGATCAAAATGCGGATTGGGAGAAATATGAAGTTGCTATTCTTAAAGCTCCATGGGACTACCATGAAAACATTAGCCAATTTTACAAATGGTTAGATGAAATTTCCAGGCTTCAGGTTAACCTGCTTAACCCGGCTGCCATTGTAAAATGGAACAGCGACAAGCATTATTTAAAAAATATTGCCGAGGCAGGATTTTCAGTGCCTCAATCTGAGTTTTTAGAAAAAGGAAATCAACTAAAATTGAATAGTTATTTCGGACAGTTGAACACTGACAAACTGATTGTTAAACCCTGCATCAGCGCCGGTTCAAATAATACCTTCGCAGTGATGCGAAAAGATATTACTGAAGTTGAACCAATGATAAATGAATTACTAAAAACAGGATCATATATAGTTCAGCCATTCTTGGAGGAAATTCAAACGGAAGGCGAATGGTCTTTTGTTTTTTTTAACAGTCAGTTTAGTCATTGCTTGCTGAAAAAAGCTGGCCCGGGCGATTTCAGAGTTCAAAATCATTTGGGTGGTTCTGTTCATATTCAATTGCCTCCTTCCCAACATTTAAAAACAGCAGAAGCCATTATTGCCCGGTTTGCTAAAGAATGTTTGTATGCCCGTGTTGACGGAGTGATCGTAAATAATGAATTTCGACTAATGGAGCTTGAACTAATTGATCCGTACCTGTATTTATCCTCTCATCTAAAGAGCTTTAATAATTACTATCATGCGTTAACGAAAACCCTTACTTCCATTCGTGCTTCGCGGCTGTACCAATAAAAATTTACTTAATACACAGCAATGGCAATGTTAAATGCAACCTTAAAGTGACAGGTCGAAAAACTAACAAACTTAAAAATTACGATGAAAAAAATTGGACTTGTAGGTGGAATAAGTTGGGTTTCAACAATGGACTATTACAAGTTCATAAACGAAGGTATTAATGAAAAATTAGGTGGACTAAATTTTGCTGAGTGCATAATTTATTCATTGAATTTTGGAGAAACTCAGGAAAAGGGGTGGGAGAATTCATTTGAACTTTTACTCAATGCTTGTGAAGGTTTAAAAAAGGGTGGAGTGGTTGCTATTGCATTATGTGCTAACACAGCACATTTATTTGCAGACAAACTTCAGGAAAAAATAGAATTACCTTTTATTCACATAGGAATAGAAACTGCTAAAGCCGTGACGAAACAAGGCATAAGAAAAGTTGGTTTAATAGGGACAAAGTTTACAATGGAAATGAAGTTTTATCGAAATAAGCTTGAAGAAAACGGTTTAGAAGTTTTAATACCTGAAAAACAAGAAACAAGAAATTATTTACAATATTCTATAGTAGAAGAATTGGATAGAGGTATAATCAAAGAAGTAACAAAGAATAATTATATTTCTATTGTAAATGATTTGATAGAACGTGGTGCAGAAGGGGTAATTTTAGGCTGTACAGAAATTCCATTGTTAATTAGCCAGGAAGATTTTTCTATACCGGTATTTGATACAACAAAAATTCATTCAAAGGCAATAGTTGAATATATGCTTTCATAGTCCAAACAACCTCTATGGAATCACCATTGACGGAAAATTTATTCTCTTATGGTTCATTGCAAAATGAATCAATTCAATTAAAGATTTACGGAAGAGTACTTGAGGGCTCACCTGACATGCTTGCTGGTTATAGACATGAAACAATTAAAATAAAAGATGAAGATTCTATTGCAACCAGTCGAACTGCAAACCATCTGATTATTAAATATCGGTGATAATGCTCAAACAATAAATGGCACTGTTTTTAAAATTACAAAAAATGAGCTTAGTCAAACAGATAACTACGAAACTGATGATTATTAACGGATTCTTGTTAAACTCAGATCCGGAATCAAGGCTTGGGTATATGTAAGTGCATCATAGTGGTTATATATTTTTAATCTGTATTGATCCGTCACATCTGAGTCATCCGTGTTCTATTGCATTCAAGATTTATTATTCGGTGCAATCACCACATCTTCAAACCTGCACATCCTCTCCCCATTCGTAAATCCGTACAGATTCGTATTCGTAGATTAATACCTCCCCATTATCATTTAATGACAAAAATTGTATTTTTTATTATTAATGCTTCTCATCACCTTTGTAAAATGAAAAAATTTTATTCTTTAAATATAACTTCCTTGCTATTATGCATTGGAGTTTTATCAATGCAAAGTTCCTTTGCTCAACAAACCGGCTCTTTCGACCGGACAATAAATTTTGCTGGAAACTCCTCATGGGCCCTCTCTTATTATGTGCCAACCGCTTATAATGCGACCTTAAAGTATAAACTAATTATTGGTTTGCACGGTCTTGGTGATACTCCTCAGAATATGCGCAATTACATGGTTCAAGTGGCGGCATATGCCGGTACAACCGGGTATAATGCCATTATTGTTTGCCCCTACGGCGGTGGCGGAGTAAATTCTGATCAGACGGATTTTTGGACTGTATGCGATACAAGCATTATAACCCGGTGCATGACAGATGCAATGTCCGCTTATAATATTGACCCTGATGATATATACCTTAACGGATTTTCTATTGGTGGGAGAGCAGCTCTTCGGTATGGTTTGTTAAATTACAAACGCTTTCGCGGTCTTGAACTTTGGACGCCCGCAATCCAATCTCTGAACGAAGCTAATAATTTAACTTCATTCAATTATGTATGGCAAAACGGGCAGCATATACCGATAACTATTTCAGTAGGGTCAACGGATGGGTATCTCCCTATTCTCTGTCCTGCATATCAACATTTATCTGATGCAGGAGCGCTGGTTAATTTCCAAATATATTATGGCATGGGTCATGAACCTCCGCAATTCGTAAGTGATTTTACCAACGAGTTCAATTATTTGGATTCAAATGCTACTTCTTATGCGATGAATGATGCAGGGATTTCGAACATTGCATCGCCTTTTCAAGAGGTATGTGGTGGTTCTTTCACCCCCATAGTTACCATCCAGAATAAAGGTATAAATAACCTTACTTCTGCCATCATCAATTATCAGATAGATAATGGAACCGTTAATACTTATACCTGGTCAGGTAATCTTGCCCAACTTAGTAAAGCTAAAGTGACGCTATCCTCGCAATCTGTTTCAGCTGGCACCCATACTTTTAAGGCATATACAACTATGCCCAATGGTGTTGCAGATATCGTACCGGCAAATGATGGAATCACAATATCTTTTAATTCCTTAACACATGGAATATCTTCAATTGCCGAAGGGTTTGAGAGCAAAACGTTTCCCCCTGCCGGATGGAGGCTGCAGGGAACTGACTCCGCATGGGGTTGGAGAACAACGACACAGGATAGTCAATTCGTAGCAGAAGAATTCGAAGTTTTAAAAACATTTCCAAATGGCGCTAACGGAAGCCTCACCTCTATCTATTTTGATAATGATGGTCCGGATAATTTAGGCAAAAGCTATTCTATCCGCACCCCACAGGTTGACTTTACGAATGCAAGCAGTCCAAGCTTAACGTATAATTATGCTTACGCTCCCTTTCAAGACACTACCGGTGCTAATACAGCAACCGATACCCTGGCAGTATATTATTCAGCGGATTGCGGTAGCACCTGGCACTCTCTCTTGAAAAAAGGAGGGCTTGACCTTAGCACAATCGGCGGTTATGCGTATGCTAATACTTATCCTTTTGTGCCAGCCTCAAATCAATGGAAGCAGGAAACCGTTGACCTTAATCTTGGCGGCTTAACCGGTCAACCGGAAGTAATGTTCTCCTTTGAAAACAGATCAGATTTTGGGCACATGTTGTATCTCGATAATATCAATATATCCACTGTTACAGGCATTGTTAACGAAAAGCAAGAATCTATTTCAGTTAATATATATCCTAATCCTAATAACGGACTGTTTACACTTTCCATCAACGCAATAGATAATGCAAACTATATTGTTGAGATCAGGAATATTCTTGGTCAGATTATATATAGCGATAGGTTGAGCGTATTTTCAGGAGATTATTCTAAACAGCTTGACTTGAAGGAGCACGGCAGCGGTGTTTATTTTGTGAGCTTGAAAACACAAGACAGCGAGGTTGTCAGAAAGGTTGTTGTTTATTAAACACTTTCAAATTAAGCATATAAGATGATGAAATTTAATTATTTACTTAGAACAGTCTTGTTGTCATGTATGGGAGCGCTATTAGCCCAAATTTCCTTTGCCCAAAAGACAGGTAGTTTTGACCGGACAATAAATTTTAATGGGGATTCACATAGAGCTCTCTCTTATTATGTACCTGCCAGTTATAATCCTTCCAAAAAGTATAAATTAATTATTGCTTTGCATGGCTTGGGTAATACTCATCAGGCGTATAGAGATTTCATGGCTTACTTATCACAAAATTCCGCCTCACCTGTCTACAATGCCATTATTATTTGCCCTTCTGACGGGGCTGATTCTACATTAGGTCAGTCGAGTGATTTCTGGACACCTGTAAGTGATACCGCTATTATAACCCGAGCTATTATGGATGGAACCTCTGCTTATAATATTGATCCTGGATATATATATCTTAATGGATTTTCTTTGGGAGGAAGATCGGCGCTTCGTTATGGGTTGATAAATTATAAAAGGTTCCGTGGATTGGAGCTATGGACTCCTGCTCTTCAATCTATGGATGAAGTTAACAATCTAACTTCGTTTACATATCCATGGCAAAATGGTAAATACATCCCAATAACTATTTCAACAGGGTCAAACGACGGGAATGCCATTCTTTTGACAACTGCCTATCAGCATTTATCGGATGCAGGAGCTATTGTTAACTTCCAAATCTATTACGGCATGGCTCACTCGCAGCCATCTTTTCAAGATGTGTGTACAAGTTTCAGGTATTTGGATTCGAATGCAAGTTCTTATGGTATGAATGACGCTGGTGTTTCAAACATTGCCTCACCTTTTGAAGAGATATGTGGTACCTCTTTTACTCCCATCGTTACTATTCAAAATAAGGGTATCAATAATATAACATCTGCCATCATTAATTATCAAATAGATAATGGAACGGTAAATACATATAGCTGGTCAGGTAATCTTCCACAACTTGGAAGAGCTGCAGTGACCTTATCTTCTCAATCTGTTTCACCAGGTACTCATACTTTCAAGGCATATACTAGCATGCCTAATGGAGTTGCAGATACAGTACCTACAAATGATGGTATCTCAATTAACTTTAATTCCATAATGAATAGAATAACTTCCATTGCGGAAGGATTTGAAAGCGCTGTTTTTCCTCCTACCGGGTGGAGGCTGGCAGGAACAGATTCGGCCTGGAATTGGCGAAGGACACATAATGGTCAGGATCCTGAATTTGAAATGTTAACATCAAAACCGTCTGGAGCTTACGGTCAAAGTTCTTCCTGTATCTATTTTGATAACGAGTATGAAATTCCTAATAACCTCGGCAAAAGTTATTCTATTCGCACTCCCCAGGTTGACTTCACAAATGCGAGCAGCCCTTCATTAACCTATGATTATGCTTATGCTCCTTTTCGGGACTCTAGCGGCACTTTTACTGCAACGGATACACTTGTAGTCTATTATTCAACGGATTGCGGAAGCACTTGGCACGTTCTTTTGAGAAAGGGAGGTCTCGCGCTTAGTTCAACTGGAGGATATGCATATGCTATTACTTTTCCGTTTGTTCCGACTTCAGCACAATGGAAGCAAGAAACGATTGATCTTAACATTACCGGTTTAGTCGGACAGCCCGAAGTAATGTTCTCCTTTGAAAACAGATGTGATTTAGGTCATATGCTGTATTTGGATAATATCAATATAAATTCCGTTACAGGCATTGTTAGCCAAACGAAGGAGTCTCTTTCTGTTAATATATATCCTAATCCTAACAATGGTTCGTTTGCTCTTTCCTTCAGCGCAAAGAATGAGGATAACTGCACTATTGAGATTAGGAACTTGCTTGGTCAGGTGATATATACAGAAAAACTAAATGGTTTTTCAGGTGATTACACTAAACAGTTTGACATGAGGGAGTTTGGCAACGCCATGTATTTTGTGAGTTTAAAAACCGCCAATAACGAGGTGACTAAAAAAGTGATTGTTTATTAAACGCTTCAAATTAATCACATAGCATGCAAAAACTTAACTCTTTAAGCTTGTACTTCTTCCGTTATTCTTTTGTAAAATAAACTATTAAATTAACTAAGAAATCCGAAATGTATATTGATATACAATCTCCTCTAATCCGTCACTAACTAAAAAAATTATGATAATGAAAAAAATAATATTGGTTATCCCTGTAATGCTCATTGCAATTGGAATGCAGGCGCAAACGAAGGTTTTGTTTTTAGGGAACAGTTTTACCTATGCCTATAATATACCGGGTTTGTTTCACAGCTTGGCAACTTCTGCAGGGATTTCTGTTTTTGTTGATGAAAATGCACAGTCCGGTATGGCTGTAGCTGATGAAGGTGGCATAACAGGCCACGTTAATTCTTCTGTTTCGCAGGCTAAGATAGTTTCACAAAAATGGGATTTCGTTGTAGTGCAGGATAACCAGGGAGATTTTGCGAATACCATAGGATATATACCAACTAACTGTACTGATGCGAATAAAATTCTTTACAACCAGATAAAGGCAAATGATTCCTGCACACGAATCATATATTTTGCAGGATGGGGCCCTGTGGGCGGTGTTGTGAATGGTGATAATACGCAGACATGCGTCAATAGGATTTATGGAAATATGCTTAATCTGAATAATTCAATAGCGCATGAAATTGTAACCCCTATCAGTAAATCATGGAACACGGCATTAAATGAATTGCCTGCTGTTAATCTTTATTATACTGACGATGTGCATCCTTCTTTAGCCGGCAGCTATTTAGCAGCCGCCACTATTTTCACAACCATCTTTAAAATAAATCCTGTCAATTTAAGCTATACAGGAGGAGTAAATGCAGCTACAGCTAAGTCTATGCGGTTTATTGCGGACAGCATAGTAACAGAAGCAACTTATTTCATAGCTACTAATTTAAAGACCTACACCCCGACACTAAGTGTTGCAGGAAATGTATTAACTGTAAATGGTAATTTTTCCTCGTATCAATGGTATAAGAATGGAACTGCTGTAGGATCCAATTCAAGTTCTTATTCAGCGGTTGCTTCCGGCAATTACCAGGTGGCGGTCACAAACAGTTCGGGTTGTTCAATCCGTTCTTTGGTAATTGACATGACTGTTACAGGTATTGCTAATGAAACGCAGGAACCTGTTTCACTTACTGTTTATCCTAATCCTAATAATGGGTTGTTTACACTCCATATAAATACAAGCAACAAGGAAAACTACATTATTGAGATTAGGAATATTCTTGGACAAACTATATATAACGAAAAGCTGAATGAATTTTCGGGTAACTATTCTAAACAGCTTGACATGAGAGAACACGGCAGCGGTGTTTATTTTGTGCTCTTAAAAACACAGGATAACGAGGTTGTCAAAAAAGTTGTTGCTTATTAGATGCTTTCAAATTAAACCTATACGATGATAAAATTTAATTCTTTATTTGGGAAAGTCCTGTTATCATGTATAGGAGCTCTGTTAGCACAAATTTCTTTTGCACAACAGACAGGTAGTTTTGACCGGACAATTAATTTTAATGGAAATTCAGGTTGGGTGCTCTCTTACTACGTGCCAACCAGTTATAATGCTGCCACTAAGTATAAATTAATTATTGGCTTGCATGGCTTGGGAGATACTCCTCAGAATCATCGGAATAACATGGCTCAGGTTGCCGCATATTCGGGTACAAACTTGTATAATGCCATTATTGTTTGTCCTTACGGTGGGGGTGGTGTCACATCTGATCAGACTGATTTCTGGACTGTATGCGATACCAGCATTATAACCAGGTGCATGACAGATGCGATGTCCGCATATAATATTGATCAGAATGATATATACCTAAATGGATTTTCTATTGGAGGCAGAGCAGCGCTTCGTTACGGGTTGTTAAATTACAAACGCTTCCGCGGTCTTGAATTATGGACACCGGCAATACAATCTGTAAATGAAGCCAACAATCTAACGTCATTCAATTACGTATGGCAAAACGGTCAGTATATCCCGATAACAATTTCAGTAGGGTCAACGGGTGGGTACAGTCGTGTTATCTCAACTGCTTATCAACATTTATCTGATGCAGGGGCTTTAGTTAATTTCCAGATATATTATGGTATGGGTCACTCGTCACCGCACGTTGTAAGTGATTATATCAGCGAATGGAATTATTTAGATTCAAATGCTACTTCTTATGCTATGAATGATGCCGGAATTTCAAACATTGCATCACCTTTTGAAGAAGTATGCGGCGCCTCTTTCACCCCTTTGGTTACCATTCAGAATAAGGGCATCAATAACCTCACATCAGCCATCGTCAATTATCAAATAGATAATGGAACCATTAATACATATAGTTGGTCGGGTAATCTTATACAGCTTGTCAGGGACAAAGTGACTTTACCGTCACAGACTGTTTCAGCAGGCGCTCATTCGTTCAAGGCATACACTACAATGCCCAACGCTGTTGCAGATACCGTACCATCTAATGATAGCATCACAGTAAATTTTAATTCTATCACGCATGGCACGAGCATTGCAGAAGGATTTGAAGGCGCTGTGTTTCCTCCAACCGGATGGAGGCAGGCAGGATCAGACTCCGCCTGGGGTTGGAAAAAGACAATAAAAGTCAATGATCCTGAATTCGAAAATTTACCAACAAAGCCATCAGGCGCAAATGGGCAAAGCGCTTCCAGTATCTATTTTGACAATGAGATTCCAAACAACGTAGGCAAAAGCTATGCTATTCGCACTCCGCAGGTTGACTTCACGAATGCAAGCAGCCCCACTTTAACTTATAATTACGCGTATTCCCCATATAGCAGTGCAGCAGCTGATACCCTTGCAGTATATTATTCAACAGATTGCGGGAGTACATGGCACACTCTTTTGAAAAAGGCAGGACTTGCGCTCAGCACAACAGGTGGATATTCCAGTACTGTTCCATTTGTCCCTATTTCATCTCAATGGAAACAGGAAACTATTGACCTTAATATTAGCGGTATAACCGGTCAACCCGAAGTAATGTTCTCCTTTGAAAACAGATCAGATTTTGGGCACATGTTGTACTTAGATAATATCAATATAAATTCCGTTACAGGCATCATTAATGAATCAACAATACCCCCTTCAGTCAATATATATCCTAATCCCAATAACGGGCTATTTACACTTTTCATCAATGCTACAGCTAATGCAAACTATGCTCTTGAAGTCAGGAATATTTTGGGTCAAATCATATATCGTGAAAAGTTGAATGAATTTTCCGGTACCTATACGAAACAGCATGACATGAAAGATCAAGGCAGCGGCATATATTTTGTGAGCTTGAAAACACAGGACAGTGAGGTCGTTAAAAAAGTTATTGTTTACTAGACCCATGATACATCGTGAGTCAGTGTAATCCCAAAACGCAACAACTATACTTGTGATCAATAAAGAATTCAGACAAAAGGTGTCGTTAAAAAACGACATCTCAAGCGAAACTGCTGAAAAAGCTATAGTAGAATTCGCATCTCTTTCTAAAAGAGGCCCACGTAGAAAACATAATTCGGATGAATTACTCACCCATTTAAAAGAGATTGCAAGTAGGCTTGGCTACACTCCATCATGCAAAGAAATATATGAAAAGGAGAAATACACATATAATATGTATATCACATGCTTTGGTTCCCTGCATAATGCACAGAAGTTGGCTGCACTGAAACCCAGGAATAACTACAATTCAATTAAAAATGTAACAAGAGAGAATTGTGTGGAGGATATAAAGAGAATGTATGTCGAGTTAGGAGGGCCGCCTAATTGGGCTCAATTAAAAAAGTATGGTAAATATCCTTTCGGCATATATTATAGTCGTTTAGGCGGATTGAAAAAAATAAAAAAATTGCCCGAGTTGAAGATGCTTTAATCAATCGAAGCGATTACTGACGGCACAACAATCCAGCAACAACACTCATGAAAAATAAAGATTTCAGGCGGGGCGTCCTTTTGAAAAAAGGCATCACCAGCGAAACACTTATCAGGGAATTTGTTTCCGGTATGCCATTAAAGGACATTGCAAAAAAATATAATCGGACTGGCGGAAGGATAAGCCAGATAATTAGAAGGGTGTGTGATCAGAAACAATTTGAACAATATAAAAAGCAGTACAGAGAGTATAAGGAAGCCAACAAGCTCAACAAGTTTATGGTTTATGCAAAAGAATTGGAAAGGGTGCCGGTTCTAAAGGAAGCTAAGTCTTGCATCCCCGGCATTATAAATGAGTACTATAAATTTAAAAAAATCGCTAAAAATGCAGGATTTATATATACGACTGTTACTAATAAAGGAAGACGTAGAAAACATACTCCTGAGAAGTTACTTTCTCACATACAGGAACTCGCCTTAAAGCTGGGTTATACTCCTTCCGGATCCGAAATATATACGAAAGGACTATACTCACATAATATGTATGTTTCGTGTTTTGGTTCCCTGCGCAATGCGCAGAAATTAGCAGGACTGGAACCTAATACAAAATATAATTCGATTGCGAATGCCAGGCGGCGTTCAAACTATATAACTATAGAGCAATGCGTAGAAGACATTAAAAGACTTCATGTTGAATTAGGCGGTCCGCCTTCTCTTGCTCAGTTAAAAGAACACGGTAAATATCCGTTCAGCATGTACTACATCCGCCTGGGTGGTTTAAAAAAGATCAGGGAACTGCCAGAGTTTAAGATGATGGGATAAATCCGTTCAACTTCTTTTCACAGCTCGGAACAGCAGCCTGTGATACGTTGCTATTAATTCAAACACATGTTTAAAACTATTATCGAGCCTTTTCGCATTAAGTCGGTTGAGTCTATCAGCATGAATACGGAAGATCAGCGGATTAAATTTCTGGAAGACGCTCATTATAATCCTTTTCTTCTCAAAGGAGAACAGGTCATCATTGACTTGCTGACCGACAGTGGCACTTCTGCTATGAGCAACAAGCAGTGGGCGGCCATGATGAATGGTGATGAATCGTATGCAGGCTCTCAAAGCTGGGAGCGGCTTGAAAAGGCAGTTCATGAGCTGACGGGGATGCCTTATATCCTTCCAACGCATCAGGGAAGGGCGGCAGAACGAATTCTGTATGGGCATCTGGGGAGCAAAGGAAAATATTTTATCAGCAACACTCATTTTGATACCACGCGCGCTAACATCGAATTCAGTGGTGCTGTTGCCCTCGATATTCCTATTCCGGAAGCCCGTGACTTTTCTGCCAATCATCTTTTCAAGGGTAACCTTGACACTATACAACTTGAACGGATCATCAATAAACGTGGAGAAAAAAATGTTGCAGGAGTTATTCTCACAGTTACTAATAACAGCGGAGGCGGACAACCAGTGAGTATGCAAAATGCAAAAGACATAAAAGCGATTTGCAAACGTCATGGCATCCTTTTCATCCTGGATAGCTGCCGCATTGCTGAGAACAGTTATTTTATTCATGAACGCGAAAAGGGATATGCGCACAGATCATTTAGAGAAATTGCTCAGGAAATGTTTTCACTTGCTGATGCCTCAATAATGAGCGCCAAAAAGGACGGGCTGGTGAACATGGGTGGATTTCTTGCCGTTCGGGACAAATCACTTGCTGATGCCTGCACCCAACTCCTTATTATCACAGAAGGGTACACTACATACGGCGGTCTTTCAGGGCGCGATATGGAAGCTATTGCTGTGGGATTAGATGAAGTTTTTAAGCCTGACTATCTGCACTATCGTATCGTCAGCACACGGTATCTCGGAGAAAACATCCGTCAAAAAGGAGTATCTATAATTTATCCTGTCGGAGGGCATGCTGTATATATAGATGCAAAAGCGCTATACCCGCATATTCCTGTTCATCAATATCCCGGACAGGTATTAGTGTGTGAATTGTATCGCATCGGTGGAATACGATGTGTTGAGATCGGTTCGGTGATGTTTGGCAAATACGATGAAAAAGGAAAACTGATTCCTGCCCAGGTTGAATTGGCTCGTCTTGCTATACCGCGCAGGGTTTATACTCAAAGCCATATTGATTATGTAGTGGAGGTGTTTGATGAAATCATCAGGACAAAAGATTCAGTAAAAGGGTTACGCATTACTCAGGAGCAACATTTTCTAAGACACTTCACAGCGCACTTTGAATGGATAGAATGAATTATAAAAAGTAAATGGAAACTAAACTAAACATAATGCCGGTCTACAACTTGAGCGGCAATAAGAAAAGGCCGGTAATCATAAGCGGACCTTGCAGCGCAGAAAATGAATCACAAGTTTTAGCTACTGCAAAAGCGATTGCTAAAATTGACCCTTCGATTATTTTTCGCGCCGGTATATGGAAACCAAGAATCCGGCCGAATTCCTTTGAAGGTGCAGGCGCTGAAGGATTGGGCTGGCTGCAAAAAGTAAAAAAGGAAACCGGTATGAAGATTACTACCGAAGTGGCCAATGCCAGGCATGTGGAAGAATGCTTAAAACACGGTATTGATATTCTTTGGATAGGAGCGCGTACAACAATGAGCCCCTTTGCCGTGCAGGAAATTGCAGACGCATTGAAGGGAATAGATATTCCGGTGATGATTAAAAATCCGGTAAGTCCTGACCTGCAGCTATGGATAGGCGCCATTGAAAGAATCCGGCAGGCAGGGATAAATAATATTGTCGCCATTCACCGCGGATTCTACACATTCGGAAAATCCCCCTTTCGCAACGATCCTGATTGGGAGATTGCTGTTGAACTAAAACTCATGTTTCCAACGCTCCCTGTGTTTTGTGATCCCAGCCACATTTGTGGCAATACTGAATTAATTCCATAC
The DNA here is from genome assembly GCA_003151745.1 of Bacteroidota bacterium. GTDB lineage: Bacteria > Bacteroidota > Bacteroidia > AKYH767-A > 2013-40CM-41-45 > PALSA-967. The sequence goes on from PLYJ01000110.1 coordinate 40,087, forward strand.
ATCTCTCAAAAAGCGCTGGACATGGAAATGGATGGATTAATGATAGAAACTCATATCCTTCCTGAAAGTGCAAAGAGCGATGCCAAACAACAGCTCACACCTCTGCAACTGGAAGAATTGCTTTCAAAGCTCGTTGTTCGTGAACCGGTGTCTCAAAACAGGAAGTTTATAGACAGGCTGGCAGAATTACGATTAAACATTAATAAGATTGACGATGAAATATTGCGACTTCTGATGAGCCGCATGAAGACAGCAAGAGAAATAGGGAGGTATAAAAAAGAAAATAATGTCACTATTTTGCAGGCTGCCCGTTGGGAAGAATTGCTGAAAGACAGGATTTCAAGCGGGCAAATGATGGGTTTGAGCGAAGACCTGGTGAAAAGATTTTACCGCATTATCCATGAGGAATCTGTTCACATGCAATCAGAAATAATGAATAGTTGAAAATCAAAAATAAAAAAAACAAGTTGGCACACCCCTTAGCTCCGCGCGGGCTGATGTGGAATAACTTGATATGGAAACCATTTAACTCGTATTAGCTCCAAAAACCTGATTTTATATTCGGATAAGCTTTTCAGGCAGCTTGAAGAAAAATTAAAATTTTACACGCTTGAAGAAGATAATCTGTTATATAGAGCAGAACTTTCTGTGGAAAGGTGTGAAGCTGCTGTTCTTGAACTGAAGAAGCTTGTTCTGAAATATAAATTCAAAAATCAGAAAGAGGAAATTAAATTTTTTAAAGAGATAAAGCTGATGTTCTACAGTCGGTTAGTGTATCATGTAAAAGTATTTAATGTTGAATCCAAGCGGCCCAACGGAAGTGACAAAGCGCAGAAACCGGTATTTCGAAAATGAGTTGAACAAGCTTCAGCAATACTTTGACAACAACCTTGAATTCTATCAATACTTCAGGATGCAATCCATCTTCCTGGATGAGAAATATTTCAGGCGTGGCAAATTTGATATACGGTTAAACCTCGATGCTTTTTTCTTTGAATCAGATCCACGTTTTAGCTATAGTCACGATTTTAAAGTTTCAAAGATTCTTGCAAACGATTTACTGGCAATTTATCTCAAAGCAGAAATAACATTACTCGACAAGAAGGAAGATTTTGCAGACAAGCCACAGCGCCTGCCTGAAGAAAGACTTATCTGGTCTGATTCTAAAACTTCCCTAATAGAGCTTATATATGCCCTGCATTCTTCAGGTGTTTTCAATGCCGGTAATGCAGGTATCAAAGACATCGCTTCTCATTTTGAAATTGTTTTTAATATAGACCTTGGAGATTTCTACCGCACCTGGTTAGAAATAAAAGAAAGAAAATCCTCTCGAACCAAATTTCTCGATTTGCTTAAAGCAAATCTCATCAAACGCATGGACGAAGCAGACGAAAAATAAACAACCATTCTTGCTGTCATTGCGAACGCAGTGAAGCAACTCCTATATTAATCAATTGTTTAAATAAAAAAACAAGATGACATGGAAAAAAAATTAGATGAACTTTTAAAAACGATGAAACCGAAACACAATATCGGCGATTTTGTTTTTTGTACCGTTAATGACTTATCTACAATAAAATTTCAAGACATAACTTTAATGTTTAAGGAGGATGAAGGATATACAATAATTTTAAAAAAGGAGCTCGCAGACAATTTAAATCAGAAATATACATTTAATGCTGCCTGGATTACATTGACAGTTCATTCTTCATTAGATGCTGTTGGATTTACGGCTGCATTTTCTAAAGCACTTTCAGACGAAGGAATAAGTTGCAATGTAGTTGCTGCATATTATCATGACCATATATTCGTTAATAAGAAAGACGCAATGAGAACAATGGAAATCCTTAATAATATTTCAAAATGAACTACTATCTCTGCGCTTATCCAATTCGTAAATTCGTATAGATTCGTTATTCGTAGGAAAGGGCGGCGTTCTATAATTTAATCAGGCTTTGGTCAACCCTCCGCTCTTAAAATAGCGAAGGAGAGAGACCCTCAATCCCCCTCCTTCTGAAAAACATGAACACAGAACGTTGCAAATATATACACTACATACTTTTCCTTCCAACATTTTTTAAAAAATAAATTTTGACACCATTTAGCTATCATTGAGGAGAGACTTCAAAAAATATATAAACACTTCAAAATACATTTAAAGACAAATTCAAATTATAGAGAAATATGATAAATCATGAATACAAGGTTAGGAATGCGAGACCAAATGAATTTAAAGAAATTGGAAAATTAATGGTTCAAGTTTATTCACAGCTTGAAGGATTTCCAAAAGAAGTCGAACAACCAAATTATTACAAAATGCTTGCTAATATTGGAGACCTTACAAACAAACCCGACACTGAATTATTAGTAGCAGTTTCTTCCAACAATAAAATAGCCGGTGCTGTTGTTTATTTTGGCGATATGCAATATTATGGCTCTGGGGGAATTGCGACAAAGGAATTAAATGCTTCGGGATTTAGATTGTTGTCCGTTGATGCTTCAGTTAGAGGAAAAGGAATTGGCAAACTTTTGACGTCAGAGTGTATTCAAAAAGCGAAAAACAAAGGGTCAGATCAAGTAATCCTTCATACCACAATGGCTATGCAAACAGCTTGGAAAATGTATGAAAATTTAGAATTTAAGAGGTCAGAGGATTTGGATTTTATGCAAGGAGAACTTCCTGTTTATGGGTTTAGACTAAAACTTTAGCAAAATGGTGAGGTTCGCCAAAGGACAATCCCGCTTATTGCAGGAGGCCGGGGGTGAGGTCTGATACTTTAAGAGTATCAATTAATAACAAATAATGTATTGATCTTTTCAATGCTTGTTACTATTTTTGTATCCGGGCTGGCGGCCCTCTGCCTTAGCTCTGTTGCATTGCCTGATGATTAGCTTGGTTATTTTTATATAAGATGATTAAAGAAGCTCTTTTACTACCGCCAAAACAAAATGACACCTTTACCTGGCATGGACCGGATATGCTACTCAATGAAAGTGAATGGATTCATAATCTTAGCTTATCTGAAGTTTACGAACTCGAAGCAGCTGCCGAGCTATTAGAATCATCAAAAAAGAATATTGCAACAATAACGGCATTGGATTTTCCTTTGCCAACTCTTGCACCAAAATTATTAAAACTCCGTGCTGAGCTGATTAAAGGCCGTGGCTTTGCTTTACTGAGAGGTCTTCCGATTGAGAAGTATAGCTTGCGTGAGGCAGCAACAATATTTTATGGTTTAGGATGTCATCTTGGTAACCCCAGATCGCAAAATGCGAAAGGACATTTACTTGGCCATGTGTGTGATTTAGGCATGGATAGCAGTAATCCCAATGTTCGTGTTTATCAGACGCACGAACGTCAGACTTTTCACACGGACTCCTCAGATGTAGTGGGCTTGCTATGTATCCAAACAGCAAAGAGCGGAGGCGCATCACTATTGGTGAGCGCTTCAACCATCTTTAATGAAATGAGGGAAAAAAGACCGGACTTGCTTGAGTTATTATTACAACCTATTGCAACTGACCGTAGAGGTGAGGTACCCGCTGGCATGTTGCCTTATTTTCTTATTCCTGTTTTTAATTATTTCCGTGGCTACCTGACAACAATCTATCAGCGTCAATATATTGATTCGGCGCAGCGCTTTGAAGAGGCACCGCGACTAACCAACCAGCACGTTGAAGCATTGAATATGTTTGATGCATTAGCTAATTCTCCGAAACTTAATTTTTCAATGACCCTGGCAAAGGGAGATATGCAGTTCGTTTACAACCATACCCTCTTGCATGACCGCACAGCATTTGAAGATTCGCCAGATGACGCACAAAAACGACATCTCCTGCGTTTATGGCTATCCGTTCCGGGCGACCGTCCCTTGTCCAAGATATTTGAATCCAGATTTGGCAGCACAGAAATTGGCAAAAGAGGCGGGATCATCGTTGAAGACACAAAGCTCCATATTCCCTGGACAAAGCCATAATGATTTTTCCCATTGACTATGAAAATAGTAATTCATTTACTGGTGAACTGATTGAGTATATACAGAGCCTTCCTGGAGTCTTCTTATGATTCACTTGAGATGGACATGGTATAGATCATGAACTTAGCCATTTTTCAAATTCTGAGATATTCGCAATAAGTATTTGATGTCTTTTTCTTTCGGTGCAAAGCGCAAAAAGCGATTTCAAGTGACGTATAAATTACTTATGGTTCCCTTCAATTGAAGGAATTCTTCTAAGTACACCATAATTATTTTGATTTTACTTAAATATTCGCTCAATCAAATCGTATTTTAAATAGGATAACTAATCTCCTATGAAAACTATCAAACAAAGTTCAAAAACATCCCAAAAAGGCATAAAGAAAGCCAAAATGTTGGTTGTTGGTAGAAGGGATACTCCACTTGAGACAATTGGCGGTCTTATCTTATTATACTAATCGCTAATATAAA
>PLYJ01000236.1:0-1358 GCA_003151745.1 Bacteroidota bacterium
TGGTGGCAAGCACCTTCAAATTCGATTCATTATTTTCTTTGAGTTTGGAGTCAACAAATTCTACTAATGCCTCCGCTTCCTTTTCTCCGAGTTTCTGTTTCAGAATCTGGAATAATTGTATCTCGCTTGTAATCATCATACCAATAATTTTCTCCAAAGATAAATCTTTACGCTATGCAAAGCAAAAAAACAATCTATGCAAAATAAACTTATAGACCTTACTCACGTCCTTAACGAGAAAATTACAGTGTATCCTGACACTGTTGCACCTAAGTTTGAAGAGTTGAATACTGTTGACGAACATGGATTTGCAGAACTTAAAATGACTACGGTTCTTCATGTAGGTACACATATAGATGCCCCATGTCATATATTAAAAAACACAAAATCACTTGACCAATTTCCGATTGACAAATTTATTGGTAAGGCAATAGTAATTCCCTGTCAGTACAAAGAAGAAATTAACCTTGAATACCTTCAAACATACCAGGAAAAAATAGCTCAGATTGATTTCATCCTCTTCTTTACCGGCTGGCAATATAAGTGGAATACCAGTGGTTATTTTGATGATTGTCCTGTTCCAACTGAAGAAGCTGCAAAATGGTTAGCAACATTCAAGCTTAAAGGAATTGGCTTTGATGCTTTCTCCGTGGACAAAGTTGTTTCGGCAAAAAAAGTCACTCCGGAAAACTTACCAAATCATTATATACTATTAGAAAAAGAAATTCTACTAATAGAGAATCTCACTAATTTAGATAAACTTCCAGGAAGCCTTTTTTCATTTCAGTGTTTACCTCTGAATATTGAAAATGCAGATGGCTCGCCGATTAGAGCAATTGCAATGATTGACGAATAACAAATTTCCACATTCCCCCTTAGAAGGGGGATTAAGGGGGATGTTTTTCTTTACCCCTTTTGTAACACCTCAATCTCAGAAACTATTGCATTTACAACCAAAGAAACATTTCTTTTTACTTCATGATCATGAAACCTGATAAACCGGACACCGAGGCTTTCCAATCGTTTCTGCCTTCTCTCATCTTTAACTTTTACTTCCTCATAATCATCATGACTTGTTCCATCAATTTCAATTGCAAGCATTAATTCATGGCAGTAAAAATCAACAATGTATTCATCAAGTGGAACCTGCCTGTGAAATTCAACACCTAAATTTTTCCGCTGAATTTGTTTCCATATCAATACCTCGCTAAGTATTTCTTGCTTACGCAGCTTACGGGCAAATTCTTTTAATCGCGGATTGTAAGGAATGATTTTGTTTGGCATAATGCAGAATTTGGATGTGCAGGATTCAAAAATAAAAAATAAATAGTACAACATCCCCCTGCCCCCCAATGCCG
>PLYJ01000236.1:1430-5304 GCA_003151745.1 Bacteroidota bacterium
ATCCTTAACTTAACGGCATTGGGATTAAGGGAGATGTTTCTTCTGCAAGTTGCCAACTGGCTTTCCTGAAACCAATTACGACATTTGTCGTTAAATAAGCGACAATTTTCGTAACTTTGTAAAAATATTTAAAATGGCAAGAGCAATAGGATTTTTAGAAAAGGATTTATCCTATGATAAAATTGATGACAAGGCAATATTTTCCATTATATCTTTTTTATCAGCAGGGATTGGATTTACAGTCCTGGCTAAATTGATTAAAGAAAGCCCTTTTACACTCGATGAATGGTCGCACTTTTTACACCTCTCTGAACGGACTATGCAGCGTCATCAAAAAGAAAGGAGAGCTTTTGATCCGATTTACGCTGAAAAAATATTGTCCATTACACTACTCTATAGGTATGGGAATGAAGTTTTCGGCGATGCAGATAAATTTAACTCCTGGTTAGAGACAAAAAATGTCATGCTTGGCAATAAGGTTCCGAAGGAGTTTTTGACCTTCTCATTTGGAATATCCCTTCTTAAAGACGAATTGACAAGAATTGAACATGGAGTTCTGGCATAAGTCCCGTCGGATATGAAAACTCTATCGGGCTTAATTTAATTTTACAATATCCAACGGGATGATAGCTTTCCGGCTAAGTAAAGCAAAATATAGTAGTGACCTGTCCGGCAAGGGCGCCGAAAAAAGTGGTGGCCGGTGGAACAGCAAAGGCGTTCCCATGCTATATACAAGCCAGTCAAGAGCGCTGTGTATGGCAGAAGTTGCTGTTCACATTCCTTTTGGAATTGTACCATCCGATTACCAGGTTGTTACAATAGAAATCCCTGATCATCTTAAAATAGAAGAACAGGATATTTCCAAAATGCCATCCGACTGGAAATCATTGCCGCCTTCGGGTTCAACACAAAGAATCGGGGATTTATTCATTTTGGAAAACAAATTTATTGCGTTGAAAGTACCTTCTGTTATCGTACAAGGTGATTTTAATTTTTTGATCAACCCTCTTCATAAGGACATCAGCCTGATTAAAATTGTAAGCACCGAACCTTTTGAATTTGACAAACGAATGTTTCTCAAATAAGGTCGAAAATTGCCCTCGTTTGAATAACAAGAGCAAAAACGATAAAATATTGCCCTGGTCCAAACCCTCTTAGAATAAGGTAAACGAACTTCATAGCGCATTTCCCCTTGTGCGTTGGCATTTTGAGCACAGGCGAAGGTTCGCCGTTCCACCGAAGGACGGATTCCGTCTTATAGCGGAAAGGATCCCGCAATTCATGCGGGACGGGAGGCCGGGCGTTGCGGTGAGCGTAGTCGAACCGGTGAGGTTTAGTGCCAACTGCGATTGCCCGCCGTCCACTTTTTTCTCCGCAGCGGATGATCATGGGTAAAGTTTACCTATGAGGCAGTTGTCGTATGTAAAAAAGTAAGAAAATTACTCTTGAGCAAGTTTTGCTCTTATGTTTCTCCTTACTCCCAACTTTCTTTTAAACAACCTGTTTACGCTATTGACGAGCTTTGTTATACACTTCACCTTTGCAAATGATAACAACCGTAACTAAATTATATGAATGAAAAAATTTAACTCTTTATTTGGAATTCTAACTATATGCACAGGAGTAATGTTAGCTCAAACTTCTTTTGCACAACAGACCGGTTCTTTTGATCGCACAATAAATTTTAATGGAACCCCTGGTTGGGTACTCTCTTATCAAGTACCAGTCAGTTATAATGCTGCTAAAAAGTATAAATTAGTTATTGGCCTGCATGGTTTAGGTGATACTCCTGAGAATTACCGGAATGGCATGGCTACAATAGGATCATATTCCGGTACAAATATGTACAATGCCATTATTGTTTGCCCTTATGGAGGTGGTTATAGCGCAACCGATAGCACTCAGGACTTAGCTGATTTTTGGACTACATGCGATACCAGCATTGTAACGAGATGCATCACAGACGCAATGTCCGCTTATAATATTGACCCTGATAATATATACCTGAATGGATTTTCTATTGGAGGAAGAGCAGCGCTTCGTTATGGGTTATTAAATTACCGGCGCTTCCGTGGCCTTGAACTATGGTCACCGGCAGTTCAATCCCTGGATGAAGCTAACAATTTAACATCATTCAAATACTTATGGCAAAATGGACAGCATATACCAATAACTATTTCAGTAGGAGGTGATGATGGATATGCGTCTATTCTCTCAACTGCGTATCAACATTTATCCGATGCAGGAGCTATAGCTAATTTCCAAATCTATTATGGTATGGGGCATCAGGGACCGAAATATGTAAGTGATTACATCAACGAGTTTAACTATTTAGATTCAAATGCTAACTCTTCTGCTATGAATGATGCCGGGGTATCGAACATTGCATCGCCTTTTGAAGAGGTGTGCAGTGCCTCTTTCATCCCAGTGGTAACCATTCAGAATAAAGGTATTAATAACCTGACATCTGCTGTCATCAATTACCAAATAGATAATGGAACCATTAATACTTACAACTGGTCGGGTAATCTTATCCAGCTTGGGAGAGCTAAGGTTACTTTATCATCTCAATCTGTTTCGGCAGGCGCTCATACTTTTAAGGCATATACTACTATGCCTAATGGTGTTGCTGATACGGTACCGTCTAATGATAGTATGACAGTAAATTTTAATTCCATAACCCATGGCACAACGAGTATTGCAGAAGGGTTTGAAGGCGCTGTGTTTCCTCCAACGGGTTGGAGGCAAGCAGGAACCGACTCAGCCTGGGGCTGGAAAAACGTAATTAATGATCATGACGCTGAATTTGAAATGTTAGCAGCAAAACCAAAAGGCGCTTACGGGCAAAGTGCTTCCTCTATTTACTTTGATAACGATAAACCAAACAACATAGGCAAAAACTATTCTATTCGCACTCCGCAGATTGACTTCACGAATGCAAGCAGCCCCAGCTTAACATATAATTATGCTTATTCCCCGTTTGAATACATGACGTATGTTTTTGCTGATACCCTTGCCGTTTACTATTCAATAGATTGCGGCAGTACTTGGAACACCCTGTTGAAAAAGGGAGGTCTTGATCTAAACACAAATGGTACCGGTGGTTACGATACTATTGGCAATGTATTTGTCCCTACCTCAACGCAATGGAAACAAGAAACCATTGATCTTAATCTTCCCGGCTTAATTGGTCAGCCCGAAGTAATGTTCTCCTTTGAAAATAGATCTCAGGAGGGAAATACGTTGTACCTCGATAACATCAATATAAATACAGTTACCGGGATTGCAACTGAAATGGAAATTCCCGTTTCAGTTAATATATATCCTAACCCTAATAACGGATTGTTTACACTTTCCATCAATGCAACAGCTAATGCAAACTATGCTGTTGAGGTTAGGAATATGCCCGGTCAAATGATATATAGTGAAAAGCTGGACGGCTTTTCAGGAGATTATTCTAAGCAACTTGACATGAAAGAACATGGTGGGGGCGTATATTTTGTGAGCTTGAAAACACAGGATAACGAGACTTCGGCGAGAGCGCTCAGTCGAACGCTTGTTAAAAAGGTTATTGTTTATTAAACATTATTCACTAAGGCAACATTGTTCAACACAACAATAGGGGACAAATTTATGGCTTATCCAAAAAAACTCGAAAGCATGCCAGGTATAGATCAAGCTGTTTTGGACATTTCCGGTAGTACAACCGATTATTATAAAGTCAGGAAAATTGCTGAAGCAGCAGCATTGGAATTCGTCCCTCTTTCTAAAAAGAAAAGGCGTACAAAACATTCTCCGGAGAAGTTGCTTTCTCACTTAATAGAAGTAGCCCAAAAGCTTGGATATACTCCTTCGGAATCTGAAATATATGAAA
>PLYJ01000009.1 GCA_003151745.1 Bacteroidota bacterium
TTTTGAGGTAAGTCCATTTTCCGCACATACGATTAACTCTTCCGCATAGCTTAATGACTCTTCGGAATATTCAATTAAACTTTTCCGCTCATGTCAGTCAATATTCCTCTCATGTAATTCCATATTCCGCTTATGTAAATCACTAAATGAAAAAAATAAACAATCAAATTAAATCAAATAACCAAATGAAAAAATTACTACTCCTTCTCCTCTCTGTAGCCATTCAGTATGCAATGGCGCAAGCTCCTCGCAAAGTCCTTATAGAAGAATTCACCGGTTCATGGTGTGGGTACTGCCCTGAGATGATAGGTGATATTGATGCAACAAGGGCAACGTATCCCGAAACCGTCATTGCAGTGGCCGATCATAGTTATACCACAAGCATTGACCCTATGACAAATAATTTTACGATAGCACTTAATAACGCTTATCAGGTGCCTGGTTACCCTAATGTTATGGTGGATAGGGCTGATTGGTCTGCCGAATTTGGTCCATCTTCTACTCCTCAATTGTTTGGTACTTATGTTGATCATCACAATTATACGCAGGACGCTGCCGCCATGCGTCTTAATATTTCTTCTCCTGTTAGCATTGATATAGCTTCAACTTACAATTCTACTACGAGGTCTTCTAGTGTTACGATCACTGCAAACTTTGTAGATACTGTTTCCGGCGATATGAGAATTTCATGCTTGCTTGTTGAAGATAAGGTTACTGGAAATTCCAATTACGACCAGCATAATTATGGCGGAAGTGCTTGTGGTGCCCCTGATGCAACAAGTGAATTTTATAATTATCCCTGCGTAATTCCGAACTCATTGACAGGGCAGGTTTTTTATCATAAAAACGTGGTAAGAATTAATATGGCACCGACTTTTGGAACTATAGGTGTTATTCCATCTTCAGTAAGTGCAGGGCAATATTATAGCAAGAGCTATACATATACTTTACCTGCTGCATGGAATGCCACAAATATGAAAGTAGTAGCGTTTGTTGGCTATTACAATTCCACCACAGCATTAGGGGGCGAAGTGCTGAACGCTCAACAGGTTGCCTTAGGGCAATCGGTAACTGCCGTTATCGAAAATCCTGCTGCCATTAACAACGTTTCTCTCGATGCAGCTTACCCTAATCCTTTCAATCAAATCACGAATATCAAAGTGAATATACCGGCTAGCCAGCATATATCGTTGAAGGTCTATGATATTTTGGGACATGAAGTGGCTACTCTCACAGATGAGAATCTGTCGCCGGGCGAACACACATTCTATTGGGATGGCAAAAACAAAGATGGTTCTTTGCTTGCTAACGGTCTTTATCTTATAAGATTGCAAACTGAAAAACAATCTTTAGCCCAGATCATAATACTCTTGAGAAACTAAGCACTGAATTGAATCTGCACATATTCAAATCAGCACATCAGACTAATACACTTTAATTATCACTTAATCACAAAAAATGATATTTGACTTTAGCAATAACACCTGCTATTTTTGTATAGCAATGAATTGTTTTAGTTCTCTCGCTAATATGAACAAAATTACGATGGCTCTGTTAAGCAAAAATAAATTCAACGTTATCCTTAGATGAAAAGACTTTTTACTTTTCTATTCTTCTTATTTCCATCGTTATTATTTGCCCAGGCGTTTACTAACGATACTCTATATACCATTCCTGTGAATGGCGATACACTGTCCATCCCCATCAACGTTTCTGGATTACCAAATGCAACAAACTCTTCTTTTGGTTTAGTGTCAGTATGCCTAGACATCAGGTGCACAACCGTGGCAGATTTGCGGGTAATGTTGCGCGCTCCAAACGACAGCCTCATCATGCTCGCTGACCAGAAAGGCGGTGATGGCGGCGGCTATTACGGTACCTGCTTTGAAGAAAATGCAACAAATGGCTGGATATATCAAGGCACTCCCCCTTTCATTGGCTCTTATTATCCTGAACAATCACTCAATATATATAACGCGGGCTTAAATCCAAATGGTGTTTGGAGTTTAGTGGTGAAGGATTTATTTCTATTTAGTGATACCGGTTCTGTTGACTACTTCAGTATAACATTCGGCAGCAATCCTCCGCCCACTCCCGTGTTTACGGGATGTTCCTATGCAAACCCCGCCGGATGCAAATGTCCCGATGGAGTTTCTACCGATTGCGATTTGCTTCCTGAAATGACAGCCTCTGCCAAGGACATCCTATTGCATCATATAGAAACGCCCGGCCACGTTATCTTCAGCAACTCCACACCAAATATCGGATGGGGTCCGCTGGAAGTTCATGGAATTGATAGTTGTTTTTGCAGTACTACACCTGTTTCCTGCCTTGATACATTATGCCCCGACAGCACTCCTGTCATGCGATTAGTAAATCAACGCATTTACCATCGCAGCGGCAATATTATGACCTACTATGATCACCCTGCAGGAAAAATGTTTTATGATACCGATCATGGTCACACACATATTGACAACTGGTCTTCTTATACCCTTCGACGATCAACGCCCAGCCCTGATGCAACTACGTGGCCCGTTATCGGCTCAGCAACTAAAACAAGCTACTGCCTTATAAACCTTGGAGATTGCGATTTCGAATATGGATATTGCGTGGATAGTGCAGGTCATGTTTTACACAATGCAGATATTCCAAATGCAAATTTTGGCACTGTTAGTGGTTGCGGCACAGACCAGGGTATTTATCCGGGTAATCTTGACACGTATGATGAAGGTGAAAATGCGCCGGGAATTATTCTTCCCGCAGGCACATGCAATGGCGATTATTATATTGTATCTATCACCGACCCCGATAATCATTTTCTGTTCCAGGATCATAAGAATAATTGGGTGGCAGTGCCTGTCACGCTTTCCCTGCAAACAGCAGGAAACTTTGAAACCGGGGGCTTCTCATTTTCTGTAGCTGGTAACGATGTCACGTTCATGGCAAATGCTGCCACAGCCGATTCATGCGTGTGGATATGGGAAGACGGTTCCGGCTTTTCCACTACTCTCACTTCCAATGCTTCCCATACATTTCCCTCACCTGGTTCATATATAGTATGGTGTTATGCATACAATCATTGCGGTCCTACAGTATCTGTGGATACAGTCAACATTCTTCCTGTTGGATTGAATGATAAGTTGGAGTCAGTAGTTTCTTTTAATATACAACCTAATCCTGCTAAAGACAATGCGATCATCAGCTATACGCTTGTCAACGCAACCGATGTAAACCTTGAAGTTTTCGATGCCATTGGAAACCGGTTAAAGCTTATGATAAACAGCAATCAACACCCCGGTAAGTACCAGGTACTCTTTGATGCAAAATCTGATCAGCTTTCTCAGGGCATATATATTATCAGGTTATCAAGTGGAAATAAAATATTTAATAAAAGATTGGTACTGCTCCAATAGCTGCGCTCTTGCCTCTCTCCTTTGGAGAGGAGTTAGGGTGATGTCCTTAAACAATTAAAACAAAAACTAAAATCAAAACTTCAAATCTTATGAAAAAGAATTTACTTCCCTTCACCCCAATAGCGATGCTTCTAAAACTATTATTCATCGCCCAATTTGCATCAGCGCAAAACTCCCGCATCTGGGCTACTTATTATGGGCAAGTGAATGCTGCTGAAGGCTTCAGTGTAGCCACTGATGCTGCAGGAAATGTGTATCTGGCCGGAATTACCAACGACTCGACAGGTATTGCCGCGGGCGGATTTCAGGATACTTTAGGCGGAGGCATTGATGGCTTCCTTGTAAAATTTGATGCTTCCGGCAATCGCCTGTGGGCTACTTACTATGGAGGACTGTATCAGGATCAGGTTTTCAGCGTTGCCACCGATGCTGCGGGTAATGTTTATCTGGCAGGAACTACCAGCAGCCCCACCGGCATCGCCTCTGGAGGGTTTCAGGATACTTTATTAGCGGCGGCGGGCGATGCCTTCCTTGTAAAATTTGATNNTAATGTGTATCTGGCCGGAACAACCGCCGACTCCACAGGGATTGCCTCGGGAGGATTCCAGAATACTTGTGGAGGAGGTCAAGATGCATTCCTTGTAAAATTTGATACCAATGGCAACCGCCTTTGGGCCACTTACTACGGTGGATCAGGAGCTGAGTGGGGTAACAGCGTTGCCACCGATGCTGCGGGTAATGTGTATCTGGCCGGAACAACCACCAGCACCGACAGCATCGCCGCGGGAGGATTTAAGAATATTTTTGGAAGAGGATTCTGGGATTCTTTCCTTGTAAAATTTGATGCCAATGGCAACCGCCTTTGGGCCACTTACTACGGCGGAATGTTTGATAACGGTAACAGCGTAGCCACCGATGCTGCGGGTAATGTGTATCTGGCCGGAACAACCACCGACTCCACAGGGATTGCCTCGGGAGGATTTCAGAATACTTTCGGTGGTGGTCTTGACCTTTTGTATGGGGATGCCTACCTTGTAAAATTTGATGCCAATGGCAACCGCCTCTGGGCCACTTACTACGGTGGATCAGGAGATGAGATCGGTAACAGCGTAGCCACAGATGCTGCGGGTAATGTGTACCTGGCAGGACTAACCGGCAGCTACGACAGCATCGCCTCAGGCGGCTTTCTGGATACTTTCTATGGAGATAATACATTGACAAGCGATTTATTCCTGGTGAAGTTTGATGCCAACGGCAACCGCCAATGCGCTTCTTATTATCCAGCAATACCCAAAACAGTTGTCCTAACAGGTCTTGCTTTGGATGCTGCCGGAAATGTGTATATGGGAGCGAGTACCGATAGCACTACCGGCATCGCCTCAGGCGGCTTTCAGAATACTTACGGTGGTGATGGAACTTGGTGGGATGCTGACCTGATAAAATTTACTTCATGCACCGATCTCACGCCTGTTGCTAATTTTCAATCAAGTGACACGATATTCTGTGCTAATGAATGTATAAATTATACTAATGTTAGTAAGAATGGTCCCACGCACTGGCAATGGAGCTTCCCCGGCGGCATTCCTTCGTCAAGCACAATTCAAAATCCCCAGGGTATATGTTATGATTCGGCAGGCACTTTTGACGCTACGCTTATTGCTTCCAATAGCGGCGGCAGCGATACCCTTACATTTACCAATCATATCAAAGTGTTTGTTACTCCGCCAACGCCTGTAATAACACAGCATGGTGATACGCTCTATTGCACTACTGATCCGTCATACACTTCTTATCAATGGTATGATAGTACATCGCTCATTCCGGGCGCTACAGATACCTTCCTTGTTATTACTCATGGCGGCAATTATAATGTGGCGGTACACAATGAGTTCGGCTGCAAGATTTCAGTAGGTATTACTATCGCCCACAACGTAGGAATTAATGAGTTTTCTGATAACAATTATATTTCTCTCTCTCCCAACCCCGCCTCAGATGAATTATTGGTAAGTGGAAACTGGAAATCAGAAACCGGAAAAGCGAAGCTCACCATCTTTAATATACTCGGAGAAATAATTTTTACCGAAGAAATTAACAGTAAACAGGAAACCGTAAACTGCAAACCTTTCTCCGTCGGTATTTATTTTGTGCAGGTAACAAATGAAAGCGGTAGATGGGTAGGAAGGTTTGTGAAGGAATAAAGCAGTTTAATGGAAAAAGTTATTGATGAAAAATAAATTTAGCAAACAATCTTTAAAATCATTATTAAAATGAAAAAATTAATCTATTCTTTGATTGTAGTTGTCTTTTGCATAACTGCAACCCAGATATTCATCGGGGTCGCTTCGGGAAAAACTATTACTTCTGATGTGGCGCAAATCGTTGCCGCAAATTTCTTTAAGCAGAATGCGGATAAACCTGTAAAAGCCTTGTCGCTGGCTTATACCGCGACCTCTTCATCGGGAGATTCCGTTTACTTTGTGTTTAACATTAATGCCGTTGATGGTTTTGTTATCGTTGTTGCTGATGATGCGCAGTATCCTGTCATCGGCTATTCTACCGAAGGATCGTTTGTTGTTCCTGCACCCGCCTCAAACGCCGGATACTGGATGGAGCAACGTAAAAAAGAAATCATTGCCAACAAAATGCAGAACGTTCAGGCAACGACGGAAATCTCAGCTCAATGGACAGCTTATATGAATAGTAAAGCGGTTGCGCCTCGGGTGGCAAGCACTGTATCTCCTCTTGTTAAGACTTTATGGGATCAACCGTCTCCTTATAATACCCTCTGCCCCGCCAATTGCCCAACAGGTTGCGTGGCTACGGCGATGGCACAGATCATGAAGTATTGGAACTATCCTGCCAAGGGAATTGGCTCAAGCTCCTACAACTCCCCCTATGGAGTAATAGGGGCAAACTATGGGAATACTGTTTATAACTGGAGTGATATGCCTATCCCCACTATTTATGATGCCAATAATGATGTGGACACTCTTATGTTTCAGTGCGGTGTAAGTGTGGAGATGGATTACACCCCAAATGGCAGCAGTGCCTCGGTAACAACTTATGATGACCCAGGCGTATGTGCACAAATTTCCTACTCTAAATATTTTGGTTATGATCCGGGAACCATACAAGGTTTGCAACAATTCAATTACACCGACCAGGACTGGATTAATATTATTGAAACCGACCTGAACGCCAACCATCCTGTGCAATATGCCGGAATCGATACCGCCTATGGTGGGCATAGCTGGGTTTGCGATGGTTATGATGCCAAGAATAACCTGCACATGAACTGGGGCTTTAGCGGCTCTGATAATGGCTACTTTTCCATTAATTTGCTTAACCCCGGCGGCACCTTTAATTTTTCAAACGACAATGAAGTAGTTGTCGGCATTGAACCGAAAGCATCAGTTCCCAATGATGCCGGAATTCTTTCCGTGATATCACCAATAGGAACTACTTGTGATTTGACTATTACTCCGGTAGTTCGGTTGCTAAATTTTGGCATTTCAACTTTAACCTTCTGTACAATTAATTATTTTATGGATACGGATCCGACTAAAACCTACAACTGGACTGGCTCATTGGCAACCGGCAAATACGTTGACGTTACGCTTCCTGCAATGGCCATTACTTCGGGCACTCATTCATTTACAGCTTTCACCAGCAATCCAAATCATGCAGTCGACAGTGATACCGCTAATGATCAATCTATAGGCAGCGTTACTAGTGTATTTCCTCTCTTGCTGCCAACGTCCCAGGGATTTGAAGGCAGCGATTCCCTGCCCACTGATTGGTCAATTTGGAATTCGGATGTCACCACCACCTCTTGGCAAATCACTACTCAAGTGGCTCACACCGGCCACAACTGTATAGTTATGGATAACTACGACAACAACGGTAGTATATATGGTACCCTAGAGCGCTTTACAACTACACCTTATAACCTTTTAAATGATACCAATGTCAGTTTATCTTTCGCCGTGGCTTACGCACCGTGCAACCTCAATGGTTTTCTTTATACAGAAAAGCTCGTCGTTTATTACTCTATCGATTGCGGAGCCACATGGAGGCAGTGCTATATCAAAGGAGGAACCACGTTGGCAACTGCTCTTGCTTTTGATGGCAATACTATCGCCAACCGATGGATGCCTAATTCTTCTCAATGGCGTATTGATTCTATCGACCTTAGTAGTCTTTACGGCCAGCAAAACGTGATGCTGGCATTTGAGAACATCTCAGGATGGGGAGGATGGCTTTATGTGGATGATATAAGTTTATCAGGCACGACGGCGGTGGGCATCCCTTCAATTCCTGCTGCTGAATCATTCCGTATCTATCCTAATCCTGCTACTAACCAACTCACTATTCATACTTCATCTTCCCGCGCCGAAAAAGCAATTATTTCCATAGTGAATGTACTTGGGCAAGAAGTGCTTTCTTACTCCCTCTCCCTCGGAGAGGGCGGGGAAGAGGCTCTTGATATTAGCAAGCTTCCTTCAGGAATGTATTTTCTTGAAATGAAAGCAGAGAATGGAAGTGTTGTGAAAAGATTTGTGAAAGAATAAAAATAATATATAAATCAAATTCAACAATTAAAATGAAAAAAATAATCAATTCTTTGATTGTAGTTCTATTATTCAGTGCGGCAATCACTTCGGCAAAAACGATTACCTCTAATGTAGCGCAAACTGTAGCTACAAATTTCTTTAAGCAAAATGCAGATGTACCGGTAGCAACAACATCACTTGCTTATACAGAAACTTCTACATCAGGAGAAGCCGTTTACTTTGTATATAATATTAATCCCGATAAAATCGGGACAAGTTCTGGTGGTGGTTTTGTTATCATTGTTGCAGATGATGCCCAATATCCCGTTATTGGTTATTCCACCAAAGGATCGTTTGTTGTTCCTGAACCATCCTCAAATGCCAATTTCTGGATGCAGCAGCGTAAAAATGAAATCATTGCCAACAGGCTGCAGAATGTTCAGGCAACGATGGAAATCTCAGCTCAATGGACGGCTTATTTAAATAGCAATACGGTTGCGCCTCGGGTGGCAAGCACTGTTTCTCCTCTTGTTAAGACATTGTGGAATCAACCGTATCCTTATAATGCGCTCTGTCCTGATGGCTCCGTAACAGGTTGTGTGGCAACAACGATGGCGCAGATCATGAGATACTGGAAGTATCCGCTTAAGGGAACGGGCTCAAGTTCCTATACCTCCACTTATGGAGTATTATCCGCAAACTATGGGAATACCGTTTATAACTGGGGTAATATGCCAACTGGTACAGTTACTTCAGCTAATAATGACGTGGCTACTCTTATGTATCAGTGTGGTGTAAGTGTGGAAATGGAATACAGCCCGAACGCAAGTGGAGCTTATGTAACCACGTATGAAACCTCAGGCGCGTGCGCGCAAATCTCCTACTCTAAATATTTCGGCTATGATCCGGAAACTATAAAAGATTTCCAACGATTCAATTACACTGACTCTGACTGGATCAACATTATTGAAACTGATCTGAACGCCGGTCGCCCTGTGGAATATGCCGGATTTGATAGCATCAATGGTGAACGACATACTTGGGTTTGCGATGGCTATGATGGCAATAATAACCTGCACATGAACTGGGGCTGGAGCGGCTTTGATAATGGCTACTTTTCCATTAATTTGCTTAATCCCGCCGGAAGCGGCTACGATTTTACAAACGAATTTGAAGTGCTTGTTGGTATTGAACCGCTTGCTTCTGTTTCGAATGATGCCGGAATTCTTTCCATTACTTCACCAACAGGAACAACTTGTAACTCTTCGATCACTCCGACAGTGCAATTACAAAACTTCGGCATTTCTGTTTTAACTTCCTGCACAATTAATTATTATATAGATGCTGATCCGGCTCAAACCTACAGTTGGACAGGCTCACTGACTACAGGTCTGTCCGTTAATGTTACTCTTCCTGTCATGACCGTACTTCAAGGCACACATTCATTCACGTCTTTTACCAGCAATCCCAATAACGCAGCCGACGGAGATACGACTAATGATCAATCCACAGACAGTTTTACTATTGCATCATCTTCTCTCCCGCTGCCAATATTTCAGGGATTTGAAGGCAGCGATTCACTTCCCACCGGCTGGACAATTTGGGATTCCGAGAGTGGCGCCTCCTGGCAAATTGTTACCGACGTGGCTTTCGAGGGCACCAACTGTATAGGCATGAATAACTGTGACGGCGACGGCAGCAGCGGCAATATGACCGGTACCATAGAGCGCTTTATCACGACGCCATATAACTTTTCAAATGATTCCAACGTCAGCTTATCTTTCGCCGTGGCTTACGCTCCATTCGGCGGCAATGGTATTTTTCTGCTTTCTACAGATACGCTCGTTGTTTATTATTCTACGGATTGCGAAGCCACATGGACGCAGTGCTACATCAAAGGAGGAATCACCCTGGCAACTGCTCCTGTAGATACTTCCAATTCTGTCTGCTGGAGTCCTGCCTCCTCTTCTCAATGGCGCACTGATGTTATCAACCTTAGTAACCTTAGCGGTCAGCAAAGCGTGATGTTGGCATTTGAGAACCGTTCAGATTGGGGAGAATGGATATATATAGATAACATAAATCTGTCAGATTCCAAGGTTGCAGGCATTGCTTCATTATCTAATGCTCCAACATTCCAAATCTATCCTAATCCTGCCGGTAATCAGTTAACAGTTGTCATTGCGAGTGAGGTCAAGCAACCTCTTGCTTTAGATATATACAATGTTCTCGGAGAAAAAGTGCTTTCTTCCTCCCTCTCCTTTGGAGAGGGTCGGGGTGAGGCTATTGATGTTTCCTCCATTCCTGCCGGAATGTATTTTCTTCAAATGAAAACAGAGACTGCCATTGTGACCAAGAGGTTTGTAAAGGAATAAAAACATGAAGATAAGCAATCAGCCGCAGAGCCGCAGTTTTTAGTATTTGGTTTAGATCTGCGAATCTGCGGCTTGATTTTATGCAAATTTTATATATAAATAAATAATGATCATTTCTTCAAAATCAAAAGCTTCTCTATCTGCCGCTCCCCTCTTCTTGGGAGGGCTGGGGGCGAGGCTTATAGACCTTACTCACATTCTTAACGAGGAAATTACTGTGTACCCGGACACTCTTGCGCCTAAGTTTAAAGCTCTTAATACTATTGATGAGCATGGCTTCGCAGAACTTAAAATGACTTCAGTTCTTCATGTGGGAACACATATAGATGCTCCATGTCATATATTAAAAAATACAAAATCACTTGATCAATTTCCAATTCACAAATTTATTGGTAAGGCAATCGCAATCCCATGCCAGTACAAAGAAGAAATTAATTTGAAATACCTTCAATCATACCGCGACATAATAAAAAAAACGGATTTCATCCTCTTTTATACGGGCTGGCAATATAAGTGGAACACCACAGGTTATTTTGAGGACTGTCCTACACTAACTGAAGAAGCGGCAAAGTGGCTAACGAAA
This sequence comes from Bacteroidota bacterium, assembly GCA_003151745.1. Lineage (GTDB taxonomy): Bacteria > Bacteroidota > Bacteroidia > AKYH767-A > 2013-40CM-41-45 > PALSA-967. Next base: position 10,928 of record PLYJ01000009.1, read on the forward strand.
TTCAAACTCAAAGGAATTGGTTTTGATTCTTTTTCAGTGGACAAAGTTGTTTCCGCAACAAAAGTCACTCCGGAGAATCTTCCCAACCATTATATCCTCTTAGAAAAAGAGATTCTCCTAATAGAGAACCTCACTAATTTAGATAAGCTCCCCGACACCATTTTTTCATTTCAGTGTTTCCCTCTGAATATTGAAAATGCAGATGGTTCACCTGTGAGGGCAATTGCAACGCTCAACGAAACGCTCAACTAAATTGATAGCTAAGTCCCCTCTGCATGATGGCATGTGGGGCAGCGAGAGGGGATTAGGGGGGATTAGGAGTGTGTTAAAAAAACGGATTTTAAAAATTATTAATATATACAGTAACAATTAATCAAAAATCAATGAAAAAACTTAATTCTTTATTTAGAACTGCCCTACTATCATGTATAGGAGTGCTATTAGCCCAAATTTCTTTTGCACAACAGACAGGTTCCTTCGATCGCACAATTAATTTTAGCGGTAACCCATCATGGGCTCTCTCTTACTACGTACCCGCCAATTATAATGCTGCGAATAAGTATAAATTAATTATTGGTTTGCACGGTTCAGGAGATACTCCTCAGAATTACCGGTATGACCTGGCTACTTATGGAGGATATTCCGGTACAAACATGAATAACGCCATTATTGTTTGTCCGTATGGTGGTGGCGGTGTCACTGCCGATTTTTCTGATTTCTGGACGCAATGCGATACCAGTATTATAACCCGGTGCATGATGGATGCAATGTCAGTTTATAATATTGATCCTGATGATATATACCTAAACGGATTTTCTCTTGGAGGAAGAGCTGCACTTCGTTATGGATTGTTAAATTATTGGCGTTTCCGTGGTCTTGAACTATGGACACCGGCGATTTCATCTTTGGATGAAGCTAATAATTTAACGTCATTCACTTTTGCTTGGCAAAATGGTCAGCATATCCCGATGACTATTTCACTAGGTGGTAATGATCCTAATGGGTATGATCCTATTGTTCCAATCGCTTATCAACATTTATCCGATGCTGGAGCGATTGTTAATTTCCAAATCTATTATGGTATGGGCCATACTCCTCCTACATATATAAGTGATTATATCAGCGAGTTCAATTATTTAGATTCTAATGCTACTTCTTATGCGATGAATGATGCAGGGATTTCGAACATTGCATCGCCTTTTGAAGAAATATGTGGCACCTCTTTCACTCCTGTAGTTACCATTCAGAACAAAGGCGTCAATAACCTGACCTCTGCCATTATTAATTATCAGGTAGATAATGGAACCGTTAACACGTACAATTGGTCTGGTAATCTTATCCGACTTGGAAAAGATAAAATTACGCTGCCGACTCAATCCGTTTCAGCAGGCGCGCATACTTTCAAAGCTTATACTACAATGCCTAACGGAATTGTGGATATAGTCCCGGCTAATGATAGTATAACTGTAAATTTTAATTCCATAACCCATGGTGCGACAAGTATTGTAGAAGGGTTTCAGGGCGCTATTTTTCCTCCTACAGGATGGAGGCAGGCGGGATCGGACTCTGCCTGGGGTTGGAAAAGTATAGCTGATGGACCTTACATCGCAGCTGCATTCGAAAACTTAACTAGCATTCCATCAGGGGCCAATGGGGAGAGCTCTATTAGTATCTACTTTGATAATGAGTTACCGGATAATGTGGGCAAGACATATTCGATTCGAACTCCGCAATGTGATTTTACCAATGTAAGCACTCCCACCTTAACTTATAATTATGCCTATTCTCCAAATTCGGCCACCAGCGGTACAGATACTTTAGCGGTATATTATTCAACAGATTGCGGCGGCACATGGAATACGCTTTTGAAAAAGGGCGGACTTACGCTCAGCACGACGGGTGGCTACACCACTACTGTTCCATTTGTTCCGACCTCAACTCAATGGAAGCAGGAAACCATCAACCTTAACCTTACCGGCTTAACAGGTCAACCCGAAGTAATGTTTTCTTTTGAAAATAAATCTGATCACGGACACATGTTGTACTTAGACGATATAAATATATCCACTGTTACGGGTATCGTTAATGAAGCGCAGAAATCAATTTCAGTGAATATATATCCTAACCCTAACAATGGCTCATTTACACTTTCCATCCATTCAACAGATAATGCAAACGGAAGCCTTGAGATCAGTAATATGGTAGGGCAACTTATATATACCGAAAAGTTGAACGAATTTTCAGGAGATTATACCAAACACCTTGATCTGACAAAGTATGGCAGCGGTGTGTATTTTGTGAGTTTGATAGTACAGGATAATAAGGTTACTAAAAAAGTTATTGTTTATTAGACTTCCGATGCATCAGGATCAAATTAAACCAAAGCAGAATTGTTTAACTCAATAATCTGAATAAAATAAAAATATACGCTTATGAAAAAACTTACTTCTTTATATAGAGCTGCCCTATTGATATATATAGGCGTTTTATCAGTGCAAACTTCCTTTGCCCAACAGACAGGTTCCTTCGATCGCACAATAAATTTTAATGGAATCCCTAATTGGGTTCTCTCTTACTATGTACCAACCAGTTATAATGCTGCCAATAAGTATAAATTAGATATTGATTTGCATGGCTTAGGAGATACTCCTGAGAATGAACGAAACTTTGACGCTCGAAAAGGACAAATTTCCGGTACAAATTTTTATAATGCCATTACTGTTTGTCCGTATGGCGGTGGCTATAGCACTACCGATAGCACTCATGATGTTACTGATTTTTGGACGGTATGCGATACCAGCATTATAACCAGGTGCATAACAGATGCAATGTCCGCTTATAATATTGCCCCTGATGATATATACCTAAACGGATTTTCTATTGGTGGCAGAGCAGCGCTTCGTTACGGGTTGTTAAATTACAAGCGTTTTCGCGGTCTTGAACTATGGACACCGGCAATCCAATCTATGGACGAAGCCAACAATTTAACCTCATTTACTTACGTATGGCAAAATGGTCAATATATCCCAATAACTATTTCAGTAGGGTCAACTGATGGGTATGGCATTATTCTCTGTACCGCTTATCAACATTTATCCGATGCAGGAGCGCTTGTTAATTTCCAAATCTATTATGGTATGGGTCACCAGCCATCGCTATATGTATATGATCAAATCAACAGTTTCAATTATTTAGATTCAAATGCTACCTCTTATGCTATGAATGATGCAGGGATTTCTAACATTGCATCACCTTTTGAAGAGGTGTGCGGCGCTTCTTTCACCCCAGTAGTTACTATTCAGAATAAAGGTGTAAATAATCTGACCTCTGCCATCATCAATTATCAAATAGATAATGGAACCATTAATACTTACACTTGGTCAGGTAATCTTATCAGGCTTGGAAAAGATAAAGTTACTTTATCGGCTCAATCTGTTTCAGCGGGTACACACACTTTCAAGACATATACTACAATGCCTAATGGTGTTACAGATACAGTGCCATCAAATGATGGCATGACAGAAAATTTTAATTCCATAACACATGGAACAACTGCCATTGTAGAAGGGTTTGAAGGCGCTATGTTTCCTCCATCTCAATGGAGGCAAGCCGGATCTGATTCCGCCTGGGGTTGGAAAAGGACAAGCTACCAAGATGTTAATGGTCAAGACCCTGAATTCGAATATTTAGCAACAATACCATCGGGTACTACCGGTGACAGTGCTGCCGGTATCTTTTTTGATAATGAGATACCGGACAACGTAGGCAAAGCTTATTCAATTCGCACCCCGCAGGTTGACTTCACGAATGTAAGCAGCCCCACCTTAACATACAATTACGCTTATTCCCCCTACAGCAGTTCTGCCGGCAATGATACCCTTGCTGTTTACTATTCAACCGATTGCGGCAGCACTTGGCACACCCTTTTAAAAAAGGGAGGGCTTGCGCTCAGCACCACAGGTGGATATAGTAGTGCCGTTCCATTTGTCCCGACCTCAGTTCAATGGAAGCAGGAAACCATCAATCTTAACATTACCGGCTTAACAGGTCAACCCGAAGTAATGTTCTCTTTTGAAAACAAATCTGATCACGGACACATGTTGTACTTAGACAATATAAATATATCCGCCGTTACAGGTATCATTGATCAATCACAGCAGCCCATTTCTGTTAATATATATCCTAACCCTAACAATGGCTCGTTTACACTTTCTTTTAATGCCAGTTATGAGGATAACTGTACTCTTGAAATCAGGAACCTGCTTGGTCAGTTGATATATACTGAAAAGCTAAGTGGGTTTTCAGGTGATTATTCCAAACAGCTTAACCTGAAAGAATTTGGTAGTGCCATGTATTTTGTAAGCTTAAAAACCGACAATAACAAGGTTACTAAAAAAGTTATTGTTTATTAGACTTCCGGTGAATCAGGATCAAATTAAACCAAAGCAGAATTATTTAACTCAACAATCTGAAAAAAATAAAAATATACGCTTATGAAAAAACTTACTTCTTTATTTAGAACTGCCTTATTGATATATATAGGCGTTTTATCAGTGCAAACTTCCTTTGCCCAACAGACCGGTTCCTTCGACCGGACAATAAATTTCAGTGGAAACCCGGATTGGACTCTCTCTTACTATGTGCCAGCCAACTATAATGTTGCCAATAAGTATAAATTAATTATTAGTTTGCATGGTTTAGGTGATACTCCGCAGAATATGCGGGATATTGATGCTTATTGGGGACAAGATTCCGGTACAAATTTTTATAATGCCATTATAGTTTGTCCGTATGGTGGTGCGTATAGTGGCGGAGATTCAACTGCTGACTATTCTGATTTTTGGACTACATGCGATACCAGCATTATAACCAGGTGCATAACGGATGCAATGTCTGCTTATAATATTGATCAGGATGATATATACCTCACTGGCTTTTCTATCGGAGGAAGAGCGGCTCTTCGTTACGGGTTGTTAAATTACAAGCGTTTCCGTGGCCTTGAACTATGGAGTCCGGCAATACAATCTATGGACGAAGTCAACAATTTAACTTCATTTACTTACGTATGGCAAAATGGTCAGTACATCCCAATAACTATTTCAGTAGGTGGTGTTGGTGATTATGGCATTATTCTCTCCGCCGCCTATCAATATTTGTTCGATGCAGGAGCTTTAGTTAATTTCCAAATCTATTATGGTTTACCACACAATGGGCCGAAAGATGTAAGGGATTACGTCAGCGAATTTAATTATTTGGATTCAAATGCTGACTCTTATGCCATGAATGATGCCGAAATTTCAAACATTGCATCTCCTTTTGAAGAAGTGTGCGGTGCTTCTTTCGCTCCTATAGTTACCATTCAGAATAAGGGTATCAATAACCTGACATCTGCCATCATCAATTATCAAATAGATAATGGAACCATTAATACTTATAATTGGTCAGGTAATCTCATCCAACTTGGAAGGGATAAAGTCACTTTACCGGCTCAGTCTTTTTCAGCGGGTGCACATACTTTCAAAGTATATACAACAATGCCCAATGGTGTTACAGATACAGTGCCATCTAATGATAGCATGGCTGTAAATTTTAATTCCATAACACTTGGTATAACAAGTATTGCAGAAGGGTTTGAAGGTGTTGTGTTTCCTCCAACCGGATGGAGGCAGGCAGGATCAGACTCTGCCTGGGGTTGGAAAAAGACTACAAATGGTCAATATGATGCTGAATTCGAAAATTTAACAACAGCACCCTCAGGCGCTAACGGACAAAGCCTCTCTTGTATTTATTTTGATAATGAGTTACAACCAGACAATATAGGCAAAAGCTATTCTATACGCACCCCGCAGGTTGACTTCACGAATGCAAGCAACCCAATCTTAACTTACAACTATGCCTATACCCCATATAGCAGTTCTGCAGGCAATGATACTCTGGCAGTATATTATTCAACAGATTGCGGTATTACGTGGCACACGCTGTTGAAAAAGGGAGGACTTGCACTTAGCACTACAGGTGGTTATTACACTCCTGGTCCGTTTGTCCCAACATCAGCGCAATGGAAGCAGGAAACCATTGACCTTAATATTACCGGCTTAATTGGTCAACCCGAAGTAATGTTCTCTTTTGAAAATATAGCTGATTTTGGTCACATGTTATACTTAGATAATATAAATGTAAGTGCTGTTACAGGTATTGTCAATGAAACACAGGTATCAGCATCACTTAATATATATCCTAATCCCAATAA
>PLYJ01000078.1 GCA_003151745.1 Bacteroidota bacterium
AAGCTATTTCAGGAAGGGACAAACAAGCATTTCAGAGACATTCTCGATTATTTTGATGACGGCGATTCGATGATTGTGAACAACACCCGCGTGTTTCCTGCCCGTCTTTACGGCAACAAGGAAAAGACAGGTGCTAAAATAGAGGTGTTTTTGCTACGCGAATTAAATCGCGAAAGCTCTGAACTGCCTGAAGCGTGCCTTGCGGTGACTTTGTGTTTGCAAGCTGATAACCACTGCTGCTGCTGATTGCTCCCATCAATGTATAATCACTGCCTGCTGCGGTCTGAGCAGTGTTCTGCACGTATTGTGCAAGTGATTTCAATGTTTGAGAAAGCGTAAGCGCGTCCTGCTTTAAAGTAACAAGCGTAGCGTGTGAACCACGATTGCCTCTACTGCCCCATGCCGCTATTCCATTTACAACAGCAGTGACGGCTGTTTGAAGCACAGTCAATGCGGGTAAAGGAGTTGGGTAATTCAAATTTCCAGTTAGACTTACGAAAACGCGATTGCCGAGATTTACAAGACCTGCGTAATCGGTTACTCTGTGTTTGATTGCGATTATTGGCTTTGCCATAAGATTAGATTTTAGAAGTTAGACTTGAGATTTGAGATTGAACAAAGTGATGATACAAATGTACCGCTGCGTTATAGCTCATGTCAATGGCATTTACAATGTATATAGATGCAACGACAAGCAAAGAAATCATGTTTAAGAAATTGAGCGGCGTTTTTCTTAAAACTCTATCCTAACCACAAAATAAACATCAGAGCTACGCACTATCAAGCCGGGAAGAGAGGCGAGCACAAAAGCGAGACGAACGGCTGTCCAGCGTGCCGAGACGACTGTTTAGGGAGTCGGAGGCGTAAGCGGGTTATTAGCGAGCAAGCCCGCCGCATGAGGATGAAGGGTTTCACGCGAAACGACAGTGGAGCTTGAAACCCTGAGACGCACCCCGAATGCACAGTGTAAGGACTGAGGGAGTGAAGCCTCACCCCAGCCTCTCCAAAGGAGAGGGAGTAAAGAGAGGCGGAACGGTGGAAGGACTGAAGCGAGGAGCGGCGGGTTGCGGAACACTGTTTATTAAGATGGAGTTAGTATCTCAGCATCACTCACTTTTTTCTGTTTTTTTATTTCTTCTTTCTGCCGTGCTATGAGTATTGCCTGGTGCAACCTGTCTTTCAATATTTTCATGGAAGGCAGTTGGGTATAATACTTCGCCACTTTTATGCGGTCTTCTTTGAGCAGTAAAAGCTCAACGTGCTCATCCGATTTATCCGAACAAAGTATCAATCCTATCGGGGCATTTTCTCCTTCCCGTTGCTCATGCTTTTCAAGCCAGCGTAAATACAATTCCATTTGCCCTTTATCAGCAGCACGAAATTTCCCCAACTTTAAATCTATTGCCACCATACATTTTAAACCACGGTGATAAAACAGCAAATCAATCTTATAATCCGTGCCGTCAATGATGATGCGTTTTTGCCTTGCCAAAAATGCAAAGTCGCTGCCCAATTCAATAATGAATTGTTGCAGTTGTGCGAGTATGGCATCTTCCAAATCTTTTTCGGAATACGTTTCTTTCAGGCCAAGAAAATCCAACAGGTAAGGATCACGAAAGACCAATTCAGGATTTGTCACGGCGCCGTATGAAAGTTTTTTTAGTTCCTGCTTAATGAGTTTTTCCGGTTTCTTTGAAAGGGCTGTTCGTTCAAACAACATGCTGTCTATCCGCTCACGAAGAAGCCGCACACTCCATCGTTCTGCAATTGCCATTTGGGTGTAAAACATTCGCTGCGCCTCTTCCTCCAGTGTAACCAATTCAATAAAATGACTCCAGCTCAATTGTTGCGACACTGTCGCAACAATCTTTTTATCAGGAAATGACTGATAGAAATTCATCATCCGGGTTAAAGCGGAATAGTTATAGCCCTGCCCATACTCTGTTGTCAATTGTTGCGACAGTGTCGCAATAATCTCTTTGCCATAGGCAGCACGGTTACCCTCTAAAATGTGGTGATGAATTAAACCGCCAATGTTCCAATATAATTGGGAGAGGGACTGGTTAACAGCCACTGCCACTTGCTTGCGTGCTTGTTCTATATGCGATTTTATTTCGCTGAACAGCATATCAGTTTTTTTAATTTTAACCGGCGTTGTTTTCTTTTTTGCTTTTGCCATGGTTGTTTTATCCCTTTTCATTTCTCCAACGCTTGTTGGAGAACTATCTTATACTAATTCTCTAACACTTGTTAGAGGATTATCTTTTGCTTTTACAAAACCTGAATAGTGGGAACGAAAATACAGATTAAAATTACTTATAGGCAGGAAGGGATTTTGGCGAGAGTGTCGCAAGAATTGAAAGTAAGCCCTGAAGCGAGGAGCGGCAGGTTGCGGAACACTGCTTGTGCAATATCTGCAATGAATGTTCAATTGAGTAGGTTTTGCTCGTGTACCATGATGGTACATGAAACTATTCTCATGTACTAAAATATTTAAAATTGGTACATGACTGTTTTGTCATGGGTAAAGTTTACCTATGAGGCGATTGTCATAGGTAAAATGATGAGAAAATTACTCATGAGCAAGTTTTGCTCATGTTATGCTAATGCAGGCAATAAGTTGTGAAATTTGCTCATGTACATGCTATGTACATGATAGGCTTGTCATGTACATAAAATAGGAAAATATGTACATGATAGGAATTATTTTTTAAGCAAATCGTAGAGCTTTGTATTGATGTAAAGAACTTCTTTCCATTTGGTTTCACTTTTCAAAATACCAATCCTTTCCATCTCTTGCAGGTATTTTGATGCGGTTCTTCTTTCCAATTCCAGTTCTTCAACTACAAATTCAATCTTACTGTAAGGATGCATGAAGAGCAATTCAATCAGTTCTTTTGAATAAGCCTTTGGCGCTTTCTTTTTTGCCACTTCAACGGTTTGATGAAAGAGTTTATTGATGCTATTGATTTTGTCAATGGTTTCAAGTGATGTTTGCTCCACGCCTTTGAGCATATATAAAATCCATCCTTCCCAATTGTTTTTGGTGCGGACTTCCTGCAACAGCCTGTAGTAAGCAGATTTGTTTTTAATGATGTAGCCGCTGAGGTAAAGAATTGGAGTGTCAAGCAAATTATGCAACATCAGATACAGCACATTTACAATGCGACCTGTGCGACCATTGCCATCATAAAACGGATGAATGCTTTCAAACTGGTAATGCTGAATTGCCAGCTTGATGAGCGGAGAAAACTCATCATCATTTGTATTGATGAAGTCATCAAAGTTTTTCATGAGCTTGGGAATGGCGGCACTGTCATCAGGCGGCGTATAAATGGTTTCGCCTGTTGCTCCATTTTTCAATGCGGTGCCGGGAAGTGTGCGGATACCTGCATCGTTTTGTTCCAATACCTTTTGCACCTTCACAATGCCGTTGGTATTGAGAAATCCTTTTTGCTGAATAAATTTCTGACCTGTAAATAATGCCTCACGGTAGCGCAACACTTCTTTTGTGTCTTTGTCAACCTCAATGTCTTTTAGTGTAATTGCCTTGTAGAGTTTGTCCTGGGTGGTAATTACATTTTCAATTTCGGAACTTGCCTTCGCTTCCTGGAGTACCACACTATTGATAAGTATGTTTTGGTTGGGCAATATTTTGGCAAGACCTTTTAACTCAGCCAGGGCAACGGCTGCTTTGCTTTCCTGCCTGAGAATAGGAATGGTTTCCACTGCTTTGCGGTCTGGCGGAATCAAAGGTAAAGAATTATATGGCTTATCCGGTTTTAGCATTTGAAGGAGTTGTTTTTAAATGTTTTTCCTTTAGGGATAACGGGCTAAAATTATTACTTATTAGGGAGATCAGGGCAAAATTATTTTCTTTTTCAAACTACGGCAAGCTGTTCTGTTTTGGAACAGGGAAATTGTCTGAACTGTGATTTATGGGATTAGTTTGACTTGCATGATTAAAAAGCAAAGTTAACCGCAGAGGGCGCGGAGAGAAATGAGCGCAGAGTTCGCAGAGGAATAAATAACACACCCCAGCCCCTCTCGCCAGCGCACGTGCTTTCGCACAGAGGGGCTCAGCATTGAATTAATATTGTATCATATACCTAATTATTGCCTTTTCCTTCGCCTGAATTTTCTGTATTTTATTTCTTTTGGCTGCTTATTTGAAACAATCGGGATTCCTTTGTTATATAATAGCTGTTCAATTAATGCTTCGGAGCAACTAAATTGCAATGCAATCTCCCGAATTGAAATTCCTTTTAAGTAGCGTTTCTGAATTTCGATTTTGCTTTCTTCTGTTAAATAATGCTTGCGATTAAATTGTTGTTTTGGAATCACATCCTTATATGCAGTCAGCACTTCAAGAATCTCAGTAAGCACGGAGGGATTAATTTTAATCTCTTCCTGACTAGCAACATCATCTTTTAAATGAATTGTCTGCTGAATTTTTATATACAGTTGTGCTTTATCCGTCTTGAGCAAATCTATCAGGAACGTGCTCTTTTCATGTTCCAATAAGGTGGTCTTGATGATTTCTTCCATGCTTAGTAGATTAGGATTTAAGGTACCATTGCTTACAGGCCTTTATAGCTAAGGGAAACAGCATCGGATTACAAATCTGACGCAGCAGGTTATTTAATGACATCTGCAACATAAAATATGTTTAAAAAAATCAATGACTCCATGCCCAAATAGACCAATAAATGCAACTATACATCCAATTAATAGACCGCAAAAGACTGTGATATAAAATATTTTACCGGCATAATTGAACTCTGGACAGGTTCAATTTTTTTCTTTCCTGTTGCAATTTCTTCTATGCGAGTGCTTAATATTATTTTATTAATTGGTTTGCCTTCCTTGCTTTCATTTTCAAGTTCAAGAATGGCATCTACAGCTCCCAGCAACAGACGATTATAATATCTTAAATCCAAAATCCATATTGCTATCCAGAATATAGTAAGGAGAATGAAGGAAATTAATAGAATACCCCATTTTAATTCAAAACCAATGTCTCCCTTTGCAATGACTGTGGCGATTGCCGCGATTACAGCAACACCACCAAGGGCTTGTGTGCGCAGTCTGATTAGTAAATCATTAAAGTGCATTGCTACCCCTTCGTATTCCTTCCAAACTTTAAAATAATCGAGGTTTGTTTTATCACCTGTTGCTTCTTCTTCCATTATTATTGGTTGTGTTTATTTAATTACGTCTGTTGTGACAGCTTTACAAAACCTGAACAACATAAGAATTTTACGAAACAAATGTCGATGACCATGAATTTATTTCACTTTTAATACTTGCTTTCCACTGAGGGGCACTTTTATTTCTATTTGATAAGCAGTTGTCAAGCAAGTTTTTAAAATCGAAATTATGAAGGCGCTTTCCCTGCAAGACGTTAATTGTAACTATAAAATCTGAAATACTCATAGGCACAACATCCACCCTCTCTTCATTATCTTTATCGTACCATGTGCCAATTCTGAAAGTTTCAATAACATTATTGTCAATGGCCGGAGCAATAAACAAACAGTAAACGTCTTTACCCGGGTACATTTGTTTGTACTGAGCGGTATGTCTTTTAACTGGCTCACTTTCAACCGCCATTTGTCTATGTGATGTAGTTAAAGTAACCTCGACTACAAGCACATATTTTTCAAATTCAAAAATCGAATCTGAGCCACCGCCGGGGGCGGTATTGCGAGGTAAAAAATCCTGATCAACTGGGAATCTTCTTGTTTTATGAATAGGACATGTAATATCGTCGATTGAAAGAAAACTCCGCCAAATAGCCCATTCAAGAAATGCAGGCTTATCATCAATAATGAGATTCCCTTCGACTTTTTCGTTGTTAAGTGCCTTTAGATAATTAATTATGTCACTTCAATAATGTCTTGTTAAAATTAC
>PLYJ01000225.1 GCA_003151745.1 Bacteroidota bacterium
TTTTTTTAGGAAGGTACAGTTACCTGTAATCACCATGTAGTTACAGGTAGTCGCATGTTAGTTACCTGTACCTAAGTGATAGTTACCTGTAATCACGTTGTGGTTACCTGTACCTATTATTGCGGTTATCTGTAATTACGATGCAGTTACCTGTCCTTTTTGTATGGTTTCAGGTGAAAAAGCAGTTTTTACTTCATCAATTTGTTGTTGTCGCTGCTAATCTTTATAGCGATGTGTTAAACAAAAAAGAAGCCGCTGATGAACGGGTTTTTGATATATGAAATAAGGCTGTTGTTGTGACTAATAAAAAGAATTTGGGGTACTCTTTTTGAAATTAGCAGCCATCCGTAAAAGAGAGTCAGTGATTACTTTTCCTATGCTCTATTTTTTACCTAATAGTATCATAGAAACATAGGTTACACATAATTTCTGTGTACACTATGTGTTTGTTTTATGTTTTCTATTATGCCTGCGTGGTAATTTTTTTAAATAATATCTATTATGAATATTCTGAATTCCGGCACATGCATATTGATAGCCGTAACGATAATTTGAGGTTTAACGATAAAACAGGGGTTATAGAGCGAATGGTAGCGGCTTTTTTACAATAAACCAGCGATTTATTTTGCCTGTTTGAGCAAATTTTGTTTCTTTGCACCCCCTAAAAAAGTAGGCAGTCTCCAGTTAGCAGTCGGCAGTGCGTAATATCTCCTGGCTGATCTCGCTGAAGACTGAGGACTATTAATTTTAAAAGCATAATAATAAGCAGATGGATCGTAATGTAAAGCTCTTTTCAGGCACCGCTACCAAATATCTGGCTGACGAAATCGCCCGTGATTACGGCATTCCGCTTGGCGAGATAAACGTAGCGCGTTTCAGCGACGGTGAATTTTCGCCTTCCTTTGACGAGACTGTGAGAGGTTGCGATGTATTCATTATTCAATCCACCTTTGCTCCTTCAGATAACCTGATGGAACTGTTGTTGCTGATTGATGCGGCAAAGAGAGCATCGGCACATTATATAACAGCCGTTATTCCTTATTTTGGTTTTGCCCGCTCTGATCGTAAGGACAAACCGAGGGTAGCTATCGCTGCAAGGCTCGTTGCCAACTTGCTTAGCGCAGCAGGCGTTACGCGCATCATGACAATGGATTTACACGCTCCCCAGATACAAGGGTTCTTTGATATACCTGTTGATCATCTGGATGCAAGCTCCTTGTTTGTACCATATATAAAATCACTCAACCTGAAGAACCTCACAGTGGCAGCGCCTGATATGGGTGGCGTTCACCGCGCGCGCAGCTATGCTAAATACTTCGGCGCTGAGATCGTGATCTGCGACAAGCAAAGAAAAAAAGCAAATGAAGTGGAAGGCATGACGGTGATCGGTGATGTGGAAGGAAGAGACATTTTGATTATTGATGATATTGTAGATACGGCCGGCACGCTTACAAAGGCAACAGAAATGCTTTTTGATAAGGGCGCTTCAAGTGTTCGCGCTTGTTGCACGCATCCTGTTCTTTCAGGAAAAGCGTATGAGCGCATTAATAAATCAAAGCTTACGGAACTTATCGTAACGGATACCATTCCGCTTAAAGAGGAATCCCCTAAAATAAAAGTATTATCAACCGCTGAGCTGTTTGCACGCATTATCCGCAGGGTATATGTATATGAAAGCATCAGCAAAATATTTGTAGTCAATTAATTCAGTAATCTTTAAATAATTAATAAAATGAAATCATTTGCAATTACCGGAACACGCAGAGCCGAAATCAGTAAACAAAACGTGCGCCTTCTGAGAAAAGAAGGAAATGTTGTTTGCGTATTATACGGAGGCAAAGAGCCTATTCACTTTTCGGCTCCTGCATTAGCATTTAAGAACCTGGTTTATTCACCTGAAGTATATACAGTGGATGTTACTATTGACGGTGCAACACATAAGGCTGTAATGAAAGATCTTCAGTTTCATCCCATCAACGACCGTCTCATCCATCTTGATTTTCTTGAAATCGCTGATGATAAACCTGTCACTATTCAGATTCCCGTAATCATTACAGGCAGCGCTGCAGGCGTGCGTCAGGGCGGAACACTACATAAGAAAATGAGAATGCTTACCGTGAAGGCTTTGCCATCAAAACTCCCTGAAAATGTAACCATTAAAGTGGACGACATGAACATTGGTGATTCTGTACATGTGCGTGATATGAAAGCAGATGGCGTTGAATTTCTTGATCTGGCAAACAAGATTATCGTAGCTGTGAAGGTTACTCGCGTAGTAGTTGAAGAAGCTCCTGTTGCAGCTGCTACAACTGCCACTGCTGAAGGCGCAGTTCCTGCTGAAGGTGCTGCTGCTCCTGCTGCCGGTGCCGCTCCTGTCAAGGGCGCTCCCGGTGCTGCTCCTGCTAAGGGCACTCCTGCTGCCGGTGGAAAAGAAGCCGCTCCTGCTAAGAAAGAAGAAAAGAAAAAGTAATAAAACAGTAGAAAGATAGGGAGTAGTGAGTTGGGAGAATTTATTTTCCTACTCCCTACTCATTTACTAAAGGGTATGAGCAAATTCCTGATTGTAGGTTTGGGAAACATTGGTGAGGAATACAGCCAAACCCGCCACAACATTGGTTTTGAAGTAGCAGACGCCCTTGCGGCGTCCCTTGTTAAAAAAGAAGACGACAAGCCCGCGCCAAAAAAACTATTCGTTACCGATAAGCTTGCCTTCGTCAATCATTCCAAATACAAGGGCAAGAACATCGTTATCATCAAGCCCACAACCTACATGAACCTTAGTGGCAAAGCGGTGAACTATTGGATGCAGGCAGAAAAGATTTCATTGTCTCATGTGCTCGTAGTTGCTGACGATCTTGCATTAACTTTCGGCACATTGCGGCTGAGAGGCAAAGGTGGTGATGGTGGCCACAATGGCTTCACAAGTATCATTGAACACACAGGCTCAGGCGATTTTCCAAGATTACGATTCGGCATTGGCAGCGAGTTTTCGCGCGGACACCAGGTAGATTATGTACTTGGCAAATGGGGCGAAACAGAAAATAAGACACTACCTGAGCGCATTCAGATGGCAACGGAGATTATTAAAAGCTTTGTTGCAGTGGGCACCGACCTCACTATGTCGGCTTTCAATAACAAATGATAATATCGTTTTTGATTGTCATTTAATATTTTTTGATATTCATTCAACCATTTTTGATTGTATTTTTTCATAAAACCACGCCACACCACGGCGAAATCACGCCACACCTTCATAAAACCTGTCCCTTCCTGAAATAGCTTGAC
>PLYJ01000146.1 GCA_003151745.1 Bacteroidota bacterium
GTCTAAATTTTGGGGAGCATTACAGCCATTTGTATTACAGCATTGGTTTCTTCTTTCCTGGTTGTAAATGATACAGGCGAAAAAATGTTTTTTGCATTCTGTTCTGCAAATCCTGTTGTTCCTGTTGCTCTTATATTTTCAATCGTCTTCATCCTTTTTTCCTTTCCTTCATGAGTATCGGCGACGCACTGCGTGTCGCACAGCACAAGGCCGCTGAAACGTTCGGGGTATTTTTCCATCGCACGCAATGCTATATATCCGCCCATGGACAAGCCGCAGATAACTGCTTTATCAATTGTCAGTATGTCCATGAAATGAATGAGGTCATCAGCGAATAGCTCGATGGAAAACTCTTCATTTCCTGCCTGTGACTTCCCGTGCCCGCGAACATCGTAGGCAATCCCCCTGTAATTATTCTTCAATAAGGCTTCTTGCTTATGCCACATGGTTTTATTAAGCGCAAGCCCGTGAATGAAAATGACAACGGGCGCATCACCAGGACCTTCGTCGTTATAACTGATGACAACATTGCCTGTCTTTAACTCTATGTTTTTTCCGATTGATCGCATGGGAGTGTCGGTTTTCTGCAGAAGCTTATATCCGGCGCAGTTTGTTTTGACAAAGATAGAAAACCCTGTTTGGTAATTCAGATAACGTTTACGAGAAACGGGAAATTGAAAGCTCGTTAAAAATATTTTTCATTTTATTTGGAAATTATAATAACGGTCTCTATATTTGCGCCCTGAATGAATAACAATCGCACATATTTTTCTGTTAACACATCCAATGTGATGTGCATGTGTTGTTGTTGTTGTATGCTATAATAAGCAAGCATTTCTCCTCTTAGTTTCCTTTTAATTTTCCTGGCTTTAAAAAACCAATTGACGTGATAGTCCCATTTAAAAACATATTTTTTTACTCAATCAGCAACAGGCGATGTTGTCGGTAGATACTTGAAAATAGAAATTTGAAATTTGGCCGCAAATCACACTTCCAAGTTTCAAGTTTCCGTAAACAATGGATATGAATTGTCATAATAAATAAATTAACAAACTAAATTTAAAAAATCTAAAGTCATGAGTAACTATAAATTTGAAACATTACAATTACATGCCGGTCAGGAAGTTGATCCGACAACAAAATCGCGTGCAGTGCCGATTTATCAGACAACTTCATTTGTATTCGATAATACCGAACATGCAGCCAACCTGTTTGGCTTAAAGGAGTTTGGGAATATCTACACGCGCATCATGAATCCTACCACGGATGTGTTTGAAAAACGTATCGCAGCTCTTGAAGGCGGAGTTGCTGCATTGGCAGTGGGATCAGGACAGGCATCGCAGTTTATTGCGTTAACCAATATCCTGGGACAGGGAGATAATTTTATTTCCACTTCTTTCCTGTATGGTGGCACGTATAATCAATTCAAGGTGCAGTTTAAACGCATTGGCATTGAAGCCCGCTTTGCAGAAGGCGACGCTCCTGCAAACTTCGAGAAGCTGATTGATGCAAAAACAAAAGCCATCTATTTGGAAACCATCGGCAATCCGGAAGGAAACATTCCTGACTTTGATGCTATTGCAGCAATTGCAAAGAAGCATGATCTGCCGCTTATCGTAGATAATACGTTCGGTACAGCAGGCTATTTGTTCCGCCCCATTGAGCATGGCGCGAACGTGGTGGTTCAGTCTGCCACAAAATGGATAGGCGGACATGGCACTTCCATTGGCGGCGTGATCGTTGATGCAGGTAATTACAATTGGGGTAATGGTAAGTTCCCGCAGTTCACTACACCATCAGAAGGATATCATGGTTTGGTGTTCAACGATGTGTTTGGTGCGAAAGGCCCATTCGGAAACATTCAGTTCATCATCCGCGCGCGTGTTGAAGGTTTGCGTGATTGGGGAGCTTCGCTTTCACCTTTCAATTCATTCCAGTTCTTGCAGGGATTGGAAACTCTTTCATTACGGGTTGACAGGACTGTGCAAAATGCACAGGAGCTTGCAAAATGGCTGGAAGCTCATCCGCAGGTTGAAAAAGTAAATTATCCGGGTTTGAAATCAAGTAAATACCATACACTTGCAACTAAATATTTCAAACGTGGTGTTGGCGGAGTATTCACCTTCAATATTAAAGGTGGCAAAGAGGCAGCGAAGAAATTCATTGACAGCCTGCAGCTTATCAGCCATCTTGCAAATGTGGGTGATTCGAAAACGCTGGCCATTCATCCTGCTTCTACAACGCATGAGCAATTGGGCGAGAAGGAGCAGCTGAGTGCAGGCGTGAAGCCAAACCAGGTTCGTTTGAGCGTGGGTATTGAGCATTTAGACGATATCAAAGCAGATATTCAACAGGCATTTGACAAGATCATTGCCGTGCGACCTGAATCTGCAGCAGTAGTCGCTAATTAATCAAGTAGGCAATCTTCAGTCAGCAGCTGGCAGTGAGCGATGAACAAACTTCAGAGCATACTGCCGGCTGCAGACTGTGAACTGCGGACTTCTTATTTTTGTCCGCACATCGTGTTACGTTTAAAATAAACTATGCAGCCAAAAACATGGAAATACAGCAAGCCCTTTCTGCTTGAATCAGATAATATACTTCCTGATTTAGAGATTGCATATTGTACCTACGGCAAGCTGAATGCAGATAAGAGCAATGTGATATGGGTTTGCCATGCCCTCACAGCGAATGCTGACGCCGCAGATTGGTGGCCGGGCATGATTGGCGATGGTTGCATTTTTGATACAAAGAAATATTTTGTTGTTTGTCCTAACATCCTTGGATCATGTTATGGTACAACAGGCCCTGCTTCTGTAAACGCAAGAACAGGAAAAAAATATGGCAAAGACTTTCCATTAATCACAGTGCGTGATATGGTAAAAGCAAACCAATTGTTAGCACAACATTTAGCATTAAAGAAAATCAAAATACTTATCGGCGGATCGCTGGGCGGGCAACAGGCCATGGAATGGGCCATACAAGATCCTCCATATATAGAAAATCTTGTCTTGCTTGCCACCAATGCAAGACACTCTGCATGGGGCATTGCATTTAACGAAGCGCAACGCATGGCGTTGGAATCAGGAAGCAAGGGAATAGAAACGGCACGAGCTATTGCCATGCTTTCATACAGAAACTATTTCATGTATGAGAGCACGCAAACAGACGATGACGAGAAGGCAGACAATTTCAAAGCATCATCTTACCAGCGCTACCAGGGAGAAAAGCTGAGGAAACGTTTTGATCCGGATTCATATTGGATATTGAGCAAGGCAATGGATAGTCACAATGTAGCGCGCGGGAGAAAATCTGCAAAACAGGCGCTGGCACACATTAAGGCGAATACGCTGGTGATAGGCATTACTACCGATCTGCTCTACCCTGTTCATGAACAGGAATATCTTGCAGAGCATATATCAAATGCTCATCTTGAAAAAATTAATTCTCCATTCGGGCACGATGGCTTTTTAACCGAAGTGGAACAAATTTCAAAGCTGATAAAGGACAAAATATTTAAACAAATTAGTATTGAGACGTGAGATTTGAGATAAAACCTAATCCGAAAATCAGCGTTTTAAATCTCATATCTTACATCTCATTTCTAATATCTCATAAAATATGAAAAAACTTAGAATAGGACTATTCGGATTTGGTGTTGTTGGCACAGGCCTTTATGATGTAATCCATAAGACCAAAGGCATTCATGCGAAGATCGTGAAGATATGCGTGAAGCACAGGGACAAAGCCCGTCCTATACCCATGGATTTTTTCACGTTCGATAAGAATGATATTCTGAATGATGACAGTCTGGATGTAGTGGTGGAATTAATCGACAATGCCGATGAAGCGTTCGACATTGTATCTGCTGCCATGAAAAAAGGCAAAGCCGTTGTGTCAGCCAATAAGAGAATGATTGCGGAGAATTTTCATGAATTGTATGAATTGCAAAAAAAGCATAATGCTCCTTTCTTATATGAAGCATCAGCCTGCGGCTCCATACCCATCATCAGGAACCTGGAAGAATACTATGACAACGACCTGTTAACTTCACTGGAAGGAATCTGCAACGGCACTACGAACTACATTCTTACAAAAACATCAGAAGAAAAAATTTCCTACGCTGATGCACTGAAAGGCGCACAGCAAAGCGGCTTTGCAGAAAGCGATCCTACTCTTGACGTGAAAGCATTTGATGCTAAATTCAAGCTCACCATATTGCTCACGCATACGTTTGGAATTTTTGTAAAGCACAATGAAATATTCAACTTCGGCATTCAAAACCTCTCTGTTGAAGACAGTACGTTTGCAAAAGAAAAAGGTGTCCGCATCAAGCTCATTGCTCATACCTTCAGCGCCAACGGCAAAATACTGGCTTATGTGATGCCTAAGTTCATTCACAAAGGAGATATGTTTTACGATGTGCGGAATGAATTTAATGCCGTGCAACTGGAAGCCTCTTTCTCCGACAAGCAATTCTTTTATGGCAAAGGAGCCGGCTCCCACCCTACTGCTTCCGCTGTCCTTTCTGATCTTGCAGCACTGATGTATGATTACCATTACGAATATAAAAAATACAACCAGCGGTTGGAAAGCAACAATAAAGCGAACGGAACAACCTTCACCAACGACCAGCTGCTCAATGTTTACCTGCGTTACAGCGACGAGAAGCTATTAAAGGATTTACAGTTTGCCGAAATTGACCAACAATATTTCAGCCACAATTTTAAATATGTGATCGGGAAAGTAAGTGTTGCAAAATTGCTTGAGCACAAATTGAATGACAGAGATGACGTGTTCGTAGTTCGATATTAAAGGACTTAGGTAATAAGGTAATTGGGGTAAATAGTATAAAGACAAAGATGAAAAGTAATATTCAATGCCCGGTGTCAACAAACAAAGCAGATGAAAATGTTGCTCGCATAGTTGCGTTTTTTGCATTAGCAATTACCCTTTTAGGCTTATATATGAATGCTTATTGGTTGATTCTGCTGCTTGCTGCTGACTTTACGTTAAGAGCATTCACAACGGGAACATATAGCCCTTTGAAAAACGCTGCCAAAGCGATCGCAGCTAAATTATCCTTAGAAAAGAAAACCACCGATGCTGAACCTAAAAAGTTTGCTGCCGGCTTGGGTATGGCATTTTGCCTCATCATTGCCTCGCTTCAAATTTCAGGATTTCAGTTGGCTGCAAATGGTGTTGGCGCAGTGCTTCTTTTTTGTGCTGTACTGGAATCGGGATTCGCTATATGCCTGGGTTGTATAGTATATACCTATATGGTGTTGCCGTTTTATAAACAGAGCAGTAAGTTATGAGCAGAAGCTAAGCACGATTTTCAACGCAGCTAATTGCGGTTCCCGCTTTGGCGAAGTGACCTATCCAGATTCATTCGGGAAGCTATCTCTTAAACAAAGTGGCGACCTTCATCCTGAAAATCAACTGAACCTTCGTTGAAGGTAGTACTACCTTTAACGAAAGAAGTACATCCTTTGACGAAAACAATGCAACTTTCAACGAAAGAAGTAGAACCTTCGTTGAAAACAGTATAACTTCTAACGAAAGAAGTACATCCTTCGTTGAAAACAGTACATCTTTCGTTGAAGGTTTAGCATCTTCTATTGAAGGTTCAGCATCCTTCGTTAAAGGTTCTCCTGTTTTTGTGGAAATTGGGGGATTGTTAAATAAGTA
>PLYJ01000043.1 GCA_003151745.1 Bacteroidota bacterium
AGCAAATTTGGTAACATTGCCGTATATACGTTCGACGCATAAGTAACCAGGAAAGACACACTCATCCTGAATAACTCTAAACTTACCTTTACTCTTTTCACAATTAGTACTGGCATAAGTTAAAGAATTAAATTGTGATACTCCCCTACTTGAATTCCAATCATAAAATTGCATTCGGTCATTAGTAATGATGGGAGTGTACACGCCGTTTGCAAAGTATCCAGATAGCTTTTCATTGAATTGATTTTATATATTTAGTTGTAAGGTGTAAGATTGAAGTTGTAAGTAGATCGCACGATTGCTTCTTTCATCTAAAATCTAAAGTCTCTAATCTTTAATCTTTCTTAATATTAAATCCTGCTGAATATATATATTTATCCTGCTCAATTAGTTTTTGCAGTTGCCTGCTTAATGCTTTCTGCGCTTTCTGCTTTTGATGAGCGGATTGACTTTCATTTTTGCGCCACATTTCAACAGACTTGTTAAGCTCATTCAAACTTGTTACAATATCATGTGGCGGCTTGGGGAAATTTAATGCTCCTTCCAATTTTGGAAGAACATAAACCCGTTTAACTTTTTGACGGCGGAATAATGAAATGATTTTTCTGAACACATCAATAGGTTTGATGAAGATGAACTGATGTTGAAACGGACGGCTAAGTATTGTTTGCTGGTTTTTCATACTATTCATTGTGTTTAACTTTTATTTAAAAATATGATTCAATATTTATTCAATCACTAAACCGAAACAAAGGTAATTGCGAAAATATGAGCTTGTCAAGCGGCATGTCACAAATCAGACACCATTGGCAGTCTGTGGCATTTTAAGACACTATTGGCAGCATCTTAATTGGATGGAAATGATTCTTTTCATACTTTTATAGCATTATTCCTGAAAACATTTTGGGTTTAGTTTTACTCGAAATCATTAAACACATTAATCTCCCTTCATGTATGAAACACTTTAAACTTAACATTACCGCAGCCGATTTGACTCGAATGTATGGATGCAGCGACAGGCAAGGATTCCGCCTGATGCTGATTGTGAGGAAAAAATGCAAAAAGAAAAAACATGACCTCATTACTACTGTGGACATTTGCAAAGCCTTAGATGGCAACAAGGAACAACTGGATGATTATTTCTATAAAGATTGACAGCAGCCGGGTTTTAAGCCAAAGCACCGTAAGTGCTCAAGCTTGGTAAAAAAGCCTACTCCACTACTCTTGTCCTCCGTAGGTGGACAACTTTTTTATAAACTTAAACCTCAGGAGTTGTCCGCCTACGGTGGACGGTGGCAGCGCGAGTGGTTGTTTTTACCAAGCTTATGTCCCTAAAGGGACGGATTACAAGGAATAAAAATGGGATTGACTTTTGCAAAAGCAAAAAATAACCGGCGTTTAGAATTTTTTATTGCCTCATCTGTTTTCTTAACGAAAAAATAATATTCAAAACCCTTGACTTTCGTCTTTCAATGTCCTTATCTTGTGTTCAATAAAGTATTAACCTTAAAAATTTAATAACATGAAAAACTTATTTGCGATGGCAGTTCCCATACTGCCCGGCAAAACGCCGCAATGGAAAAAGTTCATCAGTGAACTAAATAACAATCAATCTTTTGAATACACCGAATCAAGAAAAAATCTGGGGGTTCGTGAGCGCACTTTCTTCCAGACCACTCCGCATGGTGATTTTGTAGTCGTTACCCTGGAGGGAGAGAATCCACAAGAGGCCTTTAAGAACTTTGGAAAGGGAACGGATGCCTTCACCAAATGGTTTTTAAAGGAAGTAAAAGAAATTCATGGTATTGATTTTTCAAATCCTCCTGCAGGACCTTTGCCTGAATTGGTAATTGACTCTGAGGCTAAGGTTTTACAGAACTGATTTCAGATAGTCTTTTTTGAAATTTAGTCTTTTATAACGGGTGCATCTTTCGGTGCACCTGTTTCATTTTAATAATTGCAGGTTTATAAAAGCTAATTGCTCCCTTTTTATTGCCGGCCCTTTCAAGGGACGGATTATAATAAATGAAAACTGGATTGGCTTTAGCTAAATTTCCCATTGCAAAAGCACCATGTTATAATTTCTGCATAGTGACAGAATCGTGGGAATCAATTATCGAAACCTCAGCGATTAATCGCCTTCTTTCAGGCCGATTATTTTTACAAAACGGAAGTGCTGCCTTAACCAATGCATTTTTTAATGAGCCGAAACGTTCAACATATAACCGTGAACTAATGTTGCCATATTTAATGAGAACCGGATAACTCACCTTGTTATGGACTGCATAAAGCCTGTGCAATTCACTTAAATAGTCTTCCTCTGCTATGGTAAAGGCTTTTCTTACAGTATGGCGTTGACTTGCTTTATTTAAAAATGGTATTGCCAGTTGGTCCAAAGCATTCTGTAAAGTAGAAAATTCCTTCCTGATATTAGCAGCTGTTAAGCGGCCTCTCTTTGGCAAATCCTCATAGCCAAGCTGCCTGTTCAGTTTGGTGTATAGCTTCAAGAGTCCCTTTATAATCAGATCACGGTTTTTTGCTGACAGGATGGCTTTCCGTTCCCGCTCCGGATCCTCAATACCGGCTGCCTTGCATGCATCCTTGAATCCGTAAAAAAATACATAGCAATTGCTATAAAGTCTTTTTCCTCCCGGAATTTTAGAAAACAATTCCGTTTTACCCGGAACATATCCATATTCCTTTCTCAAGGCAATTAAACGGTCTATTACCTTTTGGCGATTTCGCTGATCTCTTAAAATAATATAGTCACGAAATCTTTCTACATCGCGGCTGACCTTTATGAATTTCCTTGCTTCCATGTGGCTTTACTCCTTTAAACAATATAACAGGAAATATTGTTTCAGTTTTATGCAATCGGAAACTTCCCCCTTTCCATTACCATTCGATTTAAAAGGCGGATTAAAAATCACACACCCCTAATCCCCAATGCCGTTAAGTTAAGGAATTACATATTACAAATCAACACCTTACAAGCTACATATCTTCGACGTTAATTTAATTTTTAACCTTAGTAGAAAGGATCATTTCTATATATCTCAACCTTATTACCTTATTCACGCACCAAAAATGAATTTTTAATAAGGTAATAAGGTTTTGGGTTTATCAGATCAGGTTATTTTCTACTAAGGTTTTGTATTTGCAATAACTTGATTTTCTTTATTTTAACTCCTTAACTTAACGGCATTGCCCTAATCCCCTCTCCCGAAATAATCGGGACAGGTCCCTTACTCACGTGCCACCGCACAAAGGGGACTAAGCTATAAATATACATCAGCGCTAAGCCCCTTCTTAGCGAAGGCTTTGTGTGGTGGTGAGAGGGGGCATGTCCCGATTATTTCGGGATTGGGGGTGTGTTGCGGATTGCAAGGAATGAAAATGGGATGTACGTTTATTGAAATCCTCATTAAATTAACAGCAAACCAAAATATTAAACATCCTTGGCGGGTGTAGCCTGTTTCTCTGCTTTGCCCTTATATTCTTGCCAAAAAATATTAGATGATGGTTCTGCAAAATGAGTTTCCTGATTTACAATTAATGGCATTAATCCTTTTTTCTGAACGTTTAAAAAGTTAGAATTCTTTTCAAGGTCAATTTTTATAGCATCTAATATATTTTCAATTTCCTTAAAAGACCTTTTGAGTAACCATGATGCCATATATGCTAATGTAATTGTTTTGTTTTCAGGGTTATCAGAATTAATTAACGAAAAATGTTTGAGGGACACATCTGAACAAGAGATTTTCAAATCAAAAGCAAGTTCTTGTTCAAGATAAATGCGGGTATTAAACTTGTGACGATCTCTTTTATTATGAAGTAATCTTGAACGATAATCATATAAACGCCCTACAAATCTTTTATCCACTTCATTAAAGACTTCACAAAAGCCAAATTTATCTTTAAAATCTGACCTTACTTTCTTTACTAATCTTGTCCAATATAATGTTTCTTGCTTGTTTTCAAAAAACATATAGCAAATAGAGTGGCTTAAATAATCAAATACTGAAGAAAGGTGAAATATAATACTATCAAAAATTGAAGATAGCTCTGTCTCAACCTGATCAAAATAAGGGTTACCCGTAGGGAATGTATTTGAATCTAAGTACCCAATATTTCTCTTATAAAGATCCTGTAAACTCTTTTCTGCTAAGCCTAATTCCCTCAATAGAATAAGATATTGATGAGAAGCAGAAAACAATCTGTATTCTATATTATCTTTTAATCTAAAAACATTATCGAATGAATCGACATCTGGTGAGTGATCATGATACACTAATCCAATTGCACGGATTCCTATTTCCGCCCTTACTGTCTGCGAGTGAACGTACTGATAATCTTTATTTCGATCTTCTATATCCAGGTAGTCAACCATTACTTTTATGCTTTTTATTCAATTTCTTCTTCTCCCCCGCAAACAACCCCGCCGTGTACCGGTCATACAACTCAAACAAAAACTCAATCCTTTTTGTCTCATTTAAAAAAGGTTGAGAGCGGTAACATTGATCTACAGCTTTGTCCAGTTCATTATGTGCTTTTACCAATGCAGGTGGCATGGTTAATGGATCATATAAGTCTGCCAGACTGCTGTCTGGAAATTGCTTGCGTACATTTAATACTTGTTGCGCTTTTTCTTCTACTGTTTGCTTTTGTTTTTCTGTTGGGTTTTCTGGCCAGGGGAAATTGTTGTATACAATAGTGTTTGAATAGCTAAAGTCACTTTTCATTCTTCCGCAAGTATACTTCATCCATGTCATATGGATTAAAGATGTTATAATTCCAAAATGCCACAAAGTTGCATTTGGTAAATTAAAAAGCTTATCGCCACAAATGATGTCTTTATTACAAAATGCTATTGGTATATAAGTTCTGTTTTCAGAAGACACCTTTGGAATAGCCAAATAATTTGATAATGGCTGTCTTTTCTCGCCAAATAAATATGGAAATTTTGCCATCTTAAGGGTTTGAGGTCGTTTGCTTTGTTCTCTAAATTTTTTTACTCTTTCTATTCTCTCATATATTAATGAATATTTCTTTAATTCTGATGGTTGAATGTCTTTAAGCCATAAGCAAAATCGAGGTATGTTATTTATAAATTCTTTTCCCATTAAGAAAGGCTTTATCCATTTTTTGACTTCTGGATACTTTTTAATTAATGCTTCCTTTTCCTCCAAATTTAAAAGGAGATTACCATCATCTGTTGCGTCATTGCCTCTATTTATGGATGGAACAGGACATAATGGTTTAGAAAGTTTTTTTATAAATACATCTTTTGCTTCAACAAGATAAGGATTAATAGTTTTTACTTTCACTTCATGTGGTTCTCCTTTGATATGATCATATTCATACAAATACTTTTCATTTACATCAAAATTTGAAAATCCTATAATTACAACGTGAACTGCAGCATTTCCCTTAGCCTCATTGCTCCAGTTAAATGTGCGGTGTGCAAAATGAATTTTAAGATGATAGTTATTAAAGAGTTCATTCCATAATATTCCCACCTGCTCACCTTGTGAAATAGAATTGGTTGATACAAAGGCGCATTTAACTCCCTTACCATTTTCAATTAATTCGTGAGTATTAAATTGCTTTAAATATTGCCCTGCTTTAATATACCAACAGGTTACATAATCTAATACACCTGCACCTTCTACTCCATTAAAAACATGGAGCATATCTTCTTTCTGCTCTTTGCTTTGCCAAGCATATCCAACAAAAGGCGGATTACCAAGTATGTAATTGAAGTGTACCATACTATCAGTTAGTTTACCTTTTCTGCTTTCGCCCCGCCCCACTTCAAATGTTTTTACATGCACATTTACTGTTTTATATTTTTCGTCCTCTTCTTTTGCAAGAATAATATTTGCGTGTTCAGCATATACATTAAGTACATTTTCGCTGTTAAGTAAAGCTTGCCAATCCGTGCGTAAGGCATTACCATGTGCAATGGTTGCGCTTTTGCGCAAAGGAAGCCGGATATAATTTTCGCCAAAAGCTAAGCTAACAAGGGTATTCATTTGATGATCCATCAGCCACATGGCAACCTGCGCTATTTGTGCCGGAAATTCTTCGTATTCAATTCCATAAAAACGGTCAACGTTTATTTTTACAAATATATCAAGGTCATGCTTAAAAACTTGCTGTTCACCTTCAAAGAGTTTTTCAATTATTTTCAGTTCTAATAAGCGCAATTCGCGATATGCCACAATTAAGAAGTTGCCGCATCCGCAAGCGGGATCGAGAAAGCGGAGCAATGCAATTTCATCGTGAAACTTCACCAGCTTCTTCCTGTCATTTTTTACACTCTCAAAGCGTTGCCACAATTCATCGAGGAAAAGTGGCTTAATTACTTTTAAAATATTTTTCTCGCTCGTGTAATGAGCGCCCAGGTTGCGGCGCTCCGTGGGGTTCATGACACTTTGAAATAACGAACCGAAAATAGCAGGCGAGATTTTGCTCCAGTCCAGAGCGCAACTGTCAAGCAAGGCGGTGCGCATGGCGCTGTCGAAAGAAGCAGGCGGCAGTTGCTCTTCAAATAGCTTGCCGTTTACAAACGGGAACTGGGCAAGGTCTTCATCAATATTTTTAAGCCGCTTGTCTTCTTTTGTATTCAGTATATAAAACAATTCAGAGATGCAGGAAGCGAGATCGCTTCCGTCTATTTTTGTTTTATTTTTTATATAATCCTGAAAAATTTGTTTCTCAAAAATGCCTGTGTCATCAGCAAATAGACAAAAAACCAGTCTTACCAAATACAATTCGAGCGGATGGCCGGTGTATCCTATGGCTTTTAATTGATCGTGCAGCTTTCCCATCTTCTCTGCTGCCTCTATGTTTACAGGGTCCTGCTCTGCAAACTTTTTCTGCTGCATACCGATGAGAAAACCAAAATGCTTTACATTTTTATGCAGGTCTTTTAACATAAAGTCAGTATGTGTTTCTTCTTCTACATTATAAAGCCGGAAGTTTTTAAAATCGCATACAAGGGTATAGGCAGGAAGTTCATCATCTGTTAATCCCGGGAAATAATCGGTGGCTTGCTTGTATGCTTTATCAAGATTCTTTCCGGCGGATTTCATTTCAATGAGAATCTGCCCTTTCCAAAGCATATCTATAAAACCATCTTTGCCGTCAATTTTTTTTATTTTTTTCTCGAAAGTGCCTACACGCCTTCTTGTAATTCCAAAAACGTCAAAGAAGTCGTCCAGAAAAGATTTAGCTTCTGCATCTTCACTGGTTTCGTTTTCCCATTCTTTAGAAAAGCGAATTGCCCTTGTTCTTATTTCATTCCAGCTTAAAGCCATGAGATTTGGTTCATTTAATAAGGATGCTCAAATTAACCTATTCGACATCAATAATGCAATAGTAGCAAGATTGATTTATACACATCACCCCCTCATCTCGCCAACCACCCCCTCCCTATACTTTTACAACGCACATTAAACCCCCATTTTCGATTTTAAATACCTTACTTGTCGTTTAACCTTAGTAGAAACCAACATAAACCAATACAACAACCTTATTACCTTCTTTTATGAATAAGGTAATAAGGTTAGCGTTAATTGGTCATTGTTATTTACTAAGGTCTGAGAAAAAATTAACCCTGTAGGATGTTTAACTCATAAAATAATTAACAAACAAACAGATGTATCCAACGGGGTTAAGGTTTTAAAAAGCGGCTATCGTCATTTTTAGCTTCTTTAAAAATAGTCCTTTGATAAGGGATGCCGCACTAATGTTCTAAGGATAATCGGTATGCCGGTTAATGCAGGCAGTAACCAATAAACAAGGGGAGGAAAATCTTTCCATAGCGGTAAGAATTTCCCGTTGTCAACATAAAAAGCTGTTATCAAAATAATATACGAAAGCCCCATGCAGGTAATGTGGATGATGCTCCACTTTCGCCATTGATTCTTTTCCGCCTTTCTTCCTATAAAAGCTGAACAGAAAGAAAAGAAACCTAATATAAACAGATAATAATCTTCTTTCCATCGTGCTATTGCAATAATGGTTGCAGTAATAAATACGATCCACAGAGACATGTAATAAACAGTCCCTGCCTTGGGATGAAGCCCCGCTTGCTTTTTTGCAAACATGGCCATTGCCCCGGTCACAACACAAGTCAGTCCGGCTAAAACATGGATGGCGACTAACGTTAAAAAAAGCGGTGAGTCATACGGTATTTCAAAACCCTCCACCACTATTTTATTTCCTTCAAACATATCTTTTTATTTTGCTGGCGGGGCAGATGTTATAAATAGGTCAAAGTAAGGATGATTGTTTGCTCCTGTTTATTGAAATAAAATTTTGCATCGTTGAATTTTGGCGGTCCAAAACTTCCCTTTGCATTATTGGATACGCCAACGCCCTCCTTCGGTATTCCAATCCAGTTGGTCTCCATTTTCCGGTTGCTGTTTTCATCGTGAAAAGCGCTGATGGCATAGTACCCTTGAGTCAAACTATCTACGGTAATTTCCACCGTATTATTTTTTATTGTTACAAACTCCGTTTTCAGCGACTTGCTTTGATCGTTTGGAAAGCCGGACGACGAATTATATATGCTTATTCCGATTAAACCATTGTTGTTGCGGATGCCTTCTACCTTTATTCTTAATCTCCCGTTATTTTGAATTTGATTTCCAAAAACAAAACCTGTTACAAGCAACAATAAGAATAGCAAAAATTTAGCAGCCGTTTTCATTCTACAGGATCAGGATTATTTTGTCAGATTAGAATAATTAACGTCCATAAAAAGGCAAGGAGATTGAGAGCAATAAAAACGGAACGGAAGGTTTGAATTCTTTCAAACTTGTTGAAGAGCTTTTTTAGCTGATCATCTGAATCTATTTTCTTCTGTTTATGATACGTTGGTGCTGCCAGCGCGGTGCAAACGCTATGACAAATTGCAAACACACCACCTGTTAACAACGGCATAAAATAGCTTTCATCCGAATGATATTTCCGGGCTATTATTGCTGTGAGCACTGAAAACAAAGCAGCGCCAACGCCTAAGAAAGCATACCAGGCAACACCATTTTTTAAGTCGGCTGCTTTTGCATAAGCTGAAAATGCTTTCACCCCGATAACATGACGGGCCGGTAATTGCTTGATGGATTGGTCTAACGATGCTCCGCACAACAAGCCTGTGAGTGTGAGGGCTGTGAGAAAACAAGTTTTTAACAGGGTGTCATCCATTGCCAATAAATTTTGACAAAGGTACTTAGAGGGAACCGCTAAAGCAGTTGCTAAATAGCAAGAAATCAGGCTTTCTGTTGACTCTTCAGTCGGCTTAAGGTGTAGGGAGTGATACCTAAAATGGAAGCTAAATATTTTTGTGGTATGCGCTGCATTAATTTCTGATCCTTTCTAAGTATTTCATATCGCTCCCTGGCGCTGCTGAATTGCTGCATCAGCTTCATTTGAATAACATGGTATAAATTTTCCTCCCATGTCAACCGTAAATATTTTTCAAAGGATTTCACCTTTTCGCATAGTTCATCCAGGCGTGATTCATCAATAGATAAAACTACCGATGGCTCCAACGCCTCAAGGCTCATAGTTGTGCGGCGTTTGCTTTTCATGCTCATTATTTCTGTAAAAAAGATGCCTTCAAATATAACCCATGAAGTTTCTTCAATGTCTTTGGCATGGTATATAAATCGCAATAATCCTTTCTCCAAAAAATAATACTGGTTGCAGAACGTGTTTTCTTTAATCAGGCTTTCGCCTTCCTCAATTTCAATGACGTTGAACGCGGGGAGTATTTGGTCAAGATCAGCATCAGAAACTGAAATAGTGGAACGAATGTGTTGTTTAAATAAATCCATAGCGGGTAATTCAAATAAATGACAATAGGTAACCTGTTAATGCACCTCCAATGATGATCCAAACCGAATTAATATTTTTAAACCCATAAAGACATGCGAAACCAGACACAGCAATCCCCCATGTTTTCCAGTCAATGAGCGTGATATGTGCCATTTGTACTGTCACGGCAAGCATGAGGGCAACGGATGCAATGTTTACGCTGTCAAGAAAAGCTGATGCAACTTTTGATTTGCGAATTTTAGGAATAAGCGGGTTGAGCAGCAACACAAAAATGAAGGACGGTAAAAATATTCCGACGGTTGAAATGATAGCTCCTGTCAGTCCATTGATTTGATAACCGATAAATGTTGCTGCTGACAGAACAGGTCCGGGTGTAAATTGTCCTACTGCAACTGCATCTATCAATTGCTGTTGTGTAAGCCAATGTAATTTCTGCACTAATTCACTATCGAGGTATGCAAACAAAACATAACCGCTTCCAAACAACACGGATCCGATTTTCAGAAATACCCAAAAAAGTTTTGTCGTGGAGTACGATGTCATCGTTGCAGGAATTTGCAACAAAAGAAAAGGGAAAAAGGATTTCATACTTTTTTCTAATCCGGTGAACAAAATTATTCCCGTTACTCCGGCAATAAGGATAAGAAGAATGTCGCTTGCTCCAAGCAAAGCCCCCGTTATTACTGCAATTCCTATTAATCCGATCTGCCAGTTCTTCAATGACTTTTTTCCGAACTTAAACACGGCATCAAGAATGATAGCAATGACAGCAGGCTTCATACCATAGAAAAATGGTTCAACAGCAGGCAATGCACCGTATTGCTTATAGAACCATGCAAACACCGTGGTGATGATGGCAGCAGGCAGGATGAAACTAAATCCTGCAAGCCATAAACCAATTCTTCCTGCACGCTGGTATCCGCAATGGATAGCCATTTCAGTAGAGTTTGGTCCGGGAATTAAATTTGTTGCCCCCATTAAATCGAGGAAATGCTCATGCGTCATCCATTGGCGCTTTCTCACGATCTCCTTCTCCATCATGGCAATGTGAGCTGCTGGTCCGCCAAAGGAGACAGTGCCTAATTTTAAAAACAGTCCTGCTAATTCTTTAAGTTTTGTTAGCCGCGTTGTCGCCTCTGTCATGCTTAGTTAACCGTTTATCTGCCGACCATTTCCCCCCTCCTGAAAACAACAATATTAATGTACCTGCTAACATGCAGAAATCTGTACGGGCTTCATGAGCAAAAGTCCAAAAGGAGGTGTGAAGCATAGGGATTTTGGTACTGATAATGGCCACTGAAATATCAATGAGCAGAAGGAAGGCCGCTACTCGTGTCAGCAATCCGAACACCAATAATATTCCTGCCGCTATTTCAACAAAGCCAACAAACGGCGCAAAGAATTCAGGATATGGAATACCGATTTTAATGAAGCGACCAACGCCTAAGGCATCAGCAAACAAAAATTTCTGAATGCCTTCCGATAAAAAAACCAGCCCTGTCATTAGTCGGACAAGGATTAAATACCAGGCATTTGATGTTTGAAGAATTTTATTCATCATTTTGTTTTTGTTTTAAAGAGCAAATTATATACAGTTAGCGCCCGTAACGAAAAGCCGGGATACAATATGATTAAAAGTATAGTGAGAGGTTTGTTCATATTCAAATAGCGTTAAGCAAGGCAATAAATTCAACGAAGTTTTTATCCATTAAATAACAAATACAAAAGTAATGGTATTATTTTTTACACACTTTTATATCCTTCACCTGCTCTTAAACAATGATCTTTCCAAGATTTGCTGACAGAGAGCAATTTACTCCTTTTACTATCCAATTATTTTGTATAATATCCTGATAATAAACAACCTAAATCAATAAATAAACGTTTAGCGGCAATAACGATAGTTTTAGCGACAGAATCTATACTAATAGCGGCAGAAAGTATAGTTATAGCAACAGAATCTATAGTTTCTGCGACACAATCTAAAGTTATTGCGACAGAATCTATACAAATAGCGACAGAAACTATACTTATTTCGACAGAATCTATAGATATTGTCGCTAAAAGGCAACGTCTCAAACGACCATGCAGCCTTCTTGCGGCAATATCTATACTTATTGTGACAGAAACTATCCTTTTAGCGACAGAAAGTATCGTTATTGTCGCAATGTCTTTACTTTCTGCGACAATTAGTATCGTTATTGTCGCTAAAGGCAAAATGATAGTGAATTGAAGGTTTCTGATTGCCCACGGAAGAAGCGTTTGTGCGAGGGAAAGATGCTAAACAGCCAAAGAAAATATATATATCCGAGGTGTTTACTTCATCATTCACAGCATTTGGAAACGTACCGTGAGAATGATGCAAAAAATAAAAAGCAACTCTCTTCTTTGCGTTCTTTTTACCTTAACTCCCTTTGGGCACTTTGCGTGAAAACCTTTGTCATGCAAAGACTGCTAAGTTCATTATAAAGAACGCTAAGAAGCACTGTCTCTTAACCGGCTTATATAGGAAGCTTCTTCCCTATTTCAATTTCTTTCATAGCTCAGCAATGGAGAAATAAGGTAATAAGGTTTGCGGGGGCGGGGTACATATTTTTACTAAGGTCAAAGGTAAATGTGTTTGCCAGGCAACCTTAGTAAAAAAATAATGGTTTAAAAATGTCAACCTTATTACCTTATTATCAATAATATGAATCTTAATCTGATGTTAAATTAATGATCCATGATGAAAGAGTTCTAATGCATTCAAAAAATCATTCCTTCTTCTCCGCTGCCTCTGCCGTGTTTTGTCCTTCTTCCGTGAAGAAATTAATCACGTAATGCGGTATGGTTCCCTGCTCAATGAGGCTGTCTTCTTTGGTATTGGAAATTTTAAACCGTTCTGCTGCAATATTTTTCTTTGTGAAGAAACCTGCCAGCGCAGCATTTCGCTTTTCCATTAATTGATTGACCTCTGCTGCAAGCTTTTCTTTATCTATATATTGAATGCACCTGTTCTGTATGGAATTGAGCGTGGCTACTGTATTCAGCTTCTGATCTACCTAGGCGCTGAATAAAGAATCTTTGTTGGAAAGCCCGGCAAGCTTCTGCGATTGTTCTTCAGAGAGCGTATCACCGGCAGGTAATGCAAGATATTGCTTTTTGGTTTGAAGCAATGCAAGCTGTTCTGTTTCATCGTCTTTGCTGTTCACCTGCACCAGCTCTGCCTTTAAGTCATGCTTCTCACCTAACACTTTTACAATATTATCCAATGTGCGCAACTGGTCTTCACTAATTCCCTTTTGCAAATATTGAAACGGCACTTCTTTATAGTCTTCTTCCTTTCCGCCAAAAGCATTTGCCAGCAGCCTGAAAGGCGCCGTGGCAGCCTTGATGATAAGATTCTTAATGATATCCCATATCACCTTTCCCAATTTATATTTGGGATCATTGAGGTTTCCTTCCACAGGAATGTCGAGGTTTATATTTCCTTTCACGTCCTTGAGCAATGAAACAGCAAGCCTGATAGGCAGGTTGTAGGCAGCTTTCATCTTTACCTTTTTGCCTACTTCAATTTTTTCTACATGAAGGTTATTGGTGCTTTTCAACTGGTTGTTTATTACCGTTGTGTTGCTTTCATACAGCACAACGCCATCCATGAACGGTGTTGCCACATAAAATTTGAAATAAGGATTGATGTCTGATAATATTAAATCTTTCACGGTGTAATTAATGTCCATATCCTTGAATCCATCGGGATTCACACTCATGGTACCTTTCAGCTTTCCCGAATTATTTAACCGCGACTCCGCCTCAATATTAATGCGTTCGTTTTTTGAGCTGAGATTGCCGGAAGCAATGTGCATCCTGTCGAGGTTATAATCGAATTCATCTTCCAGCGTATAATCGGTGAAGACAAACTGCCCGTTATCAATCACGAATTTTTTAGCGCTGTAGCTGCTTACTTCATACTCCCGCGTAATGGCTTTCACATAAGCCGCCATCTCCTGGAAAACATTTGAATATTCTTCCGTAGTTGCAGTGGAAACATTCGTGTTGGTTGCCATCTCCGTCATGATCCTGTTGAAATTGTATCCGTCCTGGTACATGGCAAACTTCAAATAGGGCCGGTTGAATGAAATGGTGTCGAAACGATATATATTACTCTTTGTGTTCACGGAATCCACGCCTATTCTAAATGTCTCTACGGCGGTAAGCTTCTCCCCTGTCGTGTCCACAAGAGAAAACTTCTCCACTTCCATCAGGCCGGAAGAAGCGATGTCCGTTGGCTTGTTGAAGTTGCCGGCGATAACCACGTTGGATGAAATCAAACCATCCATTGAATTGATCTTTATGTAGTCACGCAGATACGGATAGAGAAAAGCGATGTTCAGCTTTTTCAAATCAAGCTGCAGGTGGTAGTCAAGGGAATTTGAATTGAGATGAAAGGCAGCATTTACGTTGCCGCCGCTCTGCAAGTCGAAATCTGTTTTAAACAAATAGGCCGGGTCGTTGTAGGCAATCAACGGGCATGAAGTGTTCAGGTTGACCATCGAAAGGGATGTCTGCGGCTTGTTGTTGGAATAATTAATGACGGCGGAATCAATGGAAAAATTACGCACCCAAAACTCAGCAGGCGCTGCTTTTGTTTTTTTCTTCACCTTCGTAGAATCAGCAAAACGCTTCAACAGGTCGTCGTAATTAAAATGATTTCCTTTTTGCGTGATGGTAATTTCCGGTTTGGTTATTTTTATTTCTGTGATGTCATATTTTGATGCTAGTAATTTACGGACAGAAATGTTTAAGTAAAAACGTTTGCAGCTGAAAAACACCTTTTCGCTTTTATGTTCAAAAACTTTCAGGCCTGTTATTTTAAAGCTGCCGGTGAAAAGGTTGACCCACAGCTTTTCAATCTTTACTTTTCTTCCAATCCATTGCTCGCTGTTTTTTTCAATCTCGTATTTTGCAATGGGAGAAATGAAAACGAAGGCAAGCACGAGCAGGCTTACGATAGTGATGAAAAGGATGAATATGATTCGCTTGAGTTTCATGCTTTAAATTTTGGTCGAAAATAGCAATTATCACTCTATAAAATGAATAAAAGCTTGCTTTTAGCGCTAAAATGGCTTACCTTTAGAAAACGAACCACAATAGATTACGATAACAAGCCCTTTATAATATATATATCATGAAAAGACCCTTACGTTTTATTGCTACTGTTCTGACGCTGCTTGCTTTCACCTTCATGTTCCCTGCTGCACTTCTTGCCCAATGGGAACCTAACAGGAACATCTCTCCCAATGCCATGTCAGCGGCATTAAATGAAAACGCCAACCAATGTATTGCTGTCAGCGGCGACACGCTGCATGTGGTATATAGCGACCACAGAAGCAATGGGTGGGCTATCTATTACACGCAGTCGCCTGATTCAGGAAATACGTGGAGCACCCCAATGCCTATTACAGATACAACAGGCAAAGCAAGCATGCCTTCCATAGCAGTAAATGGTTTAACGGTGCATGTGACTTGGATGGATTCAATAAGCGGCCATCGGGCATCTTATTATAAACGTTCTTTGGATGGAGGTGTGACCTGGGGAAACAACGTTGTTCTTGATTCCACAACAGACTGGTGGCCGGGAGTTGCCACTTCCGGAGCGTTGGTGGTTGCAACTATCAATAAAAATGCAGCCGTAGGAAACTCCGAAGTTTTTTACATCATCTCACCCGATAGCGGCCATACATGGGGTACAGAACAACGGTTAACCAATGCGCCCGGACGTTCAGAAGATCCGGCCATTGCCATTAAAGATTCCTCTGTTAATTTGTCATGGAATGACAACAGAAACGGACCTATGGAAATTTATTATTGCCATTCCGCAAATGCAGGAGGAACATGGGGGCCGCAAATGGCTCTAACATCTTCTGATTCCTATAGTTCCATGGTTTGTGTTGATGATACTAATGTAGATGTTCCGTTTGGATTTACAATCAGCAGCTTTCTCCAGGTCAACTTAAGACAATCACCTGACACTGGGGGAAACTTTGCGCCCATTCAGCAACTCACGAATGCACCTGTAATTGAGCTTTATCCATATATGGTTCGTGACGGGTTGAACCTTCACCTTGTTTACTTAAAATTTGGTGCCGGCGGCGGGCCATGGTACCTCCACTCCGATGATGGCGGCGTAAACTGGTATCCTACCGATTCTTTAGGCACAGGAGGCCAGCCATTTATCGCCTATACAGGATGTACACTGCATGTTATCTGGCCTGATAGCGGTGCTATTCATTACCGACGCAACCCAACAGGAAATTGCGCAATGGTGACAGGAATTGCTCCCCTCTCCCAAGGAGAGGGGCCGGGGGTGAGGCTCTATCCCAATCCTTTTTCAACGCAAACAACAATAGAAATATCGTCTTCCCAAAAGGTTGACAACGCTGAACTAAAAGTTTACAATGTCCTTGGACAGGAAATGATAAGCAAGAACTTTGAAAGTGATGGAAAGATTATCCTTAAAAGAAATGAGATGAATAGTGGGATGTATTTCTATCGTGTGTTCCAAAAAAGCGATTTTATAGCAACAGGAAAAATGCTGATTGAATAAAAGGTGCGACTGTTATAACAAGGATGAGAGATTCTTATACATTATCAATTCTTATTGTATGCCCCATCTTATCACGCTTGGTGGTGAGGTAAAGCTTGTTGTGTACGTTCGATTCAATTTCGATGGGTATATTCTCCACGATCTCTAATCCGTAACCGATTAATCCTGCGCGCTTCTTCGGATTGTTTGTCATGAGGCGCATTTTGGTTACACCGAGATTGCGTAATATCTGTGCTCCTACTCCATAGTCGCGTTCATCCATATCGAAACCGAGTTGAAGATTGGCTTCAACGGTATCTAATCCCTGTTCCTGGAGCTTATAGGCTTTTAGTTTATTAAGCAACCCGATTCCGCGTCCTTCCTGGTTCATATATACTATGACACCTTTGCCTTCACTGTCAATCATCTCCATGGCCTTGTGAAGCTGTGCGCCGCAGTCGCAGCGGCAGGAACCAAAGATGTCACCCGTAAGACAGGAAGAGTGAACTCGCACGAGGATAGGTTCATCTTTTTTCCATTCTCCCTTTACTAAGGCAAGATGCTCCTGTCCGTTCGTGATTTGTTTATATGCGAATAATTCGAAGTCGCCCCATTGTGTAGGAAGCTTCACATTCACATCTTTTTCAATCAGGCTTTCCTGCTTAAGACGATAAGAGATAAGGTCTTCGATGGAAATTATTTTCAGCTTGAATTTTTTTGCAATCTCAATCAGCTCAGGTAAGCGCGCCATGGTGCCATCTTCATTCATTATCTCTACCAATACTCCCGCAGGCTTGAATCTTGCAAGACGTGCGAGATCAACCGTTGCTTCTGTGTGGCCTGATCTGCGAAGCACTCCTCCCCTTCTTGCACGTAATGGAAATATATGCCCGGGGCGGCCGAGATCTTCCGGGTTGGTTAAAGGATCTGCCAACGCACGAATTGTTTTTGCCCGATCGGATGTTGAAATGCCCGTTGTAGTGCCATGACCCAGAAGATCAACGGAAACAGTGAACGGAGTTTCGTGCGAAGATGTATTTCTGTTCACCATCAATTCCAGGCGCAGCTCATCACATCTTTCCGCAGTCAAGGGTGTGCAGATGAGACCGCGGCCATGCGTTGCCATGAAATTAATTATTTCAGGAGTAACGTTTTCCGCTGTGGTAACAAAATCGCCTTCATTTTCCCTGTCAGCATCATCTACCACAATGATCACTTTGCCTGCTTTCAGATCGGTGATAGCATCCTCGATAGTATCCAGCTTTAATTTGAGATCAGTCATTATAAAAAATTATCATGTATCATTAAGGTACAAAAATACTAAGATTTATGGGTACTTAGCGTAAGTACCGGTATCCGAAAGCTATGTTTCCCCATTTTCTAAAACTTTCCGTGACTGAGATATTCAATCACATGACTGAGCGACTAAATCATGTGATTGAACCTCTCATTTACGTGATCGAACGACTAAATCACGTGATCAAACCATTGAATCACGTGATCAAATGACTAAATCACCTTAAAAAGCACAAAATTTAATCAAAAACTCCATATTTCACTTTTAAAACCTCATTTTTAAGTGAAAAAAATAGCCACAGATTCGCAGGTTTATCTCGTTTTTGGCATTATATAAGGCAGTAAACTATGCACTTTTAACAAGAACCTTACAAATGAAAGGTTATGAGTCAATGCTGCTTATTGGAGGCTTAGTTTTGATGTATTATTGATTAGTCTTTAACCCCAAAGCGTATGGTTAAGTACTGACAACCCCGTAAGGTTGATCTCAAAAGGAGTTAAGCCCCGTAAGGCTTGGCTCCTTTTGTCTTTTAATAGACCTGCGAATAACTAATTTTTACGAATTTACGAATCCGGGAATTCATCATTCGCAGATTTTCATTTACCGCCTGTCACCGGTTGTTGCTGTTTAGCCACCCGCTTTTTAAAGCTGCGTAGTGTATCAAATTCTTTTCTGAAGAAAATACCTACGCCTTGCGTATAAGGCGAGTTGTTAAAAATAATTGTGTTCGTATTGGTTTTATTGAACACACGGAGGCGCACATTTTCGCTGGCCCTGTAATCAAAACTAAAATCACCAATGAGGCTGCTGGCATTGGAGGCAGATGTTATGCCTGCGCCCGTTGCCACGCCCACGTTTCCATCAATAGAGATGCGGTCGTTAAGAACGGTTTTGGAAAACATCACTTCCAATTCCTGCTTGGTATATACATCCCTTGTCTGGTAATTGAAGCCGAGCGTAACCGGCAGCAGGTTTGCCTGTGCAAGCACATTGCTAAGCTGATTGCTTAGCAGCTGGCTGTAACCGGCTGCCAAGCTGGCGTTCGCATCCACCTGCGGACCTGTTGCACTCCCTGAATTATAAATAGATGCCAACATAAATTTATTTTGAAATAATAAGCTCGCTGCCTGCTTGCTTTTTTCAAATTCATTATTGAGAGAAGATTGCAATGCCGTTTGAGCATTCGGATCGGCGCCCGGCGCAGTGATTTCGAAACTAACCGTCGGGTTCATCAGCTTATTTTTTAATATAAGCTTGCATTCAATAGTAACGCTTCCTTTTAATGAGGAATCCAGCGGATCAAGATCATAGAGCGATGCACGTGTTTTGTAAGTTGCCGAGAGATCAACATCGGCGTCATAAGGATCGCCATTCCAGCTGATCGTTCCGCCCTTGTCAAGAGTAAAGCGGCGGTTGATAACATTCTGTAACGTAAAAAGGTAATCACCGCGGTCAATTAAAAACTGTCCTTTAATGGCAAAGTCGCCGGCAGGGCTTAGTGCAAGGTTAATATTTCCCGATCCGCGCCCCGTTATTTTATCACCTATTTTTTCATCAAAAATAATTTGCACCACAGCATCAGTCGTTACTTCCAGATCGAGGTTAAGATCAACACCCGTCATCTCCGGCTTTAAAATCTTTTGTGTTGAATCAGGAATTTTACTTACGAAGGTGATGAAATCACTTTGAGATATTTCAGTAGTGCCGGAAAGGGGCAGATAAATTTGAGTTCCCTTTTCTGATGTCATCGCAATGCGCATTTGCATATTGTCAGGAGGGCCGTAAAATATAGCCTTGCCTGTACCAATAGCCGTTCCGTAATAGAGCGGGTTCTGATTAGCGGTGGTATTGAGCACCTGGAAATGATCTGCAGCTAGCTTAATATCGAACCTGAAATTTTTAAAGTTATCATGATAAATTTTTCCATTTGCTACCGCAGACTTATTATTCTCATCGTTGATAACAAAATCCTTCAGTTCGAAATTATCTTCGTTCACGATAATATTGTTCGTGAATGTATATAAGGTATTCAGGTAGTTGACAACAATGCGGGCGCGCTGCAGGCTCAGCAAGCCTGTGAACAGCGGATGGGCAGGAGTACCACGCAGTTGAAGCTCACCGGAAAGCCTGGCAGTGATAAGATTCATTACATCTTTCGTGTATTCTTTAAGAGGATCTAAATACAAATCTTCGAGGTGAATTCTAAAATCAAGGTTATCATCTTTCTTAGCGGTGAAGTATTGTCCATTAACAGTGAAAATAGTTTTCGCTCCGTTTATTATTGAAGCATTCACAGAAAGAATTTTATTGTCATTATCAAACTTGCTAAGCAGCTTGGCATTTCCAAGCATATCGTTGTTTATCTGCAGCTGGTCAACGGCGAGGTCGGAAGCCACTTTAATCTTCCTGTAAACGTCGGTAACGGAAGCATTACCGTTTGCACTTCCCCCTATTTTTATACCGCTTATAAACGGGTTAATATTTTCAAGATGAAAATTTTTAAATGTCATCTGCAACACATCACTGTCATTTTTTGCAACCACTCCGGTCAACTGCAATTCCTGAATACCATTGGCAAAGCCAAGGTGGCTTACGTTTATCGCTGATGAATTAAAGTTGATGACATTGAGTGAATCAAGCTTCCAGTGATTGTTTTCAATGTAAACAGAGGATTCTGCGATGTGTACAGAAAACTTTTTATTGCTTTCAAAAGCTACCCCTCCGCTAATATCTGCATGGCTGGCATACACAGCAGAGTCTGCCACCTTCAACCGGAAATTAATTTTGTTGTTTTCTGCTTCAGCATTTAAAGAAGGCAATTCAATCCTGTTGTGTCCGCCTGTAATGAGATAGCCTGCCTTAAAGTTAAGACGTGCTGTTGTGCTATCAGCATTGACCTGCAGGTTAGCATCATAAAAATTAAAAGTAGTATAACGAATCAAAGGAGATTGAATATGAAACTCAATATTATTCTGAATGCTGTTGTAATTTCCTTTCAAGGTAGTGTTGGGTTCTATATACCATTGCGGTAAAAAGTTTTCCGTAATAAGATCCGTGTTTTTGAAATGCAAATCAAAAGTGAAATCCTGCTTTGAAACAATATTGTTTTTTAACGGCAGAATCACCGATGGCAAATAGCGGGGCAAAACCTTTCTGAAGCCATCAACGAGCGTGGCAAATTCAAACTTACCATTCACTGTTGCATCCAAAAAATCAGAATTCAGATTAATGCTTCTCGAATTATTATTTACGCGGCTTTCTAACAAAACACTGT
The DNA here is from genome assembly GCA_003151745.1 of Bacteroidota bacterium. Classification (GTDB taxonomy): domain Bacteria; phylum Bacteroidota; class Bacteroidia; order AKYH767-A; family 2013-40CM-41-45; genus PALSA-967. The sequence goes on from PLYJ01000043.1 coordinate 20,983, forward strand.
TCACGTGGTATTCAATATTATCGGCATGATAGTTTGTATTCACCGCCTCCACGCTTCCTTCGAGGTTGTCAATTTTATTTCCTTTAATTTTAATGTTCAGCGTAGTTTGCAATTCCGCTTCGCCTTGAAGCTTAAAAAGGTTAAGGGTATCCAGGTGAGCCTTCCCAACTTTGGCAGTAAAGTTGAATTCAGGCAGCTCATTTCTGAAATCTATATTGCCGTTAAAATCAAAATCAACGTTATCATCATGAACGGAAAGCGAACCATTGAAAAGCTTTTTTGAAATTTCGCTATTAAGCTTCACGTTTTTGTAAGCATACTTTTTAAATTCTATAGAAGAAATGATCCCTGCTAAATTAGCATCGGCTTTCTCTTTACTAACGCCATTGCCTTTTATATCCATGCTAAAACTTACGGGACCGAGATCATCTATGGATAAAAACTTACCTGCATGAAAATTGTTTGCGGCAAGGTGTCCGCTGTATGCCATCATATTTTTTTTATCGTCAAACTTAAGATTGATATCGGAAGAAAGGTAGCCGATAGCGGTGCTTACATTCCCATAAGCAACAAAGTCATTGATAAAACCGGTGAACCTGCCTTTGAAGTTCATTTTGCCAAGCGTAGCAATATTAGGAGGCAAGTGAATATGATTGCTTGAATTAAATGGCGGCACTGGAATAGTCTCCAATTCTGCTTTTGTGCCCTGAACATCTTCCGCCTGAATTTCCATAAATGTTTCATCAATATCAGAAAGACCTGTCATAGCAAGGTCGCCTTTAAACCATGTATGCTCACCAATACCGATAAAAACATTTTTTGCCCTGAACTTGCTCCACTTGCCTTTAAAATCTCCGCTCAGTTTCAACTGATTGGTTCTTCCCCATAAGTCATGAGCAAAATAAGCGATGTCAGCAAGTGAAATTGTGGAGTTTTTAAAATTTGAAATCCAGTCCACCTTCGTATCAAAATCATCAAAGTCATCTATGCTGTCGAGATGAAATGTAAGATCGGTATGTATCTGAGTTAAGGGAGTGATGACGGCAAGTTGTTGAAAGTGCCATTCACCGGTTCCGAATTTTGCTTTTGCTGATATCTCATTAACGGCAAACCCGCTGCGCTCTTTGAAAGTAAGTCCTTTAATATTAAAGAACATTGAGTCTTTCACAAAAGTAATGTCGTTGAGCTCACCGTTTATATGAGCAACATCAAGGTTGTTGAAGTCAACTCCTAATGTGTCATATTGCTTGTTTTCATTTCTTTTAATAAAATGCACTTCATTAAGATGAACATTTTTAATACTCAGGTTTAATTTTTTAGATGTTGTATCCTTACTGCCGGGAGTTGCAAAAAAATCGGTAATGAATTTAATGTTGTCATGCTTTTCACCTTTATACCGGATCAGGTTTACATCAGCATCATTTAACTGAACGGATTTTATTTCAATAATATGTTTTTCTAAATTAAAATGAGTGATGTCAGCATTTAATTCTTTTGCATATAAAAGTGTATCATGATGCTGGTCTTCCACATATAGGCCATCGAGTACTACGCTTTTAAAGAACCGGATATAAACCCGGTCAACATGAACACGTGTGCCAAGTTTACCGGAAAGGTAGTTCGTAGCCCCATGAGCAAGCATTGTTTGCACTCGTTTTGTTAGCATGGCTTCGTAGAAAACCGCCATCAAAAGCAACAACGAAACAAATATGCCTAAAACTATTTTAGCTGCTTTTTTGATACCTTTGTTTTTATCTACGAATTTAGAATGAATACGAATTTACGAATTGCACTGATAAATCTCAACTACTTTATTTCGCAAATATACCCATTCGTACATTCGTAAAAATTCGTATTCATTGATGATTATCAACTATCGTTCCATGAACAAAGATGTTTATATACTTGGCATAGAATCCTCCTGCGATGAAACGGCAGCGGCTGTTTTTCACAATGATTTAATGCTATCTAACGTTATTGCTTCACAAGATATTCACAAGTTGTATGGAGGAGTGGTTCCTGAACTTGCTTCCCGCGCTCACCAACAGAAAATAATTCTCGTAGTAGATGCAGCCTTAAAGGAGGCAAAGGTATCCAAAAATGATCTGAGCGCAGTTGCTTTTACCCGTGGACCCGGTTTAATAGGTGCTTTGCTGGTAGGGGTATCCTTTGCAAAGTCAATGGCATTAGCGCTTGAAATTCCTCTTATTGAAGTAAACCACATGCAGGCACATGTACTGGCGCATTTTATACAACGAAATGGCAATGAAAAATTAAGAATGCAGAATGCAGAATTAAATCCGAAATCCGAAATCCGAAATCCGAAATTTCCCTTTTTGTGCCTTACGGTATCCGGAGGCCATACACAGATTGTCCTTGTGAAAGATTACCTTGATATGCAAATTATCGGTGAAACGCTTGATGATGCTGCGGGGGAAGCTTTTGATAAGGGAGCTAAAATAATGGGACTGCCCTATCCCGGAGGCCCGTTGATTGATGAACTTGCAAAAAAGGGTAACCCCAATGCTTATAAATTTCCACATCCTTATGTGGAGCGTCTCAATTTTAGCTTTAGCGGATTGAAAACGTCTATGCTTTATTTCATCCGTGATAATATGAAAAATGACTCCCTTTTTGTTGAAAAAAACAAAGCCGACATCTGTGCATCGCTTCAGCGAACTATTATCGAAGTATTAATTGACAAACTGCAATTGGCCGCCATGCAGCACGGAATAAAAGAAATCGCTATTGCAGGGGGGGTAAGCGCAAACAGCGGTTTACGAAGCGCATTATCAGCCATGAAGGAAAAAGAAGGGTGGAATGTATACATTCCTGATTTTGAATTCTGCACCGACAATGCTGCTATGATAGCCATTGCCGGTTATTATAAATACCTCGTAAAAGATTTTGCTGATCAAAGTGTTACACCATTGGCAAGAATGGAGTTTTAGCTTTATGAATAACTTCTCCGCCTGTTTCGGCTGAAAATGAAAGCCTTGTAGCTTTTGAATATATCCAAAAAGTTATGAACATACAGTATTAGCTGCATTTTGTTAGTCAAAAAATTTATCTTTGCCCTCTCTCACGGATCAATCATTATTATTCCTAACTAACTTATAACCCAAAAAATGAAATTCATTGTTTCCAGCGCTCCTTTGTTAAGGCAGTTGCAGGCAATAGGTGGTGTGCTAAACAGCAACAACCCATTGCCTATTCTCGACAACTTTCTTTTTGACATTGTAAAAAATACACTGTATATATCAGCTTCCGATCTGGAGACGACCATGACTACGTCGCTCCCTGTTGAAGCTAAGAAGGACGGCAAAGTAGCGGTGCCGGCCAAAATCCTTCTTGACACACTTAAAACTTTCCCTGAGCAACCGCTTACTTTTACCATTGATGAAAAGACAAATGGCATTGAGATAAGCAGCGATTATGGAAAATATAAGCTGACAGGGTTTGATGGTGAAGAGTTTCCAAAGGTGCCGCCGCTTACAGGAACTTCATCTGTAGAGTTTGCTCCTGACGTTCTTTTGCAGGTTATCAACAAAACTTTATTTGCAACCGGCAACGATGAATTGCGCCCTGTAATGAGCGGCGTGTTTTGCCAGCTTGGTAAAACTGAAATCACTTTTGTTGCAACTGATGCTCACAAGCTGGTGAGATATATACGCAAGGGCAATTCTTCTGCAAAGGACACTTCGTTTATTCTTCCGCGTAAGCCGCTCACGCTTCTTAAAAATATTCTTCCTGGTGTGGAAGGTATTGTAAAGATTGACTACAATGAGAACAATGCTTTCTTTACTGTTGGCAATACTTCACTTATCTGCCGCCTAATTGACGGCCGCTATCCAAACTACGAGGCAGTTATTCCAACTGAAAACCCTAATAAGCTTACGGTGGATCGCAGCGCTTTTCTCAATTCAGTGAGGCGTGTAAGCATCTTCTCCAATAAGACCACTCACCAGGTGCGTTTGAAAATTGCAGGCAGCGAACTGCAGATAAGCGCTGAAGATCTTGACTTTTCAAATGAAGCGAATGAGCGTCTTGCCTGTCAGTATTCAGGCGAAGACATGGAAATAGGCTTCAATGCACGCTTTCTTACGGATATGCTAAGTAACCTGGAAAGCGATGAAGTAAGCCTTGAAATGTCTCTTCCTAACCGTGCCGGCATACTTGTTCCATCCACCCAGAACGGCAAAGGCACGGAGGATATCCTGATGCTTGTGATGCCTGTCATGTTAAATAACTAAAATAAACAGGTAACTGAGAATTGCTGACGGCAAGGATTTACAAGGGTTACCGTGTTAGTATGTTAAAAAATATTTTCATCAAACCGTTCAACATTCAACTATTTCTCCTTTCTTTGTGTTATAAATAAACTAAAAAACAATTAACTATGGCAACTAAAAAATCAACAACCAAAAAAGCTACTGCTAAACCAACAGCAAAAGCAAAAGCTAAACCAGTGGCAAAGGCAAAAAGAAAACCAAGCGCTGCATTCATGAAACCTTTGACCATTTCACCGGCTCTATCCGCCATCGTTGGAACCAAAGCTATTCCACGTACAGAAGTTGTGAAAAAAGTTTGGGAATACATTAAGAAAAACAAACTTCAGGATCCTAAAGCAAAGCGCAACATCCTTGCTGATGAAAACCTGCAGAAAGTTTTCGGTGGTAAGAAAACCGTTGACATGTTCCAGATGACAAAGCTAATCAGCGGTCACCTGTCGTAATCTTTTTAGATTCTTTTTAAAGATAAAACCCATCTGCCTTTAGGTAAGATGGGTTTTTCTTTTGAGAGAAGCTGCAGATTCGCAGATTAAAATCATCACGAGGATTGCAAAACAAATTTGCGAATCTGCAGCGACAATTTCAAATTAATATTATTGCGAAAAGAAATAATCAATAAGCCTGTAAAACTGCACCTTTGTAAAAGGTGACTTACCTGTCGTATAGAACTCAATAGCTTTTGCTATTTCATCGGCAGAGATAACACCGTCATGATCTGAATCAACTATTTTAAATTCATCAGGCAGTTGGTTCTTCCCGCCATTAACATTGGCTGCATCAGGTTCATTTTTTGTTCTTATCCTTTCAGCAAGTTTCGTCAATTCTAAATCCATTGAATCTCTTAAATACTTCGCCTCCTGGGTGGAATCGGTAATGGTCACGCCGTATTCATCAACAAGAGCGCCTGGAGCAGAATTCAGTTCTTTATCTCGGTAATCAGGAACACCATCACCATCCGTGTCTATTGCCCGTCCATGGGCATCTACCTTTACTCCGGGAGGGGTGCTGTTATCTTCATCAAGAAAATCGGGTACACCATCGCCATCGCCATCAGCATTTTGAAGTTCGTTATAGTTAACATCATTATATATAGACTGATCTACATGCACGCGAACAGGCTTAGGAGTTTCACGCTGCGCAGATAAATCATAATGAAAGGACACCGATGAATAGAGTATTTTATCATTGATCAAATTTGCAGAACTGTTACCAATACCGCCATCAATATAATGAGTGGTAGTGAAATGATATGTTTCGGTGAAGTAAAGAGAAACACGTCCCGAAATCCTAAACTTAACGCCAACGCTTAATGGAAAAGCCAAAGCATACTCCTTAAAGCTTCCCACGCTGTCAACGTTTGCATCGTGTATATTGGTTTCATACGTATAGTCCCTGTGAAGAATCTTCGACTGCGCAGCATCGCTGCCGGTTTCTGCCATATTGCGAATCGTACCATCGTTCCAGTAATAATAGGTATTGCCGTTTGCATCCTTCAAATCTGTGTATGGATTAAAAGTCAATATGTTTACACCCAAAGAAACAAATGGTGTAAGAGTTTGCTTCGGATTCTTTCTGTTATTAAATGAATAACGAAGATTAATTCCCTCCATCAGAACATTCGACATGAAGTTTAAATTCCTTGTCGCTGATTTTTCTTCGCCATACACTTTACCTGCAAGCAGGTTAAAGAAAACTTCATAGTTTGTTTTGGAATGCAGTTGAACATCCAGTTGAAGTCCGCCGCGATAAAGGAAAGGTTGATTGAAACCGGTGTTACCAACGCTTCCGATAAAAGTCATCGCCCCATAACCTATACCAATTACCGGCAACTTACTTCCTATACTATTGGAAGAATCACCCTGCAGAGGAAACGGGACTGCAATAGTGTTGACCGTAAAAAGAAAACAGCAACAAATACTGACAAGAGTAAATTTATTAAAAGCTATTTTCATGAATGATTTTAAAGAGTGAAATATACGTTGATTATATACATAATGTTTTATACTTCCATTAATTTATCCAACGCTCCATGTGAAAAACTTTTTACTAAGGTAGCTAAAATCAGAAGACTGAAAAAATTGCCACAGATTCACAGATTAAATTGGAACAAAAAGTAATCTGTGAATCTGTGGCATGTATTGGTTTTTAATCAATTTGCCGTAACTTTACATTTTAGATATTTGCAATGAATAGTCTTCTTAAAATGACAAGAAAGTGGTCATTGTTATTTAGCATAGTTTTACTGTCATTCAGCCAAGCAGGTGCCGGTAATTTGAATGCTTTCTTTTCGCTAAGCACTTTTAATTCACCTGATAAAGGTCCTTATGTTGAAACGTACCTGCACGTGGTTGGGAATTCAGTAAAGCTAATCAAAGACATTCAAGGCAAGTTTCAGGGAAAGGTGGAGGTAGAATTAACGTTCACACAGGCAGGTGAAATAAAATATCACGATAAATATAATCTGCTTGGCCCCGTGCTTGATGATTCTTCTGTATTCCGCACAGACTTTATTGACCAGCAACGCATCCTTCTGCCAAACGGAGATTATGATCTTGCCATAAAGATCAGCGATAAGTTTTCTCCTGAGCAGTCCTTTTCGGCGCACCGCCCGGTGAAGGTTTATTTTCCAAAGGACACGATTGCCGTCTCCGATATTGAACTGGTAGCTTCTTCCACCAAGGCCACAGAAGATAATAACTTTACGAAAAGCGGGCTAAATATTATTCCATTAGTTTCTGATTATTATCCGCAGGTATTGACTGCCATTAAATTTTATGCAGAGATATATAATACCAAGGCTGTTCTCAAAGATGAACCCTTTATTATTAACTATTTTATTTCAGATCATGATAACAAGTACATCGCTCATAATCTGGCGAGCTTCAAGCGTGAAACACCTGATGCTGTTTGCGTTATTATGACGGAATTGCCGATCACTGATCTGCTTTCCGGCAATTATGATCTCACCATTGAGGTGCGGAATAAAAATAATGCTTTGCTTGCTACAAAGCAGGTCTTCTTTCAACGGAGCAACTCTAAACCTGTCGTTCAATCAACGGGTGATGTGCGGGCGCTGGATGTTTCAAGCACATTCGTATCGTATATACTTAACAAGGACACCATGAAAGATTATATAGAATCGGTTCGTCCTATTTCCTCACGCAATGAAGACGACTTTGCTGATAACGAACTGCAAATTGCTGATCTAAAATACATGCAGCAGTTCTTTTATGATTTCTGGGTAAAGCGCAATTCTTCCAATCCTGAAAAGGCATGGAGAGATTACTTGCTTGAAGTAAAAAAAGTGAATGCAGTCTATTCAACACGGACTATGCGGGGATACGCCACAGATCGCGGACGCGTTTATCTTCAGTATGGCCCTCCTAATTCGATAACAAAGGAAGAGAATGAACCAGCAGCCTATCCCTATGAGATATGGCATTACTATAAATTGGCCAATCAAAGCAACCGCAAGTTTCTTTTTTACTGCCATGAACCTGCCAGCAATATTTACACGCTTCTTCATTCTGACGCAATTGGAGAAGTATATAACGAGCGCTGGGAAATAGATCTTTACTCACGCACAAACCAGGCAGGAACGGACTTTGATCAAACCACTGTTCCCGATCATTACGGTAAAAAAGCTGAGGAAGATTTTAATAATCCCAAATAACGGGTCACGTCTCATAGGCGTTGGCAGTATCACATGTCATCTACGAATACGAAGAATACGAATCATTACGAATTACGAATGGCAGCCCATTCGTAATTCGTAATGATTCGTATTCGTAGATGAAAAAAAACTTAAACCTCAAACCTTAAACCTTAATTCCCTTTGTGAAGACAGCAGTTGTTATTCTTAATTGGAACGGAAAGAAACTTTTAGAACAATTCCTTCCTTCCGTCGTTCTCCATTCCGCAGCTGCTGATGTCATCGTGGCTGACAATGCGTCAACGGATGATTCCAATGATTTTATTAAGAAAAATTATTCCTCAGTCAGCATCGTTAAGAACAAAGAAAACTTCGGCTATGCAGGCGGCTATGATGAAGCATTAAAAAACATTGATGCGGAGTATTATATATTGCTCAACTCCGATGTGGAAGTAACTGCCAACTGGATTGAGCCTGCCATTGCCCTGATGGACAGGGACAAAACCATTGCCGTCTGCCAGCCTAAAATAAAATCATACGCTGACAGAGCACGATTCGAATATGCAGGAGCAGCAGGAGGATATATAGATAGGTATGGCTACCCTTACTGCCGCGGAAGAATTTTTAACACCATCGAAGAAGACACCGGACAGTATGACGATGAGAAAGAGATTTTCTGGGCTTCCGGCGCATGTATGTTTATAAGGGCAAAAGTCTTTCATGAGCTGGGCGGCTTTGATGCAAGCTTCTTTGCTCACATGGAGGAGATTGACCTGTGCTGGCGCATTCACCGTGCAGGGTTTAAGATTCTCTATTGCCCGCAGTCAACCATCTATCATTTGGGAGGAGGGACATTAGATAAAAACAATCCCCGCAAAACATATTTAAACTTTCGCAACAACCTCACCATGATTTATAAAAATGCTCCCGATGAAGACCTGCAAGCCATCTGGAGAATACGGACTTTTTTAGACCGTCTTGCAGCAATAAAATTTCTTGTTTCAGGCCATCCCGGGGCTTTTGTGGCAGTGTTGAAAGCACATTGGTATTGCTTTAGGCATAAGGACGAGCTCAGGAAAAAGAGGATTGAAATTAAATCATCAGTAAAGCAAAACTATTTTGCTCCCAACCACATCAACATCATCACGCAATATTTTTTGAAAGGAAGGAAAAAATTTTCAGAGATTCTGTAAAACATCTACGAATTACTAATTTATTACAAATATACGAATGGAGCCGCCCGGATATTCGTACACCTGTCCCGAGTTATTCGGGATTCGTTTTTGATTCGTAATTCGCACATAGTTTAATATTCAAAAACAAATAATACTTTTGCAAACGAAAATTAAAAATCATGGAAGAGAATATTATCCCCAACTTAGGAGAAAAAGCTGCTAAAGAGTACCTTTGGTACACATACTTCGGCTCTGGCGGCGCGGGTGCTTTTGCATTCATCTGGATTTGTGCCCTGCTTGTTTGGATTATTGAAGTGATCTGGAAAGGTTGATTTTTTTATTCCCTCTCTCAGAAATCACGCAGCCTTAAAGCGATAACCTGATTCCTGCGTACTATATATCCTTTTATAATCCTTCATGTCTTTTTGGTATTGCTTAAGCACATCAATGTAATGCACAGGCAGCGTATAGTCTGCAAGCATTTCAATAATGGGCTCTTTGGGGTCAAAGCCTGTGCCGTGACAATACATCATGAACTGGTTGCAGAAATTAAACAACCGTTTACAAAACTCCGGTATAGTCCTTCCCTTTAACTCGTATTTAAACCTGCCCCCGCCTGTTTCCCTTTTTGTTACATGCATCCTGCCGCCGGCAAGGTAATCGCCTGCAAGCATATATAGGCGCACATCTTTATCCTGCACAAAGAAAGGCATAACCTCGAGCGTGCTCATAGCGCGAAACCAACGTAAGTACCTGGGTTTCTTTTTCCAATCTGCCTCAGGAATGAACAGTTCGCTTCCTTCTTTCATCTCGAAATCAAAATGCAACGTGCCCAGCATCTTTTCTATATGCTGAGGGAAATGCTGCAAAGCAAGAATTATTTCCTGCGGGCCTGTTATATCCCTCAGCTCAATTACTTCAGGAGCAACACTAAAGGCAAGCTTTCTTACCGGTGATGTTACGGTTACTTCAATAGACGGACGATGAGCATCAATCAACGGACTGTTTGGATCAAGTAAATAGAATGGTTTTGCTTGTGTGGTGTACATAGTGTTTAAGATTAGTTGAGCTATTTCAACGCAAGGGTCTTTTAAAATGTTCCGGTGTTATTTAAAAATAAGTTATATATGAATGGATTGAATCATACTTATTCTTATAAAATTCATTGTGAAAACAGTTGCAATCACTATGTAGATTAAAAGAATTTACATAGAAACAGTTACGAAATACATAGAAATTGAAAGAGATTATATAGAAAAAGTTAAGAAATACATAGTGATTGAAAAAAAATACATAGAAACAGTTACTGTTTACATGTAGATTGTCACTGTTTTTTATTGAAATGTTGAAAATTTGTGTTAAAATGGAAGATTTGTGAAATGCGAGGAGTAGAAAGTGTTAAAAAGGGGCTTGAGAAAACTAACCTTCAAGTAGTTCCAAAATTGAATAAACCCATCAAAAAGAGTTCTTCACTCTGATGGGTTTAATATTAAGTAAAATTAATAAATTATTTTGCTTTTAGCATTCCACGTTCGCGTAGTTTCGTGAAGTGGGCTTATGGGCGGACAACTACGGCATTCATTCAACTTAACCAATCCCGCATGTGCGCATACGCGTCAACCTAACAAAAATAAATATCAATGCAAATAGCTGATAATCAAATAATAATAGTGATTTCAGAACGTTTCCTTTTCAGGTCGCTCCTAACGGAGCTTTGTACACCTTGTGTTTCCTTTTCTACAAACAGAACAGTCCTACGGACT
>PLYJ01000219.1:0-3660 GCA_003151745.1 Bacteroidota bacterium
CAAGCTATTTCAGGAAGGGACAAAGAATCATGTAATTACAGGTAATTTTCGGGTGGTTTCAGGGATTATAGGCGATCCTTCCGGTGAGCGATTTCCGCACATGGAGAAGAAAATTATAAAAACAGCTTCTTGAGCTCTTCTTTTTTCAAGCCTGAAATGGGTAGCTGCACATCAGTGACCATTGTAACAGTTCCGCCTTCCATCTTTGAAACACGGGTGACATGAGCAATGTTAATTATATGCGACCGTGATATGCGCAGGAATCCTTTATCCAAAAACTTTTCATACCAGCCCAGGTTATAACTGGAAAACAAAGACTCTTTATTGGTGAGAAATATCTTTGAATAGTTCCTGTCTCCTTCCAGGTAAACAATATCAACAATGGGAATAACAATGAATCCTTCTGTATCAGGCAGGATAAGCTTGTTCATCTTGCCGGTTGGGTTACTGTAATTTTCCAGCAGGGCAGTTATTTGTCCTTCCCTGCTGCCATGCCTCAACGTAATCAGTTCTATCGCTTTTGCCACAGTTTGCTGAAACTCCTTAGCGGAAACAGGTTTTTGCAGATAGCCAATCGCAGAAAACCGGAATGCTTCGAGGGCATATTCATCGAAGGCAGTGGTGAAGATCACTTCAAAGCTATAATCCTTTACTTTGCGAAGAAGATCAAAACCGCTTCCATCCGGCATCTCGATGTCGAGAAAGACAAGCTGGGGTTGCGCTTTATCAATCAGCTCTAATCCTGTTTTTACATTTTCGCCCTGCCCTGCAATTTCAATGTCGGCAAAGTGTTGCTGCAATAACATCTCCAGCGTTTTGCGGCTGCGTACTTCATCATCAATAATGACAGCTTTTATCATCGGATAAAATTAAGAATAAATTTGCATTCTTACTTCTCCATTCTCCATCAACGGTATTTTTAAGATGACCTTCGTACCGCAGGCATTACCAGCTTCATCCTTGAGATCGGTGATGCTGATAGCCTCTGCTTTGTTATGGTTTATCAACGCCAGCCTGCTTTGCGCAAGATGTGTGGCAATTGCATTGCCTGTCTTTGTCTTTTTGCTGTTTATTTCTTTTGACTTTGCCCGGCCTACGCCATCGTCCTGCACCGTGCAATCTATCGTGCCGTTATTTTGTGCGAATTCAATACTGATTTTTCCTTTGCCGCTTTTGTGAATGATGCCATGCAGAATGCTGTTCTCCACAAAAGGCTGGATGAGGAGAGGAGGAATAAAAACATTTTCTGCATTAATGGTTTCAGGCAAAACAATTTTGTAATCAAATTTATTATCGAAGCGGAGCTTTTCCATTTCAAGATACATGCCCAGCGTTTCCACTTCCTTGCTTAAAGGTATGGACTTCTTTCTTGTTTGCTCCAGTATGGCCCTGGTGAGGCGCGAGAAGGTGGCAAGATATTCGCCCGCAAGCATCGTTTCATTTCCGAGGATAAGGCTTTGAATGGAATTGAGCGCGTTATTAATAAAGTGGGGATTCATTTGCGCCCGCAGCAGTTTCTGCTGCGTCTCCAAAGAGTTCACCTGCAACTGGTTTTGTTTGAGCCTGAGGCTAAGACGGTAACGGTTAAAGAGCAGCAAGCCGCCAATTAACACAAACAGGGCAATAATAACAAAGGCATTGCGCAGCTTTCTTTGCCCTTCTATTAATATTTGCTGCTGTGCTATTTTATTATCCTTTTCCTGCTGGGCTGCAACAAATTTTATGCTGTCCACCAATGCCTTATTCCTGTTTTCGAAATAAATTAAATCCCTGATTATTTTTGCCTGTTCATCCTTGTTTTCAGTCGTGTCGCGCATGCTGTTGTAGAGGTCATTCATGCGCAGCGCTTCCTGGTATTTATCTTCTTCTTTAAAAATCTTTTTCAATAAGAATGCTGCTTGTTTAATCAGGATGCGGTAGTTATTTCTCTCAGCTATATGCAATGCCTGTGATGCCATTTCCTTCGCCTTTTGAGCATTGCCCTGAACAAAGTAGACATCTCCAAGAAAAACCAGGTCACCGGCAGATCCTTCCATATCGCCCGTTTGATTATAAAGCTTCAGGCTCCGTGTTGCGCCTGCAATAGCATCGTCAGTGTGACCCTCATCTCTATATACTTCAGCAAGAAATCTTGAAACCTGCGCAATGCCATGTGCATTATTAATTTTTTCATTAATTCTTAAGCTTCTGAAGTAATATTGTTTTGCAATCACCACGTTGCCTTTCATTTTATATACAGACCCTACATTAGACAGGATGACTGCTGTATCCAGCGTATCGCCAAGCTCATTATATAACTTAAGCGCTTTTAAATAACAGTCCAGTGCATGGGTTGTATCGTTCAAGCCGGACTGATATATATGTCCTATGCTGTTCAGCACACGGGCAATGCCATATTTCCGGTCTGTTTTCTCATATATCTTCAATGCCTGGTTATAATAGCCCAGCGCTTTCAACGGATCTCCTTTTTGATCATATATAACACCTTTGTCATAGTAACAGGAAGCGAGGTATTTTTGAAGCTGATTGGTTACCGCATCCGACGGCTGGTTCTGCATCGTTTTGAGCGCCATTTTCTCCGCTTTATCAAAAAGCTTTAACGCGGAATCAGGATACGAATAAAAAGTTTTATCTCCTACCATAATCAAAGACATGAGTACAGATATATCATCCTTAGAAGTTTTAATTACCTTCTGAAGAGAGTCTGTATTTACATCCTGCTGAGCGAAAAGCAGGTTGCTCAGTAAAAAGAAAAATACTGCAATAATGTATTTATACTTGCTCACCCGTTTTGAATGGCTATTCGACAAAAGTATCTGAAGACTGTTTTACTGCAAATGACAAATTAAGTTAAAATAAAATGCATAATCAATGGATCCTTCTCTCGGGTTGCATATCCCTTTATGTGAGAACAATCAAATTTAACACTTAATTTGAACTTTCCACCCTGTTTGACTCCGTTTCATACGTTATTAAAATGTTCTTATAGCCGGTGGTTGGTCACATCAGAGCCTATAGCAGTTTCAAGTCTATCATTGTATGCAAGCACTGTGGCATCTTGCCTGTCAATTAAATAGAATGGCTTTGAATGAAGGAAGTTCATAATTTTATGTATCTAATTGTTTAGTTTAACGCCACGTTTGTCAGCAAAGGTTCTCATTTATATAATAAAGATGAGTATATACCGAAGATAGTTATATGTATTTCTTCTGCAATTGCGGTGAAACGATACAAAAATGAATATTAACCGGTAACCTGAATGTATCATCGAGCAGCCCGTGAGTAAATACTGAAGGCAGTTATGTATGCTTCTTTAAAAATTGAGGTGAAACGGGGCAAAAAGATGTATTAACGAGCCTCAAGTGTGTACACACCGGAGACTAATTAACCTTAATGAGAGACTCGTTATGGATAACCGACGACCATTTATTGACAAAGTGATGGAAATTTGGGGTATAAGGAGGGTTTGTGAATATAAATGACATTCGGAAATAGGTTACCGGAGAGAAATCATTAAAAAGACAGCTCCCCGATCTGTTTAAGAGAAGCATAAGCCAGCTTACGCAGTTTCTTAATACCGTATTTAGTTTTACCAACCTTCAACAGCAATTCACGTCATTGCGAGCCCCGCATGAGCGCATACGCGTCAACCTAACAAAA
>PLYJ01000219.1:3705-5436 GCA_003151745.1 Bacteroidota bacterium
TCTTAGGTTGACGCCTATGCGCACATGCGGGACAAATTGACCAACTACCCACCATTCGTTAGATTGAATTGATGAGAAATCATTCAAAATCTTCAGGTAAAACGTGTTAAGCTACTATTCTTTCTTTTTAATCATCCGGTATGCTTGCTTTGCTCATTAGTAAATTTCGTGAATCGAATGTTAAACACGTTGAAGGTACCTATAATCACTCTCGTCCGATGGGTAGTCATTCATTGATGATCGCTAACCACCAACAAGTCACCGGTAACCGTTCAAAAATTACTCATAGCCTTTGAATGATGATGAGTAACTTTTGAAAGTTTACCCATAAAATTTCAAAATCTTCCCATCACCCTGTAATTTTACTCATAACCATTGAAGTTTCCCTCATAATCACGGAAAACTTATGAGTGAAATTTGAAAGTTTACCCATCAAATTTCAGAATCTACTCATCACCACACCGGTTGAGACATAACCTTTCAAAATCTACCCATAAAATTTGAAAGGATACTCATAACGCTTCAAAAGATGTGGGTGATTTTTGGGTGCTTACTGAAGAAAAAGACGGATTTTTGGCTAATTTGATTTAATTTGATTGAAAAATGCAATCGAATGATTTAACAGACGCCTCCAAACCCCGCAGCTTGGATGGCTTTTTCAAACCCTGCCACTGAATGAAGCAAATCCAGAAAACGCCTTTTTAAGGCTTTTTATAGGTATTTTGAGGTTTTTGGCAATTGTACATACTTTTGTGACAAACTTATGTAAGTCAGAGGCAATCCTACATAAGTTTGTAACAAACTTATATAAGTCAGGGACAAACGTACATAAGTCTGTTAAAAAGCTTGTTTTTGGCGGTAAAAAGCTTGTTTAAGCTTAAAATGGCTGGCTTAACTCCCAGTGCACCACAGGAAATGCCTGTTTGATAACCTGAAAATATAAAATAAATACTTGTCAACTTCAACTATATAAACTAACATTGCTGNNAAAATTTATACTAATTTGGCAACTTCTACTTCATTGATAAATATGTTAGCGGCAATTTTACAGACACATCTCAACGACAAACAATATGAATAAAAGTAAAAGTTTAATAATAGGAATCCTTTCTGGCATTGGGACAGTTGCCATTCTTGTTTTTATTGTGATACTGTTTTTTGTAAAAATCAAATCAGGACAATGAATAAAAAAACCTTTTGGATAGGATATGTAATTGGATTTATATTAACTGTAGGTGGAATTTATGTTGTAATTAAAAAATTTCAACATCAATCAACACCTGACATTGCCATAGAAAAAATTCAGATGAAAGACCTCAATGGAAACTCTGTAAATGTTTCAGACTTTTCGGGTAAGCCTTTAGTTATTAATTATTGGGCGACATGGTGTGCGCCTTGTAGAGAAGAGTTTCCAGACTTTGAAAAAGCCAAACAGGACTTTGGTGACAAAGCTAATTTTGTAATGGTTTCAGACGAGACGGTTGAAAAAATATTGTCGTTTAAGAAACAAAACACTTACTCTTTTACTTTTCTTCAATCCAGCAGACCGTTGAGCGAATCAGGTATTAATGTCAGACCCACAACATATTTTTATAACTCAAAAGGCATATTGACAACCAAAAAAATAGGAGGTTTAGACACGAAGGAATTATCAGAAATCTTAGACAACAATTTGAAGTAAACACCAAAACTGCCGCTAACAAAAAGATTAAATGAAATTAAATCGGTAAA
>PLYJ01000272.1 GCA_003151745.1 Bacteroidota bacterium
GGGTTCAAGTCCCGTCCCGGGTACTTTTAAATTAAACGCCTGATATTCAGGCGTTTTTTATTTCACATCCTTTCAGTTCTCTTTCATACATTGGTTACCAGATGTTTATGGGTTCAACAATCCTGTATGGGTGGTACATAAGGTGCGTAAGTCTCTACATTCTCTAAATTAAATTCTCAGTAGGTTCCAAAGACATTTTATTATACTTGTTTCTATATTCTATTGGTGTAAGTCCTGTTATTTTTTTAAACAAGTCCCTAAATGCTTTGGTATCCGTGTAGCCCACATCATACATTACCTCATTTATATTTTTTCTACTTGTTTCAAGACTTCGTTTTGCAGCTTCTATCTTTACCCGCTGTATATATTCTATAGGAGTATTATTTGTTGCTTCATTAAATCTTCTTTCAAAACTTCTTCTACCTAAAGCAGCTATAGCAGCCAACTCTTCAATAGTCATTTTCTCATCAATATTATTCTCAATGTAATCTTGTACCTTTTGAATGGCTAGATCTTTATGATTTCTTTGCCCTTTAAACATCATAAATTTGTTCTGACTATCCCTGTCAATATCAACAGCGAAAAACTTGGAAGCAAGAATAGCAGTTTCTCTCGAAGTATGCTTTTCTAATAAATATAATAACAAACTCCAGTATGAGTTAGCCCCTCCACTAGAATAAATACCGTTTTCCTCTGAAATAATACTGCCATCAACTAAATCCACTTCAGGAAACATTTCTCTAAACTCATTTGCTGAAAGCCAATGAGTCGAACATTTTTTCCCGTTCAATAATCCGGTAGAAGCTAATAAAAAAGCACCTATACATAATGAAGCCACTTCTGCCCCTTTGTTATGCTGTTCAACAATCCACGGAATAAATTTTTTATTTTTTTCCAATGCGTATTTAATATCACCACTAATTGCAGGAATAAAGATTAAATCTGTTTTTTTTACTTCATCAATTGTTTTATCAGGATGAATGGTAACTAAATCATTCATTAATTTTACTTGCTTCTTTAATCCAACCAATTCTACATTAAACAAAGGTTTCTTACCCTCAGCCTTTAAAAATTCATTGGCGGCAGTAAACATATAATGTGGGTCAGCAATTGCTTCCATTATTGCAGTTTCAGGAATTATTATGGATATATTTTTCATGGAACAAAAATAATATTTCTACTTGTCATAATCAACCCCTCAAGTTGTCATTTTTCCCACTGCCGCTTTTTTTAAAAATGCACCATATTTGCATTGTAAACTAAAATAGTGATACATAAATTAAAAACAAACAAAATGGCAAAGACAGCAATTTATCTTAATTTTTCCGGAAACACAGAAGAAGCATTCAACTTTTACAAATCAGTTTTTAAAACAGAATTTTCGGAACAACCGATGCGCATGGGCGATATACCACTACAGTCTGGAATGCCATCACTTTCAGATTCAGACAAGAAAAAGATGATGCACGTCGCCCTTCCCATTCTTGGCGGAGTAGAAATAATGGGTAATGATTCTATGGAAAGCATGGGACATAAAGTTAGAATTGGAAACAACACAACCATTAACCTCGAACCAGATACCAAGGAAGAAACCGAAAGGTTATTCAGATTATTATCCGACGGGGCTACTGATCTTGCACCTTTGAAAGACCAGTTTTGGGGTGCTCTCTGGGGATGCTGTTTGGATAAATATGGAATTCGCTGGATGTTTAATTTCAGAAAAAAATAATGACCCAAATAATCGCTCATCTTACATTCAGCGGGAATTGCAGGCAAGCTATGGCATTTTACAAAAGATGCTTGGGTGGCAATCTCCAATTTCAAAAGGTCGGTGATTCCCCGTTTTCAGGTAAAATGTCTAAAAAGATGAAAGACTGCATACTGCATTCTACCCTTACAAAAGGAGCTTTGATATTGTATGGTTCCGATATGGTTCCCACAAGCGGACTTGTAAAGGGGAATGCAGTTTCCCTTTCATTAATTTGTAAAAGTGAAAATGAAATAAAAACCATTTACAAAAAACTTTCCACTGATGGTAATGCCGAACATCCGATTGAAAAAACAGCCTTCGGGGCAATGATTGGTAACCTTACAGACAAGTTCGGCAATAACTGGATACTTATTTATAACAAAGAATATAAATCTTTATTCTCAACAACATTTAAAACAAAAAAATATGACAAAAGAACTATGGATTAACCTGCCGGTAAAAAACCTTGCCAAATCAAAGGAGTTTTTCACCAAACTTGGATTTGCATTCAACCTTCAATACAGTAAGGATGGCTTTGCTGTTGGAAATAAAAAGATTATTGTGATGCTTTTTGAAGAGCCAACCTTCAAGAGCTTCACTCGCCATGAGGTTTCTGACACTAAGATCGGTTCAGAAGTCTTATTTTCAATTGATGCTGAAAGTAGACAGGAAGTTGATGAAATGACGAACAAAGCAAGAACTGCCGGAGGTATGGTATTTGCCGAACCGGGGGAAAATCAGGGTTGGTTATACGGTAGTGGTTTTGCTGACCTCGATGGACATCGCTGGAATCTGCTTTATATGGATATGAGCAAAATGCCTAAATAAATAACAGAATAAATTATAAATTATGTCATTTCAAGCATACATAGACAACATTAAGGCAAAGACAGGTAAAACTTCTGACGATTTCAAAAAATTGGCTGAAAAGAAGGGTTTATTGAAACCCGGCGTTAAAGCAGGAGAAATTGTTGCGTGGCTCAAAAAGGATTTTGATTTGGGTCACGGACATGCAATGGCAATATATGCCATTTTCAAAGGGGCAAAACAAGTAAATATAGATTCCAATTAAATTCCTACTATGAGCCGACAAACGAAAAAGCAAAGAACCATTAACAAGGTTTGACAAAAGTTATTTTATATGAACATACAAGAACAAATCAAAAAATATATTGACAGCCAAACTGAACCAAAACGTGCAGACATTGAGGTGTTACACAAACACATACTTCAAGCGTTGCCAAAATGTAAATTATGGTTCTTAGACGGCAAAGACGATAAAGGTAAAATCGTTTCTAATCCTAATATTGGGTATGGGACGCAAACTATCAACTATGCTAATGGAACAAGCGAAGAATTTTATCAAATTGGAATCAGTGCAAACACGACTGGAATTTCAGTTTATATTATGGGTATTGAGGACAAAAAGTATTTGCCCGAAACCTACGGAAAAACAATAGGCAAAGCAAGTGTAACGGGCTATTGCATTAAGTTCAAAACGCTGAAAGACATAAATATTGACACACTTGAAACAGCGATACGAGAAGGAGTTGAACAGACTAAATAGTAACAATTAAAAAACAATAATATGAATACCCTAATTTCAATTCTACTTATAGTGGCAGGCATCATTGCCTTGCTGTTAATCATTGGACTTTTCACGAAGAGGGAACATTATGTTAAACAAGAAATTATAATCAATGCGTCTCGTCAAAAAGTATTTGACTATTTAAAACTGCTCAAAAACCAAGACGAGTGGAACAAAAATGCAAAGGGTGACCCCGACAAGAAAGAAGAATTTAAAGGTACAGATGGAACGGTTGGATTTATTCTTGCATTTAGCGGAAATAAAAATGTCGGTGAAGGAGAAAAGGAAATTAAAAACATAATTGAAGGGAAGAGAATTGAAACAGAAATGCGTTTTGTAAAACCAATTGCATTCACTGCCTCTTTAATCATGGACACAGAATCTATATCAGATAATCAAACCAAAGTAAACTTGATCCATTCCGGTACAATGAAATATCCTCTGAACATACTGATACAAATGTTTGAAAAAATGTTTGCGAAACAAATGGATATTAGTTTGTCCACGTTAAAAAATGTACTCGAAAAATAATCATTAATAAAATCAAGACAACATTGAGAAAGGTAAAATTACAAATGCATAGCTATTAATGAATATGTTGTGTCGCAGGCCGGTATGTTTTCACTTAATAGGAGCCTCGGCGTGAACTGCGGTAAAGTGGGGTAAAGTGCGGTCAGACAAAATCCTTAAGCTTATAGAACTTCTTTAACCCGCAATAAATCAACATCTTCTGGTCTTTGGTGAGAGTGGCGATAATGGCCTTGGTGTTCAAGATATCAACCGTATCGGGTACCATGAAGTAGAAAGGCC
>PLYJ01000264.1 GCA_003151745.1 Bacteroidota bacterium
AGAGCACCTGCTTTGCAAGCAGGGGGTCATCGGTTCGACTCCGATATTCTCCACAAGAAATTGAAAAAGCTCCTTCTGATGAAAATTGGAAGGAGCTTTTTTATTTTTATTAATTTTGTCATAACCTCAATTATGGGAAAACTGTTAATACTGGCGAAGTATATCTTCCTGATTTATGGTACGGACATTTATGAAACAAGAAAGCATGTTCATGTTACATATTCTCATAGAGGATTTAAAAGAGCTTGTAAATTCTGGCTCGAACCTGAAATTGAATTAGATCGTAAGAAGAAAGGCGAGTTTAGCGAAGTAGAATTGAAGGAAATAGAAAACTTAATAAAGCAACATAGAAGTGTTCTCTTAAAACAGTTAGAGCTATTTTACAATAATAAACCTGTTAAAGCAATTAGAAAATGACAACTGCAACCATCCATACGCCTGCTATTCGGGCAATTGAATTTATCAATAGCAGCATATTATTTGTTCATCTTGATAATGACAGAACCTTCATTGTTCCCCTCGAAAAGTTTCCGGTGCTCAAAAGTTTAACTCCTGAGCAGCGCAAGGACTATGAAATCATTGATGAGAGCAATCTTTCTTTTCTTGCTATTGATGAAGTTTATAGCATAAATGAATTGATAGGAATATAAATTGATCTGAATTAAAAAACAAAAGCAGCCTTTCATAGGGCGGCTTTTTTTGTTTCCTGCCTTTGAGTATCTTTGCACATAGAAAAAATGGAAGCAATCACAATTAATGTATATAAACAAATGGATGGCTATAACTTCAGTATTTCACCATCCATAAGAAAGTTAATTAGAGGTTGGTTTCCGGATTCGCACCCTGCAAACAATATTTTTGTTGCTTATGATACTAAGAGCGACTTTGAAGGGTATTATGGCAAGCTTGAAAACTACATTTATCCCGCTTTATTGGGAATTGATAATAAGTCCGACTTGAATAAAAAGGTAGATGAAATTCTTTTTGTTGATACACAAACAGGTAAAGTGTTGCACACACAGAAAGTAAATTAGTGAAGAAGAATTATAACCTCTATTTAGGCAAAGCAGGACACTTAACTGTGATGTCAGAGTTTTTAACTCGCGGCTGGAATGTTGCTATTCCTGAAGTTGATATTGGTGATGATATTTTTGTGGTGCAGGATGTGATGGAACTTTAAAACGGGTACAGGTAAAAACTTCTGCTTCTACTGTAAGACAAAGCAGCTTTAGCGCACAATTCAATTTGCCGGTTAACCAACTTAAAAATATTGGGAATATTCCTGTTCACTATGTGTTTGTTGTTCGGCATGATGAACAATGGACAAAACCTGTTATTATTCGCCAGGATTATTTGAGAGACCATCTAGAAAATGATAAGATTGGTTCCATCCATGAAGGTAGTTTGAACTTATATTTTTCATACTCTACCGGCAAAGTGGAATGTTCAGGAATTGATTTAAGCAAGTATATTGCTGATTATACTGACTTTCCTGTGATTGAGGAGTAGTATTCAGATGAATCCTTGTTATTAAAAAAGTGTTTGTATATTTGCGCCATGAATATGTCAACAGGTAAATTTTGCTTTAGCTCATTTTTTAGTTACTCAAAAGGTAACGAGTGGGCTTTATTTGTCTGTTAGCGAATAAAGAAAAAAATAAAAAAACCGCTTGTTACTGATGTAGCAAGCGGTTTTTCTTTTTTATACATGTTTGGTATGCACAATGGATGTGCGCTGGTCTGCAAAACCAGTGTAGTCAGTTCGATTCTGACACCAAACTCTAACCTGGAGATGTAGCAGAGTTGGTCTATGCGTTGGACTGAAAATCCAAAGAAACAGGTTCGATTCCTGTCATCTCCACTTATCTTGAGTCATTCTTTTTCTCTCCTCCTCCCCCTCCCCAACTTTCCTATCTTTGCAACGTTTTGTGTTCACCCCGTTGGATATTCATCACGTAGGATACCTATCCAACGTGATAAATCCTACGGGGTTCATGTTTTTCTGTTGGGAAGGGGAGGTGGAGACCTCCCCTTTCATTTTTTAGTCATTGCGAACGCGGTGAACCAATCCCTGCCAAACAAAACAGGCAGATAGGAAAGCCGCCTTCACAAAATTATTTCTCTCTATTGTTTGAATAACGAAAGCTGAGAAATGAATTTATAATCTCTCACGTTGTAAGTGAAAAGCTCTAAGTCCGCAATAATTGCCGTTGACGCAATCATGCTGTCAGCAAGCGACAGGCCGTGACTCAGGTAGTAGCTATGCAATAATTCAAAAGATTTTAAAGTGATGTCGCCATTAAGGAGAGCAATATTAAAACGCTCAAGCTTTTTGCTAATCCTCGCCAAATCTGCTTTGTTAGTTGCCCCTGTCATCAACTCCATTTTTGTAATAGCAGAAAGCACCACATTGTCAAGCCCGATAGTCCTTTCAAGTATAGTTTTGGTTTCTGCATGACGCGATTGACTCGCATCCCAGTAGTCAATCATTACGTCCGTGTCGCAGACTATTTTTTCCGTTGCCATGCTTTAGCTCTCAGTTCTTTCGCTTTAATCTTTTTGCCTGTAAAAATTTTCACCAGGTCTGATGTATCCACCGAATCGTTGCCAGGAACAACAGGCACTCCGTTAATCAGAATCACCTTGTTCTTTTGGGGTTTTTGAAAAGAAATAATAAAATCAAAATATTTTGCAAGAGCTTTTAAAGCATTTAAGGTTCTCTCGGTTTTATATTTAATCACAACTTCATTCATAACAATAATTTTCCCCAAAGATAAATCTTTACCCCTTGCAAAGCAAAAAAGAGTTTCTTTGCGAACCCCGAAAAAATCGGGACAGGCTCCGTGAAGCAATCCCTGCCAAACAAAACAAGCAGGTTGGGAAACCTGCCTGCACAAAAATTCTCAACTTTGTTAACCCCCTCTGTGAGGGTGGTAAGTAGGAAAGAGATAGAGATAGAGGTAGGGAGTGTGTCGAAACTTGAATCTATTATCAGTTAATACTATCTGCCCTTCGCTATTCGTAAATTTGTATATATTCGTTATTCGTAGATAACCAATCTTTTATTAAAAATTTTATATCCGCTTGCCAGCCTGATAAAATAAATGCCCGCAGAAAGCTGATCTGCTTTTACCTCAAAGTGAACCTGGTATTTGCCGGGAAGTTGATTGCTGTTTACCATGTTTTTTATCTTTTTTCCTAAAGCATCAAAAACTTCAAGCTTCACGTCCGCAACATTGACAAGTGTATAGCTGATCATCACTTGCTCCCTGCCAGGATTGGGCTGTATGTTGAATGAAACTATTGACTCCAATGAATTATTGAATCCAACAGGAAGTATTTGCACTGTGTCTGCTGATACGGTTGGTCCGCAATGATTCCAAGCGTACAACCACACGATGTACGAACCCGACGAAGGAAACGAATGAGAGGCAATCGAAGTTGAAGTAGTTAATGATCCCGATCCATCATTCCATATCCATACTAAGGAATCAGCTGAGCTGGCATTGGCCGTGAACGATACATTATTTCCAGCCACATTGTATGTGAAGCCACCGGCTTCAAAGTTTCCTGGCGATTGTTGATAAAGTGTAACCGGTACCGCTACCCAATTGTTTGTTTTGTCCTGTTCAAGGAAATGATTATCAGGATCGGTAATAGATACTATATAGTAATCTCCGTTGCAGGTACCCGCAGGAAGAATAATTCCCGGTGCATTTTCCCCGGCATCATAGATGTCAATATTGGCGGGATAAATTCCCTGGTTGGTGCCGCAGCCGCTAATCGTGCCGAAATTTGCATTAGGAATATCTTTGTTTTGTAAAACATGCCCTGCGCTATCTATACAATACCCATAATAAGAATCGCAATCACCAAGATTAATAAGGCAGAAACTTTCTTTAGTTCCTGAGCCGATGATGGGCCAGGTAGTCGCGTCAGGATTGGGAGTTGATCTTCGAAGAGTATAAGAAGACCAGTCATCTACATGCGTATGGCCATGATCGCGATCATAAAACATTTTTCCGGCAGGGCGATCATAATATGTCATGATATTGCCGCTACGATGGTAAATACGCTGGTTTACCAATTGCTTGACAGGAGTGCTGTCAGGACACAATGTGTCAAGGCAGGAAATAGGAGTAGTACCGCAAAAGCAACTATCTATTCCATGAATCTCAAGCGGACCCCACCCGATGTTCGGTGTCGAGTTGCTAAACGTAAGTTGACCGGGTGATTCTTGATGATCTATGATGATTGCAAGAGCGGAGGCGGTCAGATCAGGAAGCAAATCGCAATCAGTAGAAACTCCATCTGGACATTTGCATCCTGAAGGATTTGCAACCGAACATCCCGTGAATATAGGATCAGGTGGCGGATTACTGCCAAATGTTATGTTGACAGAGTAAACTGATCCGGTATCCTTTGGCGTAAATAAATCAATCACAACTAAATTCCAATTACCATTTGGATTTAAACCTGTATTGAATGTATTGAGTGATTGTTCGGGATAATAAGAGCCGGTGAAAGGAGCGACTCCTTGAAATATCTATCCATTCGCTGCATTTTCCTGAAAGCAAGTATTTGCATAGGCTGTATCGCTTCCACCCTTTTGATCAGCAAGTATAATAATACTATCATTAGGAGCACGTAACCCTATTCGCAAATCAGCAATATGCTGATGTCTGATATCGAGACAAAGTGTTAGTAAGCCGAAAGAGGAACTTGTTACATTAACTAATCCGGAAACATTAACAGGCACATCCAATGTATCTCCATTGGCAGGTATGGCATACCGTGTGCTATCGGTAAATGTTTGGGCAAATACTAACGATGGTAAAAGGAAAAAAAAAGTAAGAAGTCCCTTCATATTCTGATTGTGATAACGATTGTGAAGATAAACTTTTAAAATAGTAATGCACCCTCACATTATTTCTTCAGCAAAGAGATTCATTTTTTTCCTGTATTGCAATAGCATGTTCATGCTATTAGGATGGGCCTTGCAATATTGGGAACGGCATGTTTATGCTATTGACGGGCTTTGTTATTCCAACGACCTTTGTTCTATTAAGAAATATATAAACCTGAAAACCAAATTAAAATGAAAAAACAAATTCTCTCTTTCTCTCTTTCTCTCTTTCTCTCTTTCGCTCTTTCGCTCTCGTAGCGGCATTTTTAAAATTAGTATTCATCCCGCAATTTGCATCAGGACAAAACACCCGCATCTGGGGTACTTACTACGGTGGTTACAACACGGACTCTGAACATGGCATAGCCTCCGATGAAGCTGGAAATGTGTATATGACAGGGAGCACCCAAAGCCCCGGTTTGGCTTCGGGAGGATTTCAGGACACGTTAGGAGCGGGAAATATAAACAGCACGAGTGCATTCCTTGTAAAATTTGATGCCAATGGGAATCGTCTTTGGGCTACTTATTACAGTGGGGAAATTGGTACTATAGCTTCTTCCGTAGCAACCGATGCATCAGGTAATGTATATATGGCCGGATTTACCTTCGATACCGCAGGCGTCGCCTCAGGTGGCTTTCAAAATACTTACGGTGGTAATGAAGATGCCTTCCTTGTAAAATTTGATGCCAATGGTAACCGCCTCTGGGCTACCTACTACGGTGGAGCGGGCCAGGAGGCTGCTAATAGTGTAACAATCGATGCTGTGGGAAATGTGTACCTGGCTGGACAGACCAACAGTAGCGACAGCAACGTAATTGCCTCTTCAGGAGGGTTTCAGACTACTTATGGTGCAGGTATAATTTTTAATTCAAATGCCTTCCTTGTAAAATTTGATGCCAATGGCAACCGCATTTGGGCTACTTATTACGGGGGAGCCGGGCGCACAGAAGCTATGAGCGTAGCAACCGATGCTACAGGAAATGTGTATATAGGAGGAACAACTATCAGCACCGACAGCATCGCCTCGGGAGGGTTTCAGGATACTTTAAGAGGAAATGCTGACGCCTTCCTTGTAAAATTTGATTCTAATGGCAACCGTATTTGGGCTACTTACTATGGGGGAGTGGGTAGTGATGGCAGTAATTCCATAGCAACCGATGCTACAGGAAATGTGTATATAGGAGGAACAACTACCAGCACCAACAGTATCGCCTCGGCGGGATTTCAGGATACTTTAAAGGGAAACAATGATGCCTTCCTTGTAAAATTTGATGGGGCCGGTAACCGCCTATGGGCTACTTATTACGGAGATAAAAATACCAATGGCTGGAGCGTAGGCACCGATGCTGTGGGAAATGTGTTTCTGGCGGGAACAACAAACACCTGTCCCAGTACCAATATCGGCTGGAGAGGGTTTCAAGATTCTTGCATCTATTCTTATGGAGATGCCGAAGATTTGTTGGTGTTTCTGGTGAAGTTTGATACCAGCGGTAACCGTCAATGTGCTACCTATTATGGACAAATCGAAAAAGGGCAAACAACAAGTCTTACTTTGGATAATGCACAAAATGTGTATTTGGCATCAAATACCGAGTGGGGCGATAGCTACGCTGACATTGCTTCTGGCGGCTTTCAAATGAATTATGCTGGTCCGTCAGGTGGTTATGATGCCTACCTTGTAAAGTTTTGCCCGTGCAGTAATTGCATTATTGCAGCTAATTTTCAATCAAGTGACTCGACCTTCTGCTCCAGTGAATGTATTAATTATACTGATCTTAGTATAAACGCCACTTCATGGCAATGGAGCTTCCCCGGCGGCACTCCTTCGTCAAGCACAATTCAAAATCCCCAAGGTATATGTTATGATTCTGCAGGCACTTTTGATAGTAGGCTTATCGCTTCCAATGGCACCGGCACTGATACGCTTACTTTTACCAATCATATCAAAGTATTTGCTTCTCCGCCAACGCCTGTAATAAGACAGCATCATGATTCGCTGTTTTGCACTACCGATCCGACATACACTTCTTATCAATGGTATGATAGTACAACACTTATTCCCGGCGCTACTGATACGTTCCTCGTTGTTACTCACGGCGGCAATTACAATGTGGCTGTAACAAATGAGTTTGGCTGTAAGATTTCAGTAGGTATTACTATCGCCAATAACGTAGGCATCAATGAGTTTTCTACTAACAATTATATTTCTCTTTCTCCTAATCCTGCTTTCGATCAACTCACTATTCACATTTCCTACTCTCACATTAAAGGTACAGCAACTCTTTCTATAATAAATCTGCTTGGGCAAGAAATGCTCTCTTGCTCCCTTCTCCTTGGGAGAGGGGTTGGGGGTGAGGCCATTTATGTTGGCAATCTTCCTTCCGGTATATATTTTGTTCAGGTTGCCGGAGAGAAAGAAAGATGGGCAGCGAAGTTTATTAAAGAATAGGGCTATTTATATTTTCTCCAGCCGCACCGCAGTGCCGTAAGCAAGCACTTCAGTAATGCCATTCATTACTTCGTTTGCATCGTAGCGCATGCCTATCACCCCGGCGGCGCCCATTTGTTCGGCATGTTGCACCATTTCATCGAAGGCATCGCTTCTTGTTTTTTCGCATAGCTCCTTATATATGCTGATGTTTCCGCCCAGCAGGCTTTGCAATCCTCCTGCAATGTTCCCGATAATGCTCCTGGAGCGAACGGTAATGCCGCGTACTATGCCAAGTGATTCTGTAATCCTATAGCCGTCAAGGGTGAGGGCTGTGGTAATCATTCTTCTGTCCATAGGTTTTAGTTTTTAGTTTTCAAAGGTAGTTTTAAAACGTTATACGTTATTGGTTATAAGTTATACGGAGGTTAAACTCTATGTCACGGGTCAAATAAGTTGATGCTATTAAATAATTACCGTCCTTCTTTCTTCTTCAATCAAATGTTCTTCATTCTTATATCAAAAACAATCCCGCACGTGCGGGACAGATTGAAGAGCATTAGAACATTCGATTGAAGAAGTAAATCAACAGCTATGACCAATGACCAAGCTCTATCCCCATATAACTTATAATATATAACTATTAACGTGTTCAACCAGCTTAATTGCCTCCACTGCTTCCTTCACATCATGCACACGAAGAATATTCGCTCCCTTCATTAATGCAATGGTGTTGAGTACGGTGGTTCCATTCAATGCTTCTGCGGCTTTTATATTCAGAACTTTATTAATCATTGACTTTCTTGAAACACCTGCCATAACAGGACAGTCCAACATGCGGAAAAGATCAAGATGCTTAAGAAGCGAGTAATTGTGTTCATTCGTTTTCCCAAAGCCAAAGCCCGGGTCAATAATTATATCATGAACGCCTTTTGACCAAAGCTGATTCACCCGCTCAATGAAATAGTTGAGTACTTCCTTAACCACATCCTCATAATGAGGTTCTCGTTGCATGGTTTGCGGAGCGCCCTGAATATGCATTAATATATAAGGAACTTTTAATTCAGCGATGGTGTCGAACATGCCGGGATCAATTGTTCCGCCGGAAACATCATTAACAATATCCACACCTTCATGCACAGCTGCTTTAGCCACTTCAGCATAAAATGTATCAACAGAGAAAACAGCATCGGGAAAGTTCCTTCTCAATAATCTTAAAGCAGGCATTAATCTGTTCGATTCTTCGTTTGCAGTCAAAAATGTTGCACGAGGCCTGGTAGATTGCGCTCCGACATCAATGATAGCTGCCCCATCGCTCAACATCTTTTCAACCTGCGCCAACATGTCTTTATCATCAACGTATCTTCCACCATCAAAGAAAGAATCAGGAGTGATATTAAAAACACCCATTACCACGGGTGTTGATAAATCCAATAACGTGCCTCTGCAGTTCAATCCCGCACGTGCGGGATTCCTGCTATTGAAAAATGTATCTTGCAGCACCTTTTTTAATGAATATTGATTAGCGACATGACAAAAGTATTCACTTTTGATTCACAAACCGATTTTAACTTGCGGCTCAATTTATAAACTGTAAACTTTTCGAATGAAAACACTTGCTAATATATCGCGCCTTCTGGTCGGTGTGCTCTTTATTATTTCCGGTTTTATTAAAGCCAACGATCCGCTTGGGTTCTCTTACAAGCTGGATGAGTATTTTGTTGTCTTTCACATGGAGTGGCTGAGTCATATCTCACTGGCTTTGGCAATTCTTATTTGTGCTGCCGAGATAGGGCTTGGCGTAGCAACACTAATGGGCGCAAGAATGAACTTTACAGCATGGTCTCTTTTACTAATGATTATTTTCTTCACCTTCCTTACTTTCTATTCCTGGTACTTTAATAAAGTAACTGATTGCGGATGCTTTGGCGATGCGCTTCACCTTACGCCGCTTCAATCGTTTGAAAAGGATTTGGTGCTGCTCGTACTTATCCTTTTTATTTTTATCGGCAGGAAAAGCATTAGTCCTCTGCTTGGTGATATGCCTTCAACGGTAGTTTCATGGCTTGGCTTTGCAGGGTCATTGTTTTTCTCCATTCAATGCTATCGTCATCTGCCGATGATTGATTTTCGCCCTTACAAGATCGGCAAAAACATACAAGAGGGCATGAAGCTGCCGCCGAATGCTAAAAAAGGAAAGGTGGAAATGGTGTTTATATATAAGCACAATGGAAAGGAAGTAGAGTTGACTACGGAACAGATCAGCACCATTGATTCAACCTATCAGTATGTTGATCGTAAGGATAAGATGCTGGAAGAAGCCGACAAACCCGCCATTCATGATTTCACTATCACTGACATGCAAGGATCGGACTATACTGAAGACATCCTTAACAACCCCAACTACTATTTCTTCCTTGTCGCATATCAACTGGATAAAACCGATGCTAAAGTACAAGGCAAGATCAACGACTTTGTTAATTTATGTGATCAGAACAAAATAAAATTTATCGGGCTTACGTCTTCTTCGCCGAAAGAAGTGGATGCTTTCCGCCATGAGCATAATTCCATGTTCCCGTATTATAACGCTGATGCCACAACGCTCAAAACCATGATTCGCTCCAATCCCGGTCTCATGCTTCTTAAACACGGAACTGTAATTGCTATGTGGCATTACAACGATTTCCCAAGTTTTGATGATGTGAAGATAACTTATTTGGGAAAATAATAACAATAATGTTTACAGTTTACTGTTCTGTGAATATGTCTTCCCTCGTTGCACTTCAGAGTAGATATATAATACACTTCGCTGTTATTTCTAAAATAAAGGTCCAGACGCTAACTTGTAAACTGTAAACCGTAAACCGAAGCATTTCAATGAGAAATAAGATAATTGCCGGCAATTGGAAAATGAACCTCGACTGGCAGGAGGCAATGGAGCTTGGCAATAAAGTTGCTGCTTATGTGGAAGAAAGTACTAAGGCTGAAGTCATTCTCGCTGTGCCGTTCTTATATATCCCTGTTCTTTCTGAACTTACGGAAGAGCAGCCGAAGATTTCATTGGCAGCACAAAACTGTTCAGAGTACCGTAAGGGTGCATATACCGGTGAAGTATCTGCAAGCATGATTCGGTCAGCAGGTGCGAAGTATGTGATAGTCGGGCATTCCGAACGCAGGAAATATTTCAATGAAGGTAATGATGTATTGGCTGAGAAGGTAAGACGGGTATTGGAAAATGATTTGCAGCCCGTCTACTGTTGCGGTGAAACCCTTGAGGAACGCAATGCAGCCAATCATTTCGATGTGGTTACCACACAGCTTGAAACCGGGTTATTTCATGTAAACGATGACGGCATTGATAAATGCATCATTGCTTACGAACCCGTTTGGGCAATCGGCACAGGCGTTAACGCCTCACCGGAGCAGGCACAGGAAATGCATCATTTCATACGCGAGCTGGTGAAAAGCAAATATGGAAACCACCTGAGTGACAAGATTTCTATCCTTTACGGAGGAAGCGTTACTTCCGAAAATGCTGAACAGCTTTTTAAATGCGCTGATGTGGATGGGGGTTTGGTTGGCGGCGCTTCGCTCAAGGCAATTGAATTCTCTGAGATCATTGATGCGGCTTCTTAAAAGAAGATTAAGCATCGTGCAAAACTTTCCTTCTCTTTCATCAACCCTCGTCCTAAAAAAGTACTTTTGCAAAAGAATAAATTTAAATGACGGGGGACTACTTAGAACATCTTAACGAAGCGCAGCGTAAGGCAGTCATTCACACGGAAGGGCCTATAATGATCATTGCAGGTGCGGGATCGGGCAAAACGCGTGTGCTTACTTACCGTGTTGCACATTTGTTGCAGATGGGCGTGGACTCATTTAATATTCTCGCGCTTACTTTTACTAATAAGGCCTCGAAATCCATGCGGGAGCGCATTGCGAAGATTGCAGGCAATGAAGCGCGCAACCTCTGGATAGGAACGTTTCACGCTGTGTTTGCTAAGATTCTCCGCATTGAAGGGCATAAGCTGGGCTATCCCCCTAATTTTACCATCTACGATACGGACGATTGCAAGAGCCTCATGCGTGACATCCTGCGCGAACAAAACCTGGATGATAAAGTCTATAAGCCAAGCCTCGTGCTGAACCGCATCTCATCAGCCAAGAATAATCTTTACTCCTATAAAGAATATCAGGACAATATTGAGTTCACAAATGATGACCATCTGAGCGGCAAGCCGAAGATTGGGGAACTGTTTGAGCTATACGTGAAGCGTTGCCGCAAATCATCAGGCATGGATTTCGATGACCTGTTGGTGAACATGTTTGTGCTGCTACGCGACCATCCTGATGAACTGCATAAGTACCAGCATAAGTTTAAATATATATTAGTTGATGAGTTTCAGGATACGAACTATGCGCAGTATATGATTTTGAAAAGGCTTGCTGCTGTGCATGAGAATATTTGCGTGGTAGGTGATGATGCACAGAGCATCTATGCTTTCCGCGGCGCCAACATCCAGAACATTCTTTCTTTTGAAAAGGATTATCCCGATTTGAATATCTTCAAGCTGGAACAGAATTACCGTTCCACTAAGAACATTGTAAGCGCTGCCAACAGCATCATCGCTAACAACAAGGCACAGATACCAAAGGAAGTGTGGACGGAAAATGTAGTTGGAGAAAAGATAAAGCTGATGAAGGCGCTGAGTGATAATGAGGAAGGCAACATGGTGGCGAATTCTATCTTCGACGATAAAGTGAATAACCAGATGCATAATCTGGACTTTGCTATCCTGTATCGTACCAATGCACAGAGCCGCGCAATGGAGGAAGCGTTGCGGAAGATGAACATTCCATACCGTATATATGGCGGCCTTTCTTTTTACAAACGAAAGGAAATTAAAGACTTGTTGGCATATTTCCGTTTAGTGATCAATCACCATGATGAGGAAGCGTTGAAGCGCATCATCAATGTGCCGGCAAGGGCTATCGGCAAGACAACGATTGAAAAGATAACGGTGGTGGCAGGAGAGAAGGATAAAAGCTTGTGGGAGGTGATGGAACAATTGTCCAGTGATCATGTTGGATTAAACAGCGGTACACGGGAGAAAATCGGCGAATTTATCACCATG
The DNA here is from genome assembly GCA_003151745.1 of Bacteroidota bacterium. Taxonomy (GTDB): domain Bacteria; phylum Bacteroidota; class Bacteroidia; order AKYH767-A; family 2013-40CM-41-45; genus PALSA-967. The sequence continues at coordinate 12,470 of PLYJ01000264.1, forward strand.
ATAAAAAGCTTTTCAGTGAAGTTGAAAGAGCTTAATGCATACGATCTTGCCAGTATTATTGCAACTTCTTCCGGGTTGCTTCGTGAATTGTATGCTGATAAAACGCCGGAAGGATTGAGTCGTTATGAAAATATTCAGGAGTTGCTGAACGGAATAAAAGAGTTTACTGAAACAGGCAATTCAATTACTCCGCGCAATGACGAGGAGATGTATGATGATGATCCTGCTAAGCGCACGCTGGATGTTTTTATGCAGGATATCGCTTTGCTCACGGATGCTGATGAAGGTGATGACAACGACAATGACAAAGTATCCCTCATGACAATTCACGCTGCAAAAGGTTTGGAATTTCCTCATGTGTTTGTAGTGGGGCTGGAAGAAAATCTTTTTCCTTCGCAGCTTTCTGTTAACTCGCGTGAAGACCTGGAAGAAGAACGCCGGTTGTTTTACGTAGCAGTAACAAGAGGCGAACGAAAAGTGACTATTAGTTATGCAGCCAGCCGTTATCGTTGGGGTAATCTCATCAGTTGCGAACCGAGTCGTTTTGTTGAAGAGCTGGATCCCGAATATATGGAAGAAGTGGGAGGAAGAGGTTCTTCAGGCAGGGGAACCCGCATGAATGAAAATAATCACGGTTGGAATAATGATTTCAGCAGAAGTAAAATTTTCAATAAGCAAACATCATTTAATTCAACACCACAGCCTGTCTTTAACCCCAAAGGTCATTTGAAAAAAATGAACTCATCGGATATAAAGAATTTTGTCGGCGAAGACGTAAGCAATATACAAGTAGGTATGGAAGTAGAGCATGGCCGCTTTGGCATTGGTAAGGTACTCCATTTAGAAGGAAAGAATCCTGATTTAAAAGCCACCATCTTTTTTGAAGGCATAGGGCAAAAGCAATTACTTCTTAAATTTGCCAAGCTTAAGATCATTAGTTGACTCGTTTTACTTATTATTACTACCTTGCAGCACTGTTTAAAGTAATAAGTTACTGAGTTATTTGCTCTTCGGAAAGAAACTCAACTTAATGCGCTAACGCAATTAAACTGATCCCTTTATCAATTTATAATTCAAAATTTATAATTTATAATTTCCAAAATGGAATATAACACGCAACGTGGTCATCTGATCATTCCTGAATATGGTCGCAACATTCAAAAGATGGTGGAGCAAGCCATTGCCATCAAAGACCGTGAAGAACGCAACCGTTACGCACAGGCCATTATTGCCATCATGGGTTATCTCAACCCTGCATTGCGTGACATTGTGGATTTCAAACACAAGCTTTGGGATCACCTTTTTATTATTTCCAATTTTAAACTGGATGTTGATTCTCCTTACCCGATACCGGGTAAAAACACGCTTGTTGCAAAACCCAAGAAGGTGGCGTATCCAATTGGCAATATCAAATTCAGGCACTTCGGAAAAATCATAGAAGATATGGTGAAGGAAGTTGCGCTGGTTGAAGACGAAGCAAAGCGTGATGCGCTCACCTACAATGTCGCCAACTTCATGAAGATGTCTTACCTTAACTGGAATCGTGATTCTGTGACGGATGAAACCATTATTGAGAATCTTGTGAAGTTATCCGGCAACAAGCTTAAGCCCAAAGAAGACATTCGGTTGAATCACACAAATGAGTTGCTTGCAATCAATGCCAAGAGGAACGCTGCCAACAATACGAATATCAAGAAGAACAATAATAATAATAAGCATAAAAGAAGAAAGAAGTAATTAATGGAATAGCGAGATAGGGTAATATGAGTAACCCCCTATTGACCATATTTCCTTATTACCCTAATTACCTTAATCCCTTTTCATTTGAACAACAGTTTTGAAATCACCGGTGGCAGGGAGCTAAGAGGCGAAATCACGCCGCAGGGTGCCAAGAACGAAGCATTGCAGATCATCTGCGCGGTATTGCTCACGCCTGATAAAGTCACCATCAGTAATATCCCCGACATCCGTGACGTGAACAAACTTATCGAGCTTTTACAAAGTCTTGGCGTCAAAGTTCAAAAAACAAGAGAAGGCGAATACACTTTCCAAGCATCGGATGTGAATCTTGATTATCTTAATTCGCCTGATTTTAAAAAACAAGCTGGTTCTTTGCGTGGCTCTATTATGATTGTAGGACCCTTGCTGGCACGTTTTGGAAAAGCAAGAATTCCAAGGCCGGGAGGAGACAAAATCGGCAGAAGAAGATTAGACACACATTTCATCGGTTTTCAAAGTCTTGGAGCAATCTTTGATTTTAATGACCAGGATAATTTTTATACCGTCAGTGCAAAGCGCCTCAAAGGCGCAAACATGCTGCTGGATGAAGCATCCGTAACGGGGACAGCCAACATTGTGATGGCTGCCGTGCTGGCAGAAGGTATTACCACCATCTATAACGCCGCCTGCGAACCCTATATACAACAGCTTTGCAAAATGCTAAACCGCATGGGTGCAAAGATCAGCGGCATCAGTTCCAACCTGCTCACCATCGAAGGTGTTGAAAAGCTGAAAGGCACTACCCATCGCATGTTGCCTGACATGATCGAGATTGGCAGCTTCATCGGCCTTGCTGCCATGACGAAGTCTGAACTAACTATCAAAGACGTTAGCTATGAGCACCTCGGAGTCATTCCCGATGTATTCAAACGCCTCGGCATAAAGATGGAACTGAAAGGTGATGATATATATATCCCAAAGCAGGAAAATTACGAGATTGATACTTTTATTGACGGCTCCATTCTTACTATTGCTGATGCTATATGGCCCGGCTTCACACCCGATCTCCTGAGTGTTGTACTTGTAACAGCCACGCAAGCCAACGGCACCGTGCTCATTCACCAGAAAATGTTCGAAAGCCGTTTGTTCTTCGTGGATAAGATTATTGACATGGGAGCGCAAATTATCCTCTGTGATCCGCACCGAGCCACAGTCATCGGGCTGAACAGGAAGTTTCCGCTTCGCGCCATTCAAATGACATCTCCTGATATACGCGCCGGAGTAGCCCTTCTCATAGCTGCATTATCTGCTAAAGGAAAAAGCACCATTCATAATATCGAACAGATAGACCGCGGTTATCAGCGCATTGACGAACGCCTGAATAAGCTGGGTGCTCAAATTGTGAGGATATAATAGAGCAAGATAACAGGATGTTTTTTTTCATTCTTATAAGCCTGTATGTTTTTGTAGTGCATGAAAAACACCCTTAAAGAATTCATTCCTCCTATAGCGCTAAAAATGATAAGAAGGTTATCTTGGAAGCAAACCGGAGATAGACTGAAACCCGATTGGCATACAATTCAAAGCGGGCATTTAAAAGGAATAAATATCTACGTCAACAATGAAATGCCTGCATTTAAAGAAATGATTGCAGGAAAATACGATGGGTTTCTTTGGAAATACCTGGATGACATATCATTTGAGAAATCTATTGTGCTGGACATCGGCGCTCACATTGGCTATCACAGCATGGGCTTTGCAAACAAAGGAGGTAATGTAATCGCATTTGAACCTAATCCATACAATGTAGAGCGGCTTAAAAAGAATCTATCACGAAATGAAAGATTGAAAGAGAGGATTTCAATAATGCCGGTGGCAGTATCAGATGTCAATGAAGAAGTAAAATTCTGTTTTTCAAAAAACATTGACGATGAAACAAGCACCGGCGGATATATAGAAAATAGTTACAAGCCCTTACAGGACACAGAATATGAAAAAGCCGGATTTACTTGTCAAAACATTCAGGCAAAGCAGCTGGATAAGTTCGTTGAAGAGAATAACTATGAAAACATACGAGTGATAAAGATTGATGTAGAGGGGGCAGAGCATCTGGTCTTGGCAGGAGCCTTAAAGACTTTAAAAAAGTATTCTCCAAAGCTATTTATTGAAATACACTCCGTCACTTCCATGTTATTCGTCACCCAAATCCTATCCCGCCTCGACTATCATATTAAAATAATAAAAGAAGACACGGTGAGCAGATGCTTTATTATGGCTGAAAAAACACTGTAAATGAATAAATTTAATAGATATGCTTATCTTTGCGCTGGCCCAATTATTGTAAAAAGCCATCATTAAAAACAACGTATGAAAAAATATCTTATCATTTTAACATTAGCAACTGCAGGCATTGCCTATAGTTTCATTAATCCTCCGCAACAAAGCAATCAGGCTGCCAGTCCCTCCGTGGGACTCGAAGTCGGCAATATTGCCCCTGACATAGCTCTCAACGACACAGCAGGAAAACCACTTGCATTGAAATCATTGCGCGGCAAAGTCGTGCTCATTGATTTTTGGGCAAGCTGGTGTGGCCCTTGCCGCATGGAGAATCCGAATGTATTGTCGGCGTACAACAAATACAAAGACACGAAAATGGGCAAGGCAAAAGGCTTTACTGTTTACAGTGTTTCTCTTGATCGTGCCAAGGAGCCTTGGATTCAAGCCATCAAGCAAGACGGTTTGGCATGGCCCAATCACGTGAGTGACCTCAAATGGTGGTCATCTGAAGCTGGTCAGCGTTATGGAGTAAACAGCATTCCTACCAACTGGCTCATCAATGAAAAGGGTGTCATTCTGGCAAGAGGCCTTCGTGGTGAAGCGTTAGATCAGGAATTGGAAAATCTGATTGCTGCTAACAAGGCTGACAAGAAATAAGTCATTCTAATATTTCTCTCTAAAAACATCCCGGTAACTATCGGGATGTTTTTTATTTTTATGACATGGCAAATAAGTTTTAGAATTATGCCGAACTTCGCCCATATAATATGCCGATTCTTCTTTCTCCCCTCTCCTTTGGAGAGGGGCTGGGGGTGAGGCTGACAATTTGTCCGTTATTTCATCAATGGCAATAAAATTGACTAATGAAAAAGCCTAAGGGAAACTTTAATTTTTTAAATAAAAATAAGAAGAATATGAAGGAGAATGAATCCGATTCTGTTATAGATAATAACGAAGAAACCAACGAATCTACAGGCATTGAGAAAGAGGAATTGGAACTCGGTGATTCAACGCTGGAGCAAACGGACCAGGCAGCAAATCTCGAAGTGCAGTTGTCAGCCGCGAAAGACAAGTACCTGCGCCTCGGAGCAGACTTTGAAAACTACAAGAAGCGCGTTGCCAAAGAGCGCATCGAAATGATAAAAATGGCAGGAGCCGATGTCCTTGTCTCCGTGCTCCCCGTCATTGACGACCTTGAGCGCGCCCTCAAATCAATGAACGAAGCCACCAATATTAAAGCAGTAAAAGAAGGCATCAACCTTATATATAACAAGATCAAATCCATCACCGAAGCCAGGGAATTAAAACCCATGGAAAGCATCGGCAAAGACTTCGATCCCGACTTGCACGATGCCATCGCCAACATTCCCTCTCCCTCCGGCGATATGAAAGGCAAAGTAGTAGAAGAAATTGAAAAAGGATATTACCTCAACGATAAAGTAATCCGTCACGCTAAGGTTATTGTAGGTAATTGAGGAAATAAGGTAATTGAGGTAATTTGGGTTTGCCCTTATTTCCTTATTTACCTTAATACCCCAATTACCTAATTACCCAATTAACAAATGTCAAAAAGAGACTACTACGAAATACTCGGCGTCACCCGCACCTCCACAGAGATAGAGATCAAGAAAGCCTATCGCCAGATGGCATTAAAATTCCATCCTGATAAAAATCCGGGCAATAAAGAAGCGGAGGAAAAGTTCAAGGAAGCAGCCGAAGCCTACGATGTATTAAGTACACCGGTGAAGAAGCAGCGTTACGACCAGTTCGGTCACCAAGGCATGCGTGATGGAGCAGGCGGCTATGGCGGTGGCAACATGAACATGGAAGATATTTTTTCTCACTTCGGAGATATCTTCGTCGGCGAAGGCAACCCTTTTGAAAGCTTCTTTGGCGGAGCAGGAGGCACACGCAGAAACGTAAATCGCGGCACCAATCTCCGCGTCAAAGTAAAGCTGACTCTTGAAGAAATTGCAAGCGGAGTAGAAAAGAAAATCAAAGTCAATAAAACCATTCCTTGCGAAACTTGCCATGGCAGCGGCGCAGAGGATAAAAAATCATTTCATAAGTGCGACACCTGCAAAGGCACAGGGCAGGTACACCGCGTCACCAGCACCTTCATCGGGCAGATGCGCACCACCTCCACCTGCCCAACCTGCGGAGGAGAAGGACAGATCATTGCTAACAAATGTAAAACCTGCTTCGGCAGTGGCGTGCAGAAAGGCGAAGAAACCATCTCTATCAACATACCCGCCGGCGTAGCCGAAGGCATGCAGCTCAGCGTAAGCGGCAGGGGCAATGCAGCAGGGCGCAACGGCATCCCCGGCGATCTCCTCGTCGTTATCGAAGAAGAAGAACATCTCTTCCTCCAGCGCGAAGAAGGCCAGCTCATCTATGACTTATATATAAATTTCGCCGATGCTGCCATGGGAACATCCGTCGAAATACCTACCCTTGAAGGCAAAGCCAAAATCAAGATTGATGCGGGAACCCAGGCAGGCAAAGTCGTTCGTTTAAAAGGCAAAGGCCTTCCTTCCATCAACAACTACGGGCGCGGCGACCTCCTCGTCAACATCAACGTATGGACACCTCAGCACCTCAACGCCGAAGAAAAACAACTCTTGGAAAAGCTTCGCAACTCGCCCAACTTCAAACCCAACCCCGGCAAAGCCGACAAAGGAAACTGGCGCGAACGCATGAAAGAATTCTTTCATGCGTGATTGGGAATAATTATTTTGTTTTAAAGGACTGACGAGTTGCAAGCAATTCAAACCTTAGTTTAGAGGTGCTGTCCTTATCATGCCACTTAATAAATTCCGATAACCACAAATATTTTGATGAAATCTCAGGTTTTGATATATATTCATTCAAGTTTTCTGAAATTTTATTTTAAATATTTTCTTTTTCAGAATTAGGATGTCGTTTCAGTTCTTGCTGAATAAAATTTTGAGTCAATTTACCATTTGAGTCATCTTCAATTTTTTTAAATAGTACTTTATCGTCATTTACAAGATCGCTATCATTGAGAATACCATTCAGGTTATCTACTACAGCATCTATAAAATTATAGGAGTTTAAAAATGCAATATTTTCCCAGTCAAAGATTATGTAATTATCAATCTCTAACTTTTTTATTTTAGAGGGATCAGAATTATGTATTCGTTTGATTATAGCATTATCTATAACAATTCTTGGATATATTGCAGTTCTGCTTTCCAGCCTATAAGCATTGACTAATGCCCTTGAAAAAACAATGTTATCGTCCGAATAATAAGATCCCATAGAAAGTCCTCCTCTTGTAAAAAAACCCTTTTGCATCATAGAGAATTGAAACGATCTAGCATACATTGCAATTAAATTGAATCTTGTAATAAAACTATTATCAGAATCTTGGTAAGGAATTGAAATGAGAACATTATCCGAAAATGTTTTATGTTCCAGAGAATCCAAAATACCACCTGGATTATTGTTTCGATCTTTTAATGTTTTTATAGCATCTTCAAATGATTTCTTCATTTCAAGTACGATTGTTATGTCGTTACTATAATTAAATTTTTCAATGTAATTACCAAACCCAAGTATATCAATGAAACAAACTATTCGTTGTTCTATATTTAGATTATCCATTTACCTGAAGTTTTTCAATTTAACATTATGAAGAACTACTGAATAATTACCTTGCCGTCTGCAATGAAATTTCCAGAGGATGTTATCCTATAAAAATAAATTCCTTTTGCCTCATTAGTTAAATCAATTTCTGTTTTATCTGAATTCAAATTAGTGCTGTAAATTATTTCTCCCAATACATTGTAAATTTTTAAATCTGATTTTGGAATAGGATTTTGAATAGAGACAGTGAATTTATTATTGCAGGGATTAGGAAAGACAATTGCTTCGTGGCTCAAATTACTTTCTTCAATTCCGTTTATTCCATTCCATCTGGCAATATAAACTGTAATAGGATTGCCCCCTGTTGAACTGAATGTGCCTCCAGCGTAAAGTTGTCCATTATATACAGCCAAAGCAAATACAAATCCACCTCCCAATCCGCCGCCAACATCAGACCAACTGTTTCCATTCCATTCAGCAATATTATTGACTGGATTCCCACCTGCTGTAGAAAAAGCACCGCCTGCGTAAAGTTCACCGTTGTATTGAGTCAATGACGATACATTTCCGTTATATCCCCCTGTTCCTCCGCCAACGTCAGACCAACTACTTCCGTTCCATTTGGCAATATTATTGACTGGGTTACTCCCTGCTGTGTCGAATATTCCTCCCGCATATAGTTCACCATTATATACCGCCAATGAACTAACATAACCATCCATTCCTCCGCCAACATCAGACCAACTACTTCCGTTCCATTTAGCAATACTATTAACGGGGTTACCCCCTGCTGTTCCGAATGTCCCCCCAGCGTAAAGTTCACCATTATATATCGCGAATGCGTATATTGGAGAGTCATGATTTACTCCCCCACCAACATCAGACCAACTGCTTCCGTTCCACTTAGCAATACCATTAACAGGATTTCCCCCTGCTGATCCTATTATTCCTCCAGCGTAAAGTTCACCGTTATAAATTGCTAATGAAAAAACCTGACTCTCATAACTCAAACCCCCGCCAACATCAGACCAATTTGTTCCATTCCATTTTGCAATACTTTTGGCATAAGTGCCAGTGATTGTATCAAATTCACCAGCAGCGTAAAGTTCTCCATTGTACACTTGTAATGAATAAATACCCGCTGTATTGTGATTTATATACGCTTCAGATCCTGCTGACGTCCAATTTGTATCATTCCATTTTTTTATCGATGCATTGAAAGAATAGCCGCCTTCATAAATTTCATTGTTAAAGACTCCTAAAGCCCAAACATTGGTACTAGTTCCACCTCCAACATCAGTCCATTGCGCATTTGTATTCAAACCAAGAAAAGCAAACAATAATAGAAAATAGATTTTTTTCATAGCTGAAGTAAATTATAATAAAAAAACAGGATTATTTCCGACAAGAGAAGTTTTTGGGATTAACAACTTCCTCCTTCTTGGACACAACAAAGTAAAACAATCTTTTCCGAAACCCTCGTTCTTCTTTGGAGAGCGACTTAGGGTTAGGCTAAAACACCCCTTTTTTTGCAATCAACTCCAAAACTTATGCTAACTTACCCTTTTCGACAACCTCCCAAAAACCCTCTAAATTTAAGTCTGCATTTACACTAAGATTCATTAAATGTTGAAAAAGGTGCCAAATTTGTTATAATTTGATGGATGAAGTCTCCCAAAATGTGAAATTCTTTATAAAAAGGCTGCCTCCCTTTATCGGAGGATTATCACCCTTTAGTCAAGGCGTATCACCCTTTATCGAAGAGAGACATGCTTTTGATAAAGGGATGCAACCCTTTGTTGAAGAATCACCGCCCCTCGTTAAAAGGAGACATCCTTTCGTTAAAGGGTGACATCCTTTCAACGAAGTCGTAACTTCCTGTGCTGCAAGTACTCATGCTTTTATCGAAGGGTGACATCCCTTTGATAAAGGATCACAACCCTTTGTTGATGGGAGACAGCTTTTTTGGAACGGATTCATTGAGCGTATTGAAATCAGCATTGCATAATCCTCAGTTATGAACCACAAATTTCTAACTTTGCCCTGCTTATGAAGCATATAACAACATTATTTATTTTAATAATCTTCGCTCTACTCAGCTGCAGTAATACGCCTGCGTCTCAAAACAATAATTCAAAAGCCATGACTGATCCCCAACACCCCAACAATCCTTATTATTCCCGAACAGACACTGCTGTTTTAAATGTTTCCAATGCGGAATGGAAGAAAGTCCTGCCTGACAGCATCTATGAGGTAGCCCGCAACAAAGACACGGAGCGTCCGTTCACCGGCAAGTACTGGGACTTTGAAGGACTCGGCACATACTATTGTGCTGTCTGCGGCAATGCATTGTTCCGCTCCGATTCTAAGTTTGGAAGCTCCTGCGGCTGGCCCAGCTTCTTTGAAGCATTGAGAAAGAACAGTGTTATATATAAGTCTGATACTTCGTATGGCATGTCAAGAACAGAGGTGTTGTGTGGCCGTTGCGGCAGTCACCTTGGACATTTGTTTGATGACGGTCCTCCACCCACCGGAAAACGATTTTGCATGAACTCCATCGTCCTCGATTTCGAGCCGGATAAGCACACGAAATAAAGTGAGCAGTACTCAGTCTGCAATTGACGGTAAACGCTTAAGTTTATTCATTGCAACTGAAGGCTGCCGACTGTGGACAGAAGACTCAAAACAATTATTTTGCATCCGCTTCAAACAGCTATTTTTGCACGAGCAATGAATAAAGTTAAGCTAATCGAATGTCCGCGCGATGCCATGCAAGGGCTGCATGACTATATTCCTGTGGACACAAAGGCGTCGTATATCAACGCACTTTTAAATGTAGGCTTCGACACCATTGACTTTGGCAGCTTTGTTTCGCCTAAAGCCATCCCTCAATTGAAAGATACCGCGGAAGTGTTAGCAAAGCTTGATCTTTCCTCTACTAAATCCAAGCTGCTTGCCATTATTGCCAATGTGCGCGGCGCGGAAGAAGCGGTTGCCTTCGATCAAATAAACTACCTTGGTTTTCCGTTCTCAGTATCAGAGGAGTTTCAAAGGAGGAATACCAACTCCACGATTGAAGAATCGCTGCTGCGTGTAGAGGAGATTCAGAATCTCTGCGTAAAAAATAAAAAGCAATTAGTATTATATATCTCCATGGGTTTCGGCAATCCATACAACGAGCCATGGAATGCTGATATTGTAATCAGATGGATAAAGAAATTGGCAGGCATGGATATAAAGGTCATTGCCCTTGCTGATACCGTTGGTGTTTCCAATCCTGAAAACATCACCCATTTATTTACGCGCCTCATCCCTGAGTTTATGGAAATTGAGTTCGGCGCGCATCTTCATACTAATCCTGCGAAGTGGGAAGAGAAAATAAGAGCGGCGTATGAGAGCGGCTGCCGCAGGTTCGATTCGGCCATGAAAGGCATAGGCGGCTGCCCGATGGCAAACGATGAATTAGTTGGTAATTTAGCCACTGAGAATTTAGTTGACTGGTGCAAACAGAATAAGCTCGAGACAGGGCTTGATGAACGAGCCTTTGCAGCATCAATGAAGATAGCAGGAGAGACATTTCCTTAATTCAAGAAATGGGTTATTAATGTAAAAACGTTGTGACAAGAAAGAGTAAATTTGCGCGTTGCAAATTAGAAATTAACAAGTACGCAAATAGCTTATAGTTTAGAAATGATATTAAAACTGATAAAACTATTGAAAATTAAATTTGGGATACTTCTTTTATTACCAATTCTTTTTTTTGTTGATGCATTTGCTCAAACCGGCGGGTATCTCCAGATAAGAGGAATTGTGCAAAAGGATGACAAGGCTTTGGAAGGTGCTAAGGTGGTGCTTTCTAAAAACGGAGCTGTTGCGCAATCGGTGATTTCGGCAGCCAACGGAACTTTCATTTTCAAGCTCGACTATAATCAAAAATATAATCTTGCTATCACCAAAACAGGGTTGATCAGCAAGACTATTGAATTTGATACGAAGATACCCGATGATCAGGTTGACGTGATCATTGATTTTTACGGAGGGAAGTTTAAAGTTGATTTGTTCGATGACTCCGAAGGTAAATATGAATCTAAGCTTGGGGGAAAGCCTGTTGCAAAAATCTCTTACAACAAGACCTATGAAGACTTTGACTATGACGCAGAGTATTCTAAAAAGATAAAAGACGATTTAGATGCTGCTCGTAAATCCGATGAAGCTGATGCCCGCGCGAAAGAGAAAGCAAGACTTGACTCGGTAAACAAAGCATGGAACGATTCCCTTGCTCTTAAAAAGCAACGTGAAGCAGGCCTTGCAGGTCAGAGAGCTGCTGCAGAGGCGGCGGCTAAAGCAAAGGCGGATTCAATAGCAAAGGTACAGGCAGATGAAAAAGCAAAAGCAGATGCGCTGGCAAAGGCAGATGCGGAAAAAACCAGGCAGGAACAACTGGCGAGAAAAAAATCTGAATCCGATTCCATAGCGAAGGTGCAGGCAGATGAAAAAGCAAAAGCTGATGCAGATGCCAAAGAAAAGGCTCTTATTGCTGCAAGGGAAAAAAGCGCAAGAGATTCAGCAGCTAAAGCAGATGCGGAGCAGAAACGCATTGCACTTGCGACAAAGCAGAAAGCAGAAGCTGATTCAATAGCTAAAGTAAAAGAGGAAGCAAGGTTGAAAGCGGATGCGGCGGCTAAAGAACGGGCGCTTGCAGTAGCAGCAGAAAAAGCAAAGCAGGATTCAATATCAAAAGCTCAGGCTGATGCAAAAGCGCGGGCTGACGCTGATGCAAAAGCTCAGTCCATTGCAGCAGCAAAAGAAAAAATACGCCAGGATTCGATAACCAAAGCTGAGGCTGAAAAGACCCGTCTTGCTGAATTTGCAAGAAAGAAGGCTGAGGAAGATTCCATTGCAAAAGTAGTGGCAGATGCGAAAGTGAAGGCAGATGCTGCAGCTAAAGCGCAAGCCATTGCCGAGGCTAAAGAAAAGGCGCGTCGTGATTCGCTTGACCAGGTAGAGATAGAAAGGAAACGGCTTGTCATGATTGCAAAACAAAAAGCTGATGCCGATTCCACAGCAAAAGCGGAAATATTAGCCAAGAATAAAGCAGATGCAGAAGCAAGGGCGCAGGTAATTGCTGCAGAAAGAGAAAAGGTACGTCAGGATTCAATTGCCAGGGTGGAAGAAGAAACCAAAGTGAGAGCAAAAGCAGAAGCAGATGTAAGAGCGAAGCTGATGGCAGACTCTACTGCAAGAGCGCAAATTGAAGAAAGTAAAAGACAAGAGGAGCGTAAGAAAATCGTGAATGATTCGCTCGTGAAGGCAAAACAGGATTCTATTAGTTTTGCATTAGCTGAAAAGCGCGCCTTAGCTGACTCTGTTTCTAAAGCGAAGACCCTCGCTGCCATTGAAGCAAAGAAGGTTGCCCTGGTGGATGACAAAGATTATCCTGAAGGACTCACAGAAGAAACCAAAACGGAAGCAAATAAAACCATCTACCGCACTGTCATAAAGAAAAAGGATTCATCTGTTATTTTCCAGAAGATTGTTTATGGATGGGGTGGTGTTTATTATTTTAAGAATACTGCCAGCATTTCCGAGAATACCTATACGCTCGAAATCAAAAAAGCAAAGGATACTTTGGATAAGGATAAGGAGATTAAATAAATGAATTTTTAGTTTGATGAATTGGAGAATAAATCAATAAATTAAAAATTCAATATGATCATGAAAAGGATCTTTCTTTTATTTTTTCTTTTTCTTTCGATTATCAGTTATTCCCAAACGGTTAAGACCATTTCCAATACGGATATAAAAGAAGTGAAGGTTTACCTGACCGGCGCCCAGATTGTGCGTGAGATAAAAACCTCTGTTGATGCAGGCACCATGCAGCTTTCCATCGAAGGCCTGTCAGAACATATTAACGCGGGAAGCATAACGGTTACGGGAACCGGTGATGCAACACTGCTATCCGTTGTGTCCCAGCTCGACTATCTCAACTCCACAAAGAAATCGCCGCAGTTAAAGATGTTGCAGGATTCTCTCGATGAACTTAATCATTCATTAGTCAAAATAAATGACTTGTCTTCTATTTTCAATGGAGAGATTGATATGCTTAATGCAAATAAGAGCATAGGCGGCGCCAACGTAGGTGTTGACAAAGATAATCTGAAGGAAATAGCCGACTTCTATCGTGAGCGAATGATAGAGTTGAAAATAAAGCTGCTTGACAATAAAACTGAATTAAAGAAAATAGGCGAGCACATTAAAAAAGTCTCGCAGCAAATATCCACACTTTCGGCACAAGAAAATAAACCTACCAGCACTATTCTTGTAACTCTTGACTCTAAACAAAAGACAAACCTCTCTCTTGAAGTCAGTTATATTGTTTCTAATGCAGGATGGACTCCCCTCTATGATGTTCGTGCGGTTGACGTAAATAGCAATGTGCAATTGGGTTATAAGGCAAATGTTTTTCAAAGCACAGGAGAGGAATGGAAAAATGTAAAGCTGAAACTTTCTACCGGCAATCCCACTCAAAATGGAGTGAAGCCAACCCTCGTTCCGTGGTACCTTAATTTTTATCAGCCTCGTGCGTATGGATCTTATAAATTGGACAAGAACGCTGCAATTCAAAATAACTTATCAATGGAAGCGCCCTCCACTCAAACCAGGGAAGAACTGGTAAACCCTGTTTCTTCCTATGTTTCTGTTGAACAGAACCAGCTAACCACCGATTTCAACATAGCTATTCCTTATTCCATTCCTTCTGATGGCAAGAAATACCTCGTGGATGTGCAGACATTTTCTTTGCCTGCTATATATGTTTATTCGGCAGTTCCGAAATTGGACAGGGATGCATTTCTTCTTGCACGGATAACGGGATGGGATGATCTTAATTTATTAAGCGGGGAAGCTAATATTTATTTTGAAGGATCGTTTGTGGGCAACTCCGTCATTGACACACGCAGCACCAAGGACACGCTTGATATATCACTTGGCAGAGATAAAAGAATTGTCATTACGCGCGAAAAGAGAAAGGATGTGAGCAGCACAAAATTTATCGGCAACAATACTGTGAAGGAACTTAATTACCTACTCACAGTAAGAAACGGGAAGAAAGACCCGATTAAAATTATCATCGAAGACCAGTTGCCTGTTTCAAAGAATACCGATATTGAAGTAAAGACGATAGATATAGATGGAGGAGAATATTTCTCCGAAACAGGTAAGGTGAAATGGACGCTCAATATTGCACCGGGCAACACGGCTTCTAAAAAACTCAATTTTTCAGTGAAGTATCCAAAAAATAAGATCGTTGAGGGATTGTAAAGTTTATAATTTGCAGCTGCTAAAAAGTCCGTTTAATACTAAGGGTATCAGAAAGCATTATATATACTATTCCACAATTCTTCCTCGCTGCCTTTTTCAAAAGTCATTTTCCTGCTGAGAAGGTTTGGTTCTGAATTTATTGACAGGTCAATACGCGCTGCCTGATCATCAATCCTGGATGCATTTATATCAAGTGAAAGGCTTTGCTGGAAAAATCTTCTTTTATGCGCTCTTATTTTTCCCTGCATTTCATTGGAGGAAATAATGACAAATCCCTTCCTCTTCAGGATCTTTTGAAGACGAAGGAACACTTTATCAATAGGATATTGCAGTAAGGCTGTTTGCATAAGAATGCACCAACGGTATAAAGGTTCTTGATGAATCCTACTATTTTAATAAATTTAGTAACCTTAAAGTAATTACTGTGTGTCCCTCGAAGAGCGGATATTTATACTCAAATCTTGCTTATTTTTCTATTTTTTTAATCATTTTCTCCAGCTCCTGCATTTCATCACGCAAACGGGCAGCTTCATAAAAATCAAGATCTTTGGCGGCTTTTTCCATTTCGCGTTTCTTAGCAGTGATCGCCTTTTTTAGCTGCGCTTCAGACATGTAATTGACAACAGGATCAGCAGCTATTGTAATGCCGTCATGATCAATATAAGGCTTCGGTTCGCCCATTTTGGAATCAGCAACTCTTGTCTGTGTCATAATGCTTTCTGTTGATTTAACAATTTGTCGGGGAGTGATATTGTATTCCATATTATAGTCAAGCTGCTTCTCCCGCCTGCGATTGGTCTGGTCAATTGTTTTTTGCATACTGTCAGTCACCTTGTCTGCGTAAAAGATAACGCGCCCGTTAATATTACGCGCTGCACGTCCCGCTGTCTGTGTAAGCGAGCGGTTGCTTCGCAGAAAGCCTTCTTTGTCTGCATCTAAAATGGCGACGAGGGACACTTCGGGAAGATCAAGCCCTTCGCGCAGCAGGTTGATGCCGATGAGCACATCAAAGTTACCAAGCCGCAGATCGCGCAGCAGTTCCACACGGTCAAGTGTTTCTACTTCACTGTGTATATACCTGCAATTAATATTCAACTTCGTCATGTACTTGGCTAATTCTTCCGCCATGCGCTTGGTGAGCGTGGTTATAAGAACCCGCTGTCCCGCCTTTACCGTTTTATCAATTTCATCAAGCAGGTCATCCACCTGGTTAATGCTTGGACGCACTTCAATAACAGGATCAAGCAATCCCGTTGGACGTATTACCTGCTCCACAATCACACCCTGGCTTTGTTCAATCTCGAAATCCGCCGGCGTTGCACTCACATATATAATCTGGTTTAGCATTAGCTCAAACTCATCAAACTTCAATGGGCGATTGTCCATTGCTGAAGGCAAACGAAATCCGTATTCAACCAAGTTGACCTTACGCGAGCGGTCACCGGCATACATGGCGCGTATCTGCGGAATGGTTGCATGGCTTTCATCAATCACCATCAGGTAATCATCAGGAAAATAATCGAGCAGACAGAAGGGACGAGTACCCGGATCTCTGCCATCAAAATAGCGTGAGTAGTTTTCAATGCCGCTGCAATAGCCGAGCTCGCGTATCATCTCTAAGTCATACGTTACACGGTCTTCCAAACGCTTTGCTTCTACGTTCTGCCCAAGCAATTTCATATATTCCACCTGCTTCACCATGTCTTCCTGTATCTGCCAAATGGCAGTAAGCTGCCTGTCAGGGCTTGTTACAAAGATGCTGGCAGGATAAATAGTGATCTCGTCTGTTTTTTCCAATGTCCTGCCGCTTACAGGATCAATCTTGCTGATCTCTTCAATCTCATCACCGAAGAAAACAAAGCGGTAAGCGAAGTCGCTGTAAGCAAGAAATAAATCAACAGTATCGCCTCTCACCCGGAATTGCCCGCGCTCAAACTCAACCTCCGTGCGTGAATACAAAGCTGTAACTAATAAGTTCAGGAATTTGTTTCGTGAAATCTTCGTGCCAACGCTAACTATTATTACATTCTCCTTGAAGTCGGCAGGATTGCCGATACCATATATGCAGGACACAGAGCTTACTACAATAACATCTTTCCTGCCTGACAGAAGAGATGTTGTTGTGCTAAGCCGCAGCTTTTCAATTTCATCATTAATGGCAAGGTCCTTCTCTATATAGGTATTAGTTGAAGGGATAAATGCTTCCGGCTGATAATAATCGTAATAAGAAACAAAATATTCAACGGCATTATTAGGGAAGAACTGCTTGAACTCGCCATACAACTGCGCCGCCAGCGTTTTATTATGACTGAGAATGAGCGTTGCCTTCTGTGTCTGCTGAATTACATTAGCAATGGTGAACGTCTTTCCCGAACCGGTTATGCCCAGCAACGTCTGCGCATAATCTTCACGCTTCACGCCTTCCACAAGCTGTTGAATGGCTTCCGGCTGATCGCCTGTTGGATAAAACTCCGATGTTAATTCAAACTTCTTCATTTATTATTCCATATCTCCCATGCCTTCTCTGCCTGCAGCTTAAGCATAGTCAAACCGTTTTGAACGGCAGCGCCTTTCTCTTTTCCTTTTTGTAAAAATAATGTTTCTTCAGGATTATAAACAAGATCGTATAGCAAATGCTTTTTGCTGATGTGCTCATAAGGAACAGGAGGGAAGGAGCTAATATCCGGATAAGTACCTAACGGGGTTGTATTTATAATCAATAGATTGTTGCCAATTATTTCATCATTCAACTGATCATAGCTAATGATCTTATCTCCTGATTTCTTTCTGCTCACAAACAAAAACTCAATGCCAAGCTTATTCATAACGTATGCCACAGCCTTTGATGCACCTCCTGTGCCAAGCACCAATGCTTTCTTATGATGCGATTGCAACAAGGGCTTCAATGAATTTTCAAATCCGAAAGCATCCGTGTTGTAACCCGTGAGCAGTTCATGGGCAACCGGTGAAGAGCGATGAATGATTTTAATTGCGTTCACGGCGCCAATTGCTTTTGCTTCATCGCTCATGTCGGTGAGATAAGGAATGACGGATTGCTTGTGCGGAATGGTAACATTTAATCCCCTCAGCTCTTTCTGCGATTTAATGAGCGCAGGCAACCCGGTAATGTTTTCCATTGGAAAGTTTTCATACATACAATCTTTCAAACCTTCATGTTCAAACTTCTCAGTGAAGTATTTTTTAGAGAAAGAGTGTGAGAGGGGATAACCGATAAGTCCGAAAAGCTGCATAGGGGGCAAAGATAGGAATCGTTTAAAGTTCAAAGTTCAAAGTTCAAAGTTCAAAGTTCAAGGTTAGCGCAACTTTAAACTTTGAACTTTGAACTTTAAACCTTTTTCGTTGCCGCTTTCATCTTCACAATCTGAAAAACAGCCGGAATGAGGGAAATGATAATGATTGCAAGAACAACCAGCTCAAAGTGCTTGCTTACAAACTCATTTCCTCCGAACCTGTAACCGGCGTAGGTAAGCAAGCTCACCCACGTGATTCCGCCAACGAGGCAGAAGAAAATATATTTGCTGTATTTCATCGTACCCACGCCTGCCACAAAAGGAGCAAACGTGCGGATGATAGGTATAAAGCGGGCAATGATAATCGTTTTGCCTCCATGCTTTTCATAAAACTCATGTGTGTGAGTAAGGTATTCATGTTTTAAAATCTTTCTCAATCCCCGCATATCAAAAAGCTTCGTGCCGATAAAACGCCCGATTAAATAATTTACGTTATCACCTAATATGGCAGCAGCAAAAAGCAACGGTATCAATAAGCGAATGTCAAGAATGCCTGTCTTGGCAGTGATGGCTCCTGCAGCAAACAACAGGGAATCGCCGGGCAGGAAAGGAGTTGCCACCAAACCTGTTTCGCAAAAGATAATGAGGCAAAGAATAACGTAAGTCGTTGTCCTGTAATGCAGCATCAGGTTTTCGAGGTGCTTATCGAGGTGAAGAAGCCAGTCAACGGGGTGTTGTAGAAAGTCCATAGGTGAATGTTAAGCGCCAAAGGAAGTAAAAAGCAAGGAATAATTAAAAGGGAAAGAATAATTAAATAAGGAATAAGTAATAAAGCGCTAAATGTTCGTTTTGCTATTTATTCATTATTCCTTATACGTTATTCCTTATTTGTTATCTTTGGAAAAGATTTTATACGTATGAAAAGAATTGCAGTATTCTTGCAACTTTTATTTTACTCGTTTATTTTCATTCCCGTCTCACATTCCATTGCCCCTCTTTCCGTTGTTGAGTTCGATAATATTTTTGAAGGCAACGCTTCCATTTATTCTTTTTCTTATCTCGCCGGATTAGCCGGGCTTTTCTGCGTATTGGTTTTCCTGAACCGCGACAAAGCGTTTTTAATAAATATAATTGCTTCCCTGTTATTAATTGTGCCCATCTTTCAATATATAAACTGGCATAACTTTTGGATACCGTGCGTTACAGCCATTCCGTTTGTGCTCATCACTATTTCCTCCATTCTGCAGCTTAGATAGAAGTGGTTTAAAGTTTAATGTTAGTGAACCTGAAACTTGAGACTTTATCTTAAACTTCAATGCACATTCAAAATCTTTTCTCATTAATTGAATGTTAACCTTTCCAAGTTCCAGGCTTCTGAAAGGTTTTTATTTCACACGGT
>PLYJ01000256.1 GCA_003151745.1 Bacteroidota bacterium
TAAGGTTTTTTTAGGAAGGTACAGATAAAGGACGGTATCACTTAATTTTCTCATACATAGGTTACCGTTATGACACATCAAAGTTTGAAATCAAGGACGACACAGCAAGAACATTATCTTTTTTGATAAGACTTGCACCAAAGTCATTGTCTTTGTCTGAAGTAACTGTTACGTCGAACAGAACACTGGTGCAGGCCATGAATACCATATCGAGCGTAGATATGCAATTGAGACCTGTTAATTCGGCTCAGGATTTAATACGGCTTATACCCGGTTTGTTTATTGCCCAACACCAGGGTGGTGGGAAAGCGGAACAGATATTTCTGCGAGGCTTTGATGCCGATCACGGAACTGACTTTGCTGAGTTTTGGGATGGCATTCCTATTAATATGCCTTCGCATGCGCACGGGCAGGGATATGCCGATTCGCATTTTATGATTCCTGAAACCATTGATCAGATCGAAGTTTCTAAAGGAATTTATGCTACTCGATTTGGAGATTTTGCAACGTCCGGCGCTGCTGAATTTACCACCAAGAAATATGTGGACAACATGGTGAAAACGGAAATAGGAACGTATGGACTGAACAGGATCATGGGCATGGTGAATCTTTTGGGAAAAGAGCAGCATCTTTTATCAAAGTATAATGAGAGTGCATATATAGCGGTGGAGAATATGTATAATTCAGTAAATTATTTTGTAAATCCGCAGGACTACAGGCGTTTCAGTACTTTTGGAAAATACTACGGGCAATTATCTGAAAGAACAACGCTCACTGTGGAAGGTTCCTATTTCAGGGCTACATGGAATGGATCGGGACAGGTGCCGCAACGCGCAATTGATGAAGGATTGATTACCAGGTTCGGCGCTATAGATCCAAGCGAAGGAGGGCAGACGGACCGCACCAATGTAAATGTTATACTAAAAACATTTTACAGCAATGGCGCAGTATTGAAGAACCAGTTTTATTACTCCTATTACCAATTAAATTTATTTACCGACTTCACCTTTTTTCTTGTTGATACGGTGCATGGGGATGGCATCAACCAGCGTGATAAGGGAAGGAATATATATGGCTATAACGGATCGTATGAAATAAATAAGCTGGTGGGAGGACGAAACTTCAAATCCGTATTCGGGTTGACTACAAAGGCCGACGTGGGAGAGATTTCTTTAAGACACCAGGAAGACAGGGTTGTTTTGGATACCGTAAGTATAGGAAATTTGTATGAACAAAGCTTTAGCGCCTACATGGATGAAACATATCAGCTGTCAGATAAATTTTTTATTAACGGAGGAGTGAGAGCGGATGCCTTTTATTTTAATTACAAAGAAGTAAGACAGATTGATAATACCACATCAGCTGTAACAACTGCTAAAATAAGCCCCAAGTTGAATCTTTATTACGATGTGAATTCTAATGTGCAGTTTTTTATTCGTTCGGGTTATGGGTTTCATTCAAACGATGCAAGAGTAGTGGTGGCTAATCCGAATGTAACAACATTGCCTGCAGCGCTTGGTTACGAAATAGGAAGCACCTTTAAGCCCTTTAAAAATATGCTCGTCAACGCTGTGCTGTGGGGAATTCATCTGCAAAATGAATTAACCTATAATGCAGATATAGCTGCTGACCAGATAAACGGGCCTACCCAACGCCTAGGAGCGGATTTATCAATGCGCTATCAACTTACCAAAATATTGTTTTTGGATCTAGATGTGAATTACAGTCATGGCAGCTATACTGATTTGCCTGAAGGACAAAATTATATTGCGCTTGCTCCCACGTTAACAAGTGTGGCAGGCATTACAGTAAAGCAAGCGAAAGGCTTCAGCGGCAGCCTGCGATACAGAGCTATTGATGCCAGGCCGGCGAATGGTGATAATTCCGTTGTGGCAAAGGGATATTTTTTATTTGATGCAGTTGCAAGTTACAGGGTAAAAAATTATCAATTCGGCATAACGGTAGAGAATGTCCTGAATGTAGTTTGGAATGAAGCACAGTTCGATACATTAACAAGATTAAAAGGAGAACCTGTTGCAGGTGTTGACGAGCTTTGCTTTACTCCGGGAGCACCTCGCTTGATTAAAGGAAGCATCAGTTATTTCTTTAAATAATTTTATTGTCGGAAGATAGGCCGGCAAAATAGTTAGATAGTTAAGTAGGTGGTTTAAGCTTGGCATATACCCGTAATTTTTGCGGGGAATATGTTTTGTTTAATTTAAGTAAAAATAGATTGAATGACGATTATCCTTCGTTTTACGTCCATTCAATGGTTGTATTTGTTTATTGGTCGAAAATTAAAATGATTAAATGGCTATGTCTGTAGTTTGTGTTCTATTAATGGAGAAATTTTATTTCTAAAATCAAAAATCCGTTATTAATTTAACTCCGTATGTGTTTTCGTTGGCGATTTTCTAATGTCAACAAATCTATCTAAATTTAATCAAGTAACATTTAAAACCTAACCTATCATGAGAAAATCAATTACTAAGAAGAAAGTGGTAATGTTTGCCGTGTTCTTCGTAATAGCCGCACTTGCTATAGTCGGCTATCAGTCTTCGTTCCTGAATGCTTCCAGTCACCGTGAAGCTCCAATGATTGCCAATGATCCGCTTGCCGACAACACAGATTTGTACGCCTTCCGAAGCCCGGATGATACAAATACGGTAACGATCATTGCTAATTATGTCCCGGGAGAGTTGCCGCAGGGTGGCCCAAATTACTATTCATTTGGTCCCGGCATTCGTTATGAAATACATATTAATAACGGCGCCTCGCTTACGCAGGATCAGATTGTCTATCGTTTTACGTTTGCGCAAACGGATGAAGATTCAACTACCTTCTTCAACATTCGTTTGGGAAAACAGAATTTGAAAACTACCTATACCTGTGAAAAGAGTACTAATGGTGGCGGTTCATTCACTACTATTTTAACCAATGGAATTGTTCCTCCTCCTAACATTGGACCACGTTCAATTGATTCAGCAGGAATCGGTCTTGGAACTCCTTACAAAACACTGATGACTAATGCTATTGCAACCGCTAACACAGGTGAAACTCTTTTTTGCGGCCCTGTTGACGATCCTTTCTTTGTTGACTTAGGCGGTATATTTGATCTTGGCCATACACGTGCCGGCGGAGTTGGTGTTGACGCTCCTAAAGATGGTTTGCGTTGTAAAAATGTTCATGCTATCTGTATCAAAGTTCCTATCAGCATGCTTCAGAAGGATGGTAAAGATGTAACGCAGGCAGCCAATATTCTGGATGCTAACTTCGTGATCGGTGTTTGGGCAAGCGCAAGCCGTCAGGCAACCAGAACCTTGAATGGAGACGGAACACAAGGTCAATCAGGCCCATTTGTGCAGGTATCCCGTCTTGGCATGCCGCTTACTAATGAAGCAGTTATTCCTATCGGCAAGAAGGATTATTGGAATTCACTTACTCCCTACAACGAAGGAAGCGCTTTTGATGCTTACCTTTCCAATCCTGAATTAGCATTATATATGGATCCACGTTTATTCGGTGGTGCTGTTCCTGCACTATCTGCTTTAAAAATTCAGTCAGCTTCCAAAACAGTACTTGGTACTGTTGATTTTGGTGATAATCATGACGGATTATATGCAGTACGAACAAGTTCTGCACTAACAGGCACTGCACTTGATTCCACATTATTTGGAACCTATTTGTTACGTCAAGGCCAACCCCGTTCTGTTGATATTCTTCCCATTTTCCATACAGGAGTGCCTAATCTTGCTCCTTACCAGTTAGCAACCGGCAAAACTCCGGGTGATCCTTTGACTGTAGGAAAGCCATTTATCAATAATTTCCTGCCAACGTTTGGCGACATGCTACGTCTTAACATGGCAGTGCCTGTCACTCCCCGCAATAGCCCTGATTTCAGCTCTGAAGGTATTATTTCGGCAGCTGTGCTTGGATTGACCGATGCCCGCTTTAATACTTCCACAGTTCTTCAATTCATTCCGAATATGGATGGATTCCCTAACGGAAGACGGCTTGAAGATGATGTTACACGCATCGAGCTTCAGGCTATAGGCGGTGCTGCCTTGGCTGCTATTGGCTTATGGTATGATGACTGGACTATCGGAAATAGCCCGCTCACTCCTGATCTGCTTGGTGTGCTTACCTATACTACGGGTGTTGAAGCAAACGATACAACGTTTCAGGCTTCCTTCCCTTATGTGCAGACACCTTGGAGTGGCTATGGCTTGTGTTCCGGTGGTTCTTTATTTACCGCAATTAATCCTTATGGTACACTTAACGTTGGTGCGCCTCCCGCCATCATGGAATTATATCCTAATCCGTCAACAACGACAACGACTCTTCGTATTCGCATGAATGAGAAATCAAGAATTACGCTTCGCATTTTTGACAGCGTAGGCAAATTGGTTTATGTTCCTGTAAATAATGAAATGAGAGATCCGGGTACTTATGAAGTAACTGTAAATGTTGGATCATTGAGCAGCGGTACTTACTTCGCAACCCTTGCAAACAACGGCCAGACTGTGCAATCGCTCAAGCTTTCAGTTCTAAAATAATTTTTAATTGTTTAAAGTTTAAGGTTTAAAGTTTGAGGTTGTGTTTATCACCATCAAACTTTAAACCTTAGGCCTTAAACTTTAAACTCATAAAGTATGAATAAGCTTCGCAAATACTTCTATATCAGTTTCGCTGCGCTTTCTGTCGGTTTCATCGTATTTATAATTATATTAAACGGCAGGGAAAAACCAATACCTCAGCTTAAAGAAAGAAATCAATATATAAGTAATACAAGCGAATGGCTGAATACGAAAGCCGCTATTGAAGGGCTGCTTTTTGCATTGCGTGAAAATCCGAATAACCAAAAAGCGAAGCTTCAGCTTGCAGAAGCATATATGCAGGAGTCAAGAATTACCGGCGATCATGCTTATTATGATAAAGCCTCCTTACAATTGATTAATGGTGTTTTAAAAGCAGAACCCGAAAATTATGATGCTATCTGTTGCCTTGCAACGGTCTATTTATCGCAACATCACTTTGCTGACGCTCTTCCTGTCGGTGAAAAAGCAATTAAAATTAATCCTTACAATTCTTTCGGTTTTGGCTTATTGGTGGATGCTAATGTGGAACTTGGTAATTATGACGAAGCAGTAAAAATGGCTGACAAAATGGTGAGTGTGCGCCCCGATGGTCGCTCATACTCGCGTATCTCTTACCTGAGAGAAATACATGGTGACGTGAACGGAGCCATTGCAGCTATGAAAATGGCTGTCGAAGCAGGTTATCCTGGCCTTGAACAAACAGAATGGTGCAGGATTCAGCTTGGAAAGCTATATGAACAGACAGGAGATTTGACAAAGGCGAACCTGCAATATTATAATGCAAATTATTTGCGTGCCAATTATGTTTATGCCTTAACAGGACTGGGAAGAATAGAAAAAGGGAATAAAAATTACCCTGCCGCAATAGATTATTATGAAAAGGCAAAGGAAATGGTGAAGGATTATTCTTTCAGCGATGAGCTTACAGACTTATACCGTCTCAACAACGAACCTACAAAAGCTGCTAACCAGGCAGTGAAGGTGGTCGAAATGCTGAATTCAGAAGCGCAAAAAGGAAATGACGATCAACAAGCAGGCCATTACGCTGACCGCGAACTGGCAATTGCATATCTTAAAGTAAACGATTTTGATAATGCGCTGAAACATGCCCTCATTGAATATAACCGCAGACCAAACAATATTGATGTGAACCAAACGCTTGCTTGGGTATATTATAAAAGAGGAGAATATGCTGATGCTGATAAATATATAAAAGTAGCCATGAAAACAAATTCTCAAAACCCTGAATTGCTTTATGAAGCGGGACTTATATATGTGAAGAGCGGAAACAGCACAGAAGGTCTTGTATTAATGAAAAAGTCTCTCGAAATTAATCCTTTTCTTAGAGTTGAATTAAAGAATGAGGGAAATGCCTACCTTGCGATGAAATGATTGCATGAATAAAGGGAAAAGGATACCATTATTTCAAATGGCAGCAGCAGTATTTTTATTGCTGTTTTTTTTTCCTTTCGATCTGTTCGCTCACACAATGTCTTATGATCTGAGCAAACTGTCTAAAACGGGCATCGGATGGATTTATCTTAAGCTTGGCTTCACACACATACTGCCTTACGGATATGACCACGTACTCTTCGTGCTTGGCATATTTTTTCTTAATCCTCATCTTAAAAGTGTTCTTTGGCAGGCAACAGCATTTACTGTTGCACATTCCATTACGATAGGGCTTGCCATGTATGGTTTAATAAAACCGCCGGGCTCTGTCATTGAAGCTATCATTGCCTTATCAATTGTTTTTGTCGCGGTAGAAAATATTTTCACAACAGAATTAAAGTGGTGGCGCGTCGTCATTGTTTTTTGTTTTGGATTGGTGCATGGCTGCGGATTTGCAAGTGCACTTACGCAACTTGGGCTACCGCAGAATGATTACCTGCTCTCTTTAGTTGCATTTAACATCGGTGTTGAGTTGGGACAAGTGACAGTTATACTTGTTGCTTACTTTGCAGTAGGCAGGTGGTTCGCAGAAAAACAATGGTATCACCGCCGCATCGTTGTGCCTGCTTCTCTTGCAATTGGTATGATTGCTTTATATTGGACGATAGAGCGGACGCTGAGCATTTAATTTCGCAAAATGGTTATTGATAAGATAAAAGGAAGCTATCTTATCAAAACGCTGCCTATAACGCCACGAAAACTTCCGATTGTCATTTTTTAAAACACGTCAAGTTTTTAAAAATCCCGTCGTTTTTTTAAAAATCCTGTCATCTTTTTTAAAAAACCGTCGTCTTTTTAGAAATCCCATCGTCTTTTTAAAAAAGCCGTCATCCTTTTGAAAAAACCATCATGTTTTTCAAAATTCCATCGTCCTTTTCAAAATATCGTGATGTTTTTCAAAATCCCGTGGTTCTTTTGGAAATATCATGATCTTTTTAGAAATCACGCAGTGTTTTTAAAAATCTTGTAGTCCTTTTTTAAATCCCGTCGTCTTTTTTGAAAAATGACAGACTTTTATCATATTATTTAGCCTTTTTTGATAAGATAGAGCATTGTAAAAAAATGCTGATTTGTTCTCAAATTTAATGCACGAAATTTTTATATATGAGTTAAAAGGAAAAATTAATGCTTAAAAATTGTAAGTTTGCAAAACTTGTTATGCGAAGCAAAATGAAATGAAAAAATTAATACAAACATTAGTAATAGCGTTGCTTTTTTTGTTGCAGTCATCAGCAATAAGTGCACAGATACAAATTAAAGGAAGGGTTGCTGAGTCAAAAGGCAAAGCAGTTCCTTTTGCAACTGTATATATTAAAAATTCAATTTCAGGTGCCATTACAGACTCCCTTGGTTACTATAAATTGCAATACAATAAAAAGGGAGGCCTCACAATCATTGCAACGGGTATAGGATATGACACTGCTATCTATAATCTTATACTAGACACCAACACACATTATACGGTTAACCTCACATTAAAAGAAAATTCAAGCAGCCTGAATGAAGTGGTCATAACTCCCGGGTCATTTGAAGCCAATAACGACAGGAAGGTGGCTGTGCTCACTACTATGGATATATATACCACTGCCGGCGCCGCCGGGGATGTGGTTGGAGCCATTCAAACATTGCCGGGCATTCAAAAGCTATCTGACCAGACAGGATTATTTGTCCGCGGCGGAGATGCATCAGAATCGGAAGCAATTGTTGACGGTCTTGTTGTGCAGGACCCGTTTTTTAGTCCTGTGCCGGGCGTTGCGCAACGCAGTCGCTTTGCTCCTTATCAGTTCAAGGGCATCTCGTTCAGCAGCGGAGGATATAGTGCGCGATACGGGCAAGCGCTTTCAGGAATTCTGGATTTAAACACCAACGATTTACCCGAACAAACCACCATAAACGCGAATATAAATATGGCAGCAACAAGCTTAACAGGTTCTAAACTTTGGACACATTCTTCATTGGAAGGAGGTATTAACTACACCAATACGCAGCCATTCTACGGACTGATGAAAACAAATATTAATTTCTTTCAACCACCTGTGGGGCTTGGAGGAGGGACGCGCTATGTCTGGACAAGCACCAAAGGGGATGTGTTTAAATTAACAGCGAACTATAACCAATACAAAAGTGGTATTGATGTTATAAATCCGAATCAAGTGGATACTACTCTTGCATTTAACCTGATGAATTATTATAGTACTGCCAGCGTTTACTACAGGCATTTCCTGAATGAAAAAACGTTTCTGACTATTGAATCTTCTTATACTCAAAACGGCGATTCAATAGCCTGGGGAAGTGAAAAATTTAACAAGCAGGATGAGCGGGAGCAGGGGAGAGTTGAATTGGGCACTGAGTTCTCGAATAAGCTGTCCGGATATATAGGTTCTGATGTGCAACGTTATGCTGATAAGCAATTGTATGATACAGTCAACCTTGCATTTACTGAAATGATTACAGCATTATATATGGAGGGAGAATGGAAGCCTGCAAGCTGGTTTGGGCTGAAACCGGGCATACGTTATGAATACAGTAAGCTTTTACAAAAAAGCGATGTTGCTCCTCGCATTGCTGCTGCTGCTCAATTGGATAAATACGGGCAAATGTCTGCTGCTTATGGTATGTTCTACCAGGATCCTTCAGATAAATATTTACTCTTTGGTAATACTAAAACTAACTTTCAGGAAGCCACGCATTATATTCTTAATTATCAGTATGTGCAGGATGACAGGACGTTTCGTGTGGAAGGATATTATAAATCTTACAACGATTTAATACGGGAGATAACGCAAGGGCCTTATGATCCTAATCCGTATCGTCCCTTTTATTGGCCCGTAAATAATAGCGGTTACGGGTATGCCAAAGGATTAGACTTCTTTTGGAGAGATAAAAAAACTATTAAGAATTTTGACTATTGGATATCGTATAGTTATATTGATACAAAAAGACTTTATGCTAATTATATTGCAGAGACGACACCCGATTTTGTATCAAAAAATAATCTGAATATTGTTACGAAATATTTTATTGAAAAGCCGGGCATTAATCTTTCTCTTACATATAACTATGCTTCCGGCAGGCCTTATTATAATCCGAATAATCCCGTTTTTCTGGGAGATTTGTCCCCGGCTTATGACGATTTAGTAGCAAGTACGAGCTTCTTATTCAGATATAAAAAATTGTTTGGTGTCTTTTACTTAGGTGTGGATAATGTAACCAATAACCAAAATGTATTGGGTTATCGTTATTCCGATACGGGCAATGAGAGGTTCCCAATCACTCCTGCATTATACCGCAGCTTCTTTGCAGGCATATTTCTGTCATTAACTCCTTTTAAAAAAGAAGAACTTTAATTTATAATAATGATGAAAAAAACGCTCACTATTGTTATTGCTGCTATCGGCCTGATGATAGCCAAAGAAGGTAAGTCGC
This sequence comes from Bacteroidota bacterium, assembly GCA_003151745.1. Taxonomy (GTDB): domain Bacteria; phylum Bacteroidota; class Bacteroidia; order AKYH767-A; family 2013-40CM-41-45; genus PALSA-967. The sequence goes on from PLYJ01000256.1 coordinate 9,477, forward strand.
AATCAATTGATGCTGATCTTACAGAGACTTACATAGTCTTAGATACAGCAAAAACGTATTCGGAAGTATTATTGGCAAGCAATCAGTTTAAACTAATAGCGCAACAAAACCCCGACAACTGGCTTGCCAATTATTATGCAGCATGGAGCATTGGAATACTTTCATACAGGGAGCCTAAAAAGGATAATAAAGATCCGATGTTGGACGAAGCCGATGCCTTTTTTAAGAAAATTGAATCTATGGATTCCTCTAATGATGAAGTAGCCGTGCTTGGCGGATTACTGGCTCAGGCAAGGCTATCTGTTGCCCCTGCTGGCCGGCATGGTAAATATGGAGTTATAGTAAATAAATATTTTGACATGGTTAAAAAACTAAATCCTGATAATCCGCGGATGTATTATTTACAAGGTAATGCCTTGTTTTATACTCCTAAGCTTTTTGGTGGCGGTGCAGATAAGGCATTGCCATTATATGAAAAGGCAAAGGGTTTGTTTGTAAACGATAGCAGCGACATACATAAACCACATTGGGGTAAGACAATGAATGAAAAGATGTTGATAGAATGCAAGAATAAAATTGGGAAGTAAAGTGTTTGCTAACGATCGTGAAACTCAATTCTCAAAGATTGATGAATCTTAATGCCAAGCAAGGTTTCCGCATTCGAATTATTCAACCCTATTTCCAGGAAGCCATCGCTGTTAAATAAGGCAATTGCTTCGCCCTCTTCAATTTCATTGTACGATTTACTGATGGCCTTAATTGAGGCTTCTGATCTATTGAGGAAAATGGAAAAAGGGCGTCCTTCACCTGCCTCGTAAAATTGCTGCCGCGTGATATTGAAAACAAGATTGCCGAAGGAATCAATATAAATAACAGTTGCGCTGATAAAGTCTTTGTCAATGCTGGGTTGCAGCGTAAAAGTTTCTTTTAACTCTATCACCTGTTCGCCAATTTCTTCCGGCTTGCCTCCCTTTGCAAGATGATTGGCGGCTTCCACCAAGTGCATGTAGAGGTTTTCGTATGTGGTAAACTCTTTGCCCTTAAGGCGGAAGATCTTTTTCTCCTCCTCCGGCAGAATAAGGGAAAAGATACCTGAATCAATTCCAACAAAATAATATCCTTCCGCTTCAACGGCCAACAATGGTTCTGTATTTAACCCTTTTTTATTTCTGCCTGAAGAAGTAAGAAGGACGACATGGGCAGTGCCTTTCGGAAATTTAGAGAAGCTGCTCCTGATAATATACGATGCCTGGAGAATATCGAAGTGGTTTACCTCATGCGAAATGTCTATAGCCGTGAGGTCGGGAAAGCGGCATAAGATGTTGCCTTTGAGGGAAGCGAGATAATGATCTCTTTTGCCCCAATCGGAAGTGAGTGTTATAACCGGCATATTGAAAGGAATGGTGTGGCTTACGAATTCAAAAGGAAATTGTTATTTAAACTGTTAATAATTTGTTGGAAAGGGGAAAAGCCGGTTTAGCATGATTGTTGTACTTTGGAGTCATAATTATTTGTTCTTTTTAGAAAATAATAAAGTCGCAAGTCAAAAATAAAGCAGTTGACCATTCACAAAATTATTTTTTTTGCTTTTTTTTAAACATCTTTTGTTCAGCGGTTCATAACAGCAGGTATATCTGCAGAATCCAATATATAATTTCACCCTTTAAATACCACAGACATTGAGCGAAGTCATCATTCCCATTGACACTTTTAATCCTGTAGAGTTCTTCGGCGTAAACGACAGCAATCTTGAAGTGATCAGGAAAAGATTTCCGGAGCTAAAGCTCGTTGCACGAGGAAACGAAATAAAGGTGCTCGGTGATGAAAAGAACATTCACCAGTTTAGCGAAAAGATTAACCGCCTTATTCAGCATTATCAGAAATTCGGAAACCTGACTGTGGAAAATGTGGAACATTTCCTGTCTGAAAACGGGAAGGATGCTTCTGCCCAGCAGGCACAGAATACTGCCGATGTATTGGTATTCGGACAGAATGGCGTTATGGTGCGCGCAAGGACTCCCAATCAAAAGAAAATGGTGGAGAGTTCGGAAAAGAATGACGTTGTATTTGCGATTGGTCCTGCCGGCACAGGAAAAACCTATACTGCTGTTGCTCTTGCTGTGCGTGCATTAAAGAACAGGGAGATCAAACGCATCATCCTTACCCGTCCTGCTGTTGAGGCAGGTGAAAACCTCGGATTTCTTCCCGGTGATCTAAAAGAAAAGATTGATCCTTATCTGCGTCCGCTTTATGATGCTTTGTATGATATGATACAAGGGGAAAAGGTAAAAACGTATATTGAGAATGGAATCATCGAAGTGGCGCCTCTGGCCTTTATGCGTGGCCGTACACTCGATAATGCTTTTGTAATTCTTGACGAAGCGCAGAATGCTACTGAAAGCCAGCTCAAAATGTTCCTTACCCGTATGGGACCATCGGCTAAGTTTATTGTTACCGGTGATATTACACAAATTGATCTCCCCAAGAACCAACCTTCGGGATTGGTGCAGGCAATAAAAATACTTCCCAGCATTCGCGGCATTGACTTTATCTATCTTGACGGAGGAGATGTGGTAAGACACCGCCTGGTAAAGGAGATTATTGAGGCTTATCACAAATAGCCTTATCTACGAATTACGAATCCTTTACGAATATACGAATCGGACAATTCGGATTCGAACAATTTTAAGGCGATTCGTAAATTCGTACTTATTCGTATTCGTAGATAATTTTTTTACTTTTATCCCCATAATCTTCCAACCGATGAATGAAGTAATGAATCACCCCGAAGCTACTATTAGCAAAACCGATTTTCATTTTCCAAAACAAACTGCTCTGTATCACGGCAAAGTACGTGAGGTATATACCGTTGCTGACAAAATCCTCGTTATGATCGTGAGCGATCGCATTTCAGCATTTGACGTTGTGCTGCCGCGTGCTATTCCTTACAAAGGACAGGTGTTAAACCAGATTGCTGCGAAGATGATGCAGGCAACAGAGGATATTGTATCCAATTGGATTCTAAGCGTTCCTGATCCAAACGTGACGATCGGTAAAAAGTGTGAACCCTTTAAAGTGGAAATGGTGATTCGCGGTTATCTTTCAGGACATGCTGCAAGAGAATATAAAGCAGGCAAAAGAATGCTTTGCGGTATGAAGTTGCCTGAAGGAATGAAGGAGAATGATAAATTCCCTGAACCAATCATCACACCAAGCACGAAAGAAGATGTTGGCCATGATGAAGATATTTCCAGAGAAGAAATAATCAAAACCGGTTTAGTGAGCGAAGCGGATTATAATCAACTGGAAAAATACACCAGGGCCATTTTCCAACGCGGAACAGAAATGGCTGCGAAGCAGGGATTGATCCTTGTTGACACTAAGTATGAATTCGGCAAGGCAGACGGAAAGATTTACCTCATCGATGAAATACATACTCCTGATTCATCACGCTATTTTTATGCTAACGGATATGAAGCACGCCAGCAAAAGGGAGAAGCGCAGAAACAATTAAGCAAAGAGTTTGTGCGTGAGTGGCTCATTCAAAATAATTTTCAGGGAAAGGAAGGACAAACCGTTCCTGTAATGAGCGATGAGTGGGTAAATAAAATTACCGATCGCTACATTGAATTGTACGAAAAGCTGATCGGGGAAAAGTTTGTGAAGCAAAACAACAGTAACATTCTTGAGCGGGTGGAGAAGAATATTCTTGATTATCTGGCTAAAAATTAAAATTATCCCCCTGTACTCTGTATCGGCTAAAACCAAACCGCTAAGTTCCATTAATTGCATGCTCATAACAACATGGCGAAAGTGACTTGTTGAACAAATCTGTTCTTTACTTTTATAATGTTCGACAGTTTTTTCAGCACTTTCTCCATCAATCAACTAAAAATGATTGGTAATTACAACATGATTACTAACCATCACGGTGAGATTATCGGTAATCTCATCGTGATTGCCTATCATTTCGCCTTTTGAAGCGACATCCATTCTGTAATTACCGGTAATCATATAGTGTTTACCAATCATTTTTATTTGGTTACCTGTAAACACAGTAAAAGGGTTAGTAATTATGAAATAGGTATCCATCCCTATTGTGTGGTTACCGATAATCACGTCTTGATTACTAACAATCACGAAATAGTTATGAATCATTTTTGAATGTTTATTGATGTTTTACAGTTGAAAAGCGGTATTTCGCTTTTAAAGTTTGATGATTTGCTGATGGTTTAAGCTGATTTTGAAATGGTGATGAGGAATTGGGTTTGTTTAAGTTATTAGATTTTTGGCTTAATCAATACTTGTGAAAATATTGGAGAAAATTTCTTAGAACGTTGGGAAATATTTTTTTTGAGTTGCGTTAATCCGCCATACGGTGGTTGGATTTGCGAATGTTTTGTTACGTTTGTTTCATTAATTTCAATGTTAGCGGCTACCTTAGTCGCAATGAATAAAAATGGGAGTATATATAATTTCGGACAGCGACGGAAAAACTCGTTACACCGTATTTGCAGACGACGATTTCGAATACTTAAACCCTATAAGACATTTTTCTGAATCAATGATTAATATGCACATTAATTTAGAGAGGGATTTTTGCATGCTTAATAAACCTCCTATTCCATTTGTGCCTTCAGAATTGGTGAAAAATGCAATTGAAAAATGGAGAGAGCACAATGAGAACATAAAAAAAACAGAACTTTCATCTAATTGGATTGCTTTACTTAATTCTAATTCAAAAAGCGAACAAGTTAAATTGCTTAAGGGTGCGAGTTTGACGCCTGATGGGTTAACGGCATTGATTATTAAAGCATGGACTGATTTTAATTACAGCTTTAGTCAATATTCAGCAGAGCATCTTCATAACGGACTGATTAAATCTGAAATGCCAAAAGTCTTGCATGTTTCTGGTGATGACGTAAGCACTATGGGTTCTACTTCATTAAGTGATGGACAGTTAAGGCAAGCTGTTGAACATAGAAAGGTTACTGTTTCAAAATTTCTCGATAAAGGCTCAACCTGGCATTGCCTTTTCCTCACATTTAGGAGTCTGAGAGGTGAGGAAAATTGGAAAGATGGACAACCTCATTTACATTACATTTCCGATAAATTTGGAATTAGTCGGCAAAACGTAGTAAAAGAATTAAAGAGCAAAGATTACAATCTGGGTAACCTTCCACATATTGACCTTCTTGATTATGGTGTTCAACCAAATAATCCAAATCAAAATAATTAGAACGAGAAAGTATCAAAAAGTCAATAAAAAAGGAGTTCAGTTGAAATCAGAAAGAATATAAACGCTATGAAGTTTGACTATATTTATAAAACAAAAAGAAATCGTTTAAAGGTATTTTATGTTTTATACTCTTATTTTATTGGAATTCTCCTTTCTGCAATGCTATTGGGAGAAGTGAGTAGAGGTCAAGAATCAATCTGGCTATGGAATGGTATTAGTTCACATTATTACAGATTCGGATTTTGGGATATGATTATATATATGCTATTGTACTTGAATATGTATGCTGGGCTATTTACTTATCCCTACTATGCGTTTCTTCTAATAATTTTGCTAATTAAAAGAGATATCAATGAAGACGATAAAAGTCGTATGAGATATTTAGCAGTATGGATAGCTATAAGTTTTTTATATTTTCATGAATCAATCTTCCTGTTTTTTGAAAATGCAAGTACCTATTTTAATGGTTGGTTATTCCTATTCTACTGTATATTTACTATACTAATTGGAATCGCTTTATTTACGAGGGAAGAAAAACAGAATGGAAAACTAAATTAAAAACTAACAAAAGGCAGGCGATAACATGGCATTAAATGAAATTGCGATCCATCACCCGACAGGTACTTCCTTTCTCCTGTTGGGTGTACATATATAACGGAAAATTATAACTACTTATTCATTCCTCCGCTACAGCCCCGCCCGCATAAAGCTGCTTTCTATATTTCAATGAAGGAGAAGGGATAAACTTTCCAACCCCAAGTTTATCCCATAGTTCATCTACCCGTTTTATAGTTGCTTCATCAGAAGCAAGAATGTTCGGCCATTCACGGTCGAAGTCATCAAACTCTTTTGTTTTACGCGTACCATCGAATCCGATGTGAGAGCATTCATCATTTGATTTGGGATTTATAATAAAATGATCGCGTTTAGGATCAACATTGTTGGCAAAACGCCACACAGCATCAGCAATATCAGTAATGTCTATAGTGTGATCAAGGTATATGATCACCTTAACTTGTTTGAAAGCTCCATTCGCAAAAAGCTTTTCATTCAATTCACGAATATGGTTTCTTCTGTTCTTCTCAACAGAAACAAAAACCAATGAAATCCCCTTTTCTAAAATACAAGTATTAATTCCTTTGATTTCCGAAAATGGTTGTATCGCCTCAACTTTGAACTTTGAACTTTGAACTTTAAACACTTTCTCTTTTCCGATTTCCTCCGTCAACTTCCTCGTCCCGTCAATCCCTACCTTCCCTCCAAAAGCCATCACTGAACAAGAATGATCCAACACATCTGTAGGTCCCTGAGTGAAGACAATATCTCTTGCAGGTTCTACATTTTCAGAAATATATTTCGCGACTTCTTCATTGTCATGAATATTTACATCTCCGTCCACCACAATCATCATCTTCGTAAACATCATCTGTCCTGCGCCCCATAAGGAATGCATGACCTTGATGGCTTGCCCGGGGTATTCTTTTTTAATCTTCACAATAACGAGATTATGAAATACTCCTTCCACAGGCATCACCATATCAATGATCTCAGGCACCATCGTCATCTTAATCGGAACAAGAAAAATGCGTTCTGTTGCTTTCCCTATCCATGCATCTTCCTGCGGTGGAATACCCACAATCGTAGCAGGATAAACAGCATCCTTACGATGTGTAATACAAGTAATATGAAACCGTGGATAGAAATCAGCAAGAGAATAATAACCTGTATGATCGCCAAAAGGACCTTCCAGAATAAATTCCTCCTGCGGATCAATATACCCTTCAATGATAAAGTCTGCATCAGCAGGCACCTGTGCATCCTGTGTAAGACACTGTACCAATTCCACTTTCTTCTTTCTCAAAAAGCCAGACAACATATATTCATCAATGCCATCAGGCAGAGGAGCAGTGGCAGCATACGTGTTCACGGGATCGCCACCAAGTGCAACTACAACGGGCATCTTTAATCCTAACTTTTTATATTCATTAAAATGTCGCGCCGAAACTTTATGCCTGTGCCAATGCATGGCAGTCATAGTAGGGGAGAAGACCTGCATTCTATATAAGCCAACATTACGGATACCTGTGTTCGGATCTTTAGTATGAATGATAGGAAGCGTGAGAAAAGGACCGCCATCTTCAGGCCAGCATTTCAAAACAGGCAGCTTCGTAATATCAGGATTCTTCATCACCACTTCCTGGCAGGCGCCGCGCCCGCTTATTACTTTAGGCATCCAGGAAGCAATGCTGCTAAGCGTCGGCAACATCTTTAATTTATCTCCGAATGATTCTTTAGGAGCAGTAAGCTGTTTTAGCAAATCTTCCATCTGTCTTCCCACATCATCCAGCTTATTCGCACCAAGCGCCATTGCCATCCGCTTCTCTGTGCCCATGCTGTTAATGAGTAAAGGAAAATCTGTTCCTGTATTTTCAAAAAGCAAAGCAGGCCCATTATGTTTAGAAACACGATCAGTGATTTCAGTGATTTCAAGATGAGGATTTACATATTCCTTTATCCGAACCAACTCTCCCGCTGCTTCCAGCGTCTGTATCCAATGGCGGGTGTGTTTATACATTTTATTTGAAAGAAAATGCGAAGATAGGAACTACCGGTGGTTTATAATTGACGGGTTGTCCATTCTCCTTAATTAAATCTTCAATATTTAATATTAACTTTGACAGCCCTCCCCAAATAATTACAGGCATTTTGCGTTAGCTTTTTAAGTTTTTCTTTCTATTGATAATTCTTCCAAATCTTTCATGAAGTATTACTTTTTATTAGTAGCATTCATCATTGTTACCTGTTCATCCTTCGCGCAAAATATGTGTACTCTTAGCGGCACTGTGCAGGATGCGAAAACTGGTGAGGTGATGATTGGTGTTATCATTACAATCAAAGAGCTTTCTGGCACGGGCGCTGCAACAAATGCTTATGGTTTCTATTCTCTCTCTGTGAAGCCTGGAAAATATACAGTCAGTTTCAGATACATTGGCTATGCTGATAAAGATACTTTGATAAATTTACAAAAGAGTGTGAAATGGAAAATAGACCTTGATGAATCTGGAACTACATTAGGCGAGGTAGTCGTTACTGCCGACCGGCCTGATAAAAATATAACTTCTTCGCAGATGAGCGTTGATAAGCTCAGTGTAAAAGAAATAAGCGACATACCGGTTTTATTTGGTGAAAAAGACATTCTTAAAACCCTTCAATTACTTCCGGGCATTAAAGCGGTCACCGAAGGCAACTCCGGTATATATGTGCGTGGTGGAGGTGCCGATCAGAACCTCGTGCTGCTGGATGAGGCAAATGTTTATAATCCTTCTCACGTTCTTGGTTTTTTTTCTGTATTTAATTCAGATGCCATTAAAGATGTAACCGTATATAAAGGAGGAATTCCTGCTGAATACGGCGGACGTATTTCTTCTGTACTTGATATTAAAATGAATGATGGCGACAATAAGGAGTTTAAGACTACAGGAGGCATAGGCCTCATTGATTCCCGCCTCACTTTTGAAGGCCCGATTAAAAAGAATAAAAGCTCCTTTATTGTATCAGCAAGAAGAACGTATGCGGATTTATTTTTGAAAATATTAGGTCCGAGCAATCTTAGAAACACACAGCTATATTTCTATGATGTCAATGTCAAGGCAAATTATGAGTTAGGAGCTAATGATCGTGTTTTTGTTTCAGGTTATTTTGGAAGAGATGCTTTTAATTTTAATAACAACACAAATTCAAATCAGAACTTTGGTATTAATTGGGGTAACACTACAGGAACTCTACGATGGAATCATCTGTTCACCGATAAGCTCTTTTTAAACAGTTCGTTTGTTTATAGCAATTACAGCAACGACATTACAATTGGCGCAAGTGATGCTCAATTTATGATTATTACCGGCATCAGGGATTACTCTCTTAAAGAAGATTTTCAATATTATATTAGTCCAAAAAATACATTGAAGTTCGGCGGCCAGTCTATCTTCCACACTTTTATACCAGGTGAAATAACTATAAACACCGGTTCTGCCATATTGCCCCGCGCTCTTCTTAGCAATACAGTCCAGCGCGAGCATGCACTTGAAAGCGCCCTTTATATGTCAGATGATTATACACTGAGCAAAAAGATAACAGTCACTTATGGCTTACGGTATTCACTGTTTACTCAGCTTGGCCCCGGCAACATTTATTCTTACGATGCGAATGGTAACGTCATTGATTCTTCCATGTATTCAACAAACCAGGCAGTTAAAACGTATGCCGGCATAGAGCCCAGAATTTCTGCTGTATATATACTTAATCCCGCAAGTTCAATAAAGGCATCCTACAACCACATCAATCAATATTTACAGCTTCTTTCCAACACAACTGTTTCAACGCCTGTCGATCTTTGGGTTCCTGCAAGCGCTATCGTGAAGCCGCAGATTGGTGACCAGGAAGATATCGGGTATTTCAGAAACTTTAAAGATAATACCTATGAATCTTCCGTAGAAGTCTATTATAAAAACATGCAAAACCAGATTGATTATAAGGACGGAGCAAACCTGCTTTTCAATAAAGAAATAGAATCACAACTACTTTTCGGCAGGGGATGGGCTTACGGTGCAGAATTCTTTCTAAAGAAAAAATATGGCAGGCTTAACGGATGGGTTGGATATACCTGGTCGCGCACGTTCCGTGAATTCGATGGAATTGACAATGGAGTTCCTTTTCCGGCAAGGCAGGATATTATTCATGACGTATCTATAGTTGGTATATATGATTACAGCAAGAAATGGACATTCTCAGCTACTTTTGTTTACTATACCGGTAGTTCAGTAACCTTTCCTAGTGGTAAATACGAAGTTGATGGAAATATATTAAGCCTCTATACTTCACGTAACGGCTACAGGATGCCTCCATACAATCGTTTAGATGTTGGTGTTACCTTAATCACCAAGAAAACAGCAAAGCGGGAAGCAAGCTGGAATTTCTCAATATATAATGTGTATGCGCGTGAAAATGCATTCTCCATCTACTTCCAGCCCGATCCTAATGATGCCACAAAAACACAGGCAGTGCAGCTTTCTCTGTTCCGCTTTGTGCCTTCAGCAACGTATAACTTTAAATTTTAAGCAGCAATGAAAACAAGAAATATTATATTCATAGCAGCGATTCTCATCTGTATCACCTCTTGTGAAAAAGTAATTTACATTGACCTGAATACTGTAAATCCTCTGGTAATTGTGGAAGGCAACATTACCGATTTGCCAGGACCATATACCGTTAAGTTAAGTAATACAGTAAACTATTACGACCCGAATGTCTTCCCCGCCGTCGCCGGTGCCAAGGTTACTGTCTCTGATAATGCGAGCAATTCAGAAGTATTGAAAGAAACAACTCCCGGAATTTATCAAACATCTTCGCTCCAAGGCGTCATCGGCAGAACCTATTCACTCAATATTGTTACAAGTGGCGGGAATACTTACACTGCACAATCCACCATGCCCGATAGCGTGCCTATTGATTCGATAAATTTCACCATAAGGAACGACAGCACATATCGTACAATATGCAAGTTCAAAGACCCTCCAGGAATAATTAATTATTATAAGCTGCAAGTAAGCTCCAACGACACCTTGGCACTTGATACCACCAATGTTCGAATCCTCGAAGATGGTTTGGCAGACGGGCAGGAACTATCCATAACCTACAGAACCCGTTTCGTCTTGGGTGACACCGCAAATGTTATGCTTGATTGTATTGATCTTGCCACATATAATTTCTATAGAACCATGGCAAATGTAGAAGGAGGAATTGGTGCATCTTTAGGTTCTCCTCCTGCAAACCCCGTCACCAATGTAAGTAACGGAGGCTTGGGCTATTTTTCCGCTCATGCAGTCACAAAAAAATCGGCAGTTGTGCACTGACGACGAAACCCGCACTGCTGTTGAAAAAATTACAATGCCGCTCATTTTTGTCATTCTTTTTTTGCATTTTAAGAAACATTGTATTTATATTTTTTTTACTTATTCTTTCACTCACAATGAACTCAAATCTCTCATAAAACTCTCCCCTCTCTTTTGGAGAGGGGTTGGGGGTGAGGCGTTATTTTTACCATCACTTCACCAAACAAAATAATCACCCTCATTATCAGCACTTAGAAAAATTGTTGATAAAATTCTGAATCACCGCGCACTCTTTTTTCTATTTTTGAATCCCAATAAATAGTTCCATTCATTTATGGTGATTTATTGGACTAAACCACACCAATAAATTTTTGTTTTCCAATAATGAGTGAATCAGAAGAATCCGCAAGAGAAGTAGAAACCGCCTCCCGTCCTAGAAGAACAGCAAGCAAATCAACCGTCAGCAGCCTCTTGGCAGGCAACTTCGGAAAACTCCCTCCACAGGCAGTTGATCTCGAAGAAGCCGTTCTCGGTGCGCTCATGCTTGAGAAGAATGCACTCACTTCTGTCATAGACATTCTTCATCCCGATTCTTTTTACAAAGACACACACAAAATTATTTTCCAGGCAATACGTCGGTTGTTTGACAAACAACAACCCATAGACATTCTCACCGTCACCAACGAACTCAAATTCACCGGCGAGCTTGACATTGTCGGTGGTCCCTTCTTCATCACGCAGCTCACCAATCGCGTTGCATCATCAGCCAACATCGAATTCCACTCGCGCATCATCCTTCAAAAGCACATCCAGCGCGAGCTAATCAGAATTTCTTCTGACATCATCAAAGATGCCTACGAAGACACCACCGATGTTTTCGAGCTGTTCAACAAAGCCGAAAAAAATCTTTTCGAAGTAACGCAAGGCAACATCACCCGCAACTACCAGGAAATGAAAAGCCTTGTAAGCGAAGCCATCAAGGAAGTAGAGGCCGCCCGTCTCAAAGGCACAGGCATCACAGGCATCGAATCCGGCTTCACAGAGCTTGACCGCGTCACAGCAGGTTGGCAAAAAAGCGACCTCGTCATCGTCGCCGCCCGACCCGGCATGGGTAAAACAGCATTCGTGCTCTCCCTCGCCCGCAATGCAGCCATAGACTTCAAGCATCCCGTCGCCTTCTTCTCCCTCGAAATGTCGTCCGTGCAGCTCGTCAACCGTCTCATCTCAGGCGAAGCAGAAATTCCTGCCGACAAGCTCAAGAAAGGAACCCTCGCAGCCCACGAGTGGCAGCAGCTCAACGCCAAAATCGGAAAGCTCTCCGAAGCCAAGCTCCTCATAGACGACACGCCGGCCCTCTCCATCTTCGACCTCCGCTCAAAAGCGCGCAGGTTAAAGCAGGAGCACGACATACAGCTCATCATCATAGACTATATACAATTAATGCGCGGCGAAACAGAAAACCGCAACGGCAATCGCGAGCAGGAAATCTCCCTCATCTCCCGCTCCCTCAAAAGCATCGCCAAGGAGCTCAATGTCCCCATCATCGCCCTCTCGCAGCTCAGCCGAATGGTCGAGCATCGCGGAGGCATCAAGCGCCCCCAGCTCTCCGACCTTCGCGAATCCGGAGCCATCGAGCAGGACGCCGACATGGTGCTCTTCATATATAGACCCGAATACTACGGCCTCACCGAAGACGAAAACAACAACTCCACCCGCAGCGTAGCCGAAATCATCATCGCCAAGCACCGCAACGGAGCCCTGCGCGACGTGCGCCTCCGCTTCATAGACACCCTCGCCAAGTTCACCGACTTCGATTCCTTCGACAACTCCGCCGGCGATTCATCCGGTCAAGCACCCTCTGTCACAGACTACGAACCCACAAACCGAATCGTCCGTTCTCGCATGAATGAGTTGCCCGATGATGATCCTACAGAATCTCCGTTCTAGAGATAAGTATGTAAAAAATCAACAATTATTTTTTTGTTCAGGCAACCGCAGATTTAATCGAGCGGTCATATAATACAAAACTCTCTTTCACCAAAGTATCTGAGTGTATTTTTAACAACCCTTTGCCATCGTAAGTTATTTTAGAAAGAATGGTAAGAGGATTTTCATCTCCGATATTTACTTTATGTAAAATAAAGAACAATTTATCCAAAGAAAAATTAAGACATTGAAATTTATAACTTGCAACTGTTCCAATTTCTTTTTCAACTCCAATTAAACTTCCTCGAGAGCCACTCACAATATGATCAATCTCCTGGATGGATGTTTGATAAACAGGAAAGAGCATATTTTCGCCAAACAATTCTCCGAAGAAAATTTTTCGTTTTTGCCTGTCGTTGATTCTTATTTCAATATGACTTTGTTTATCATAAAGAAGTCCTGACAATCGAAATACATTTCCAAAGTCAGACAGCGACTTATATAAAGGCGATTTTAAAACCTCATAAAAGGAAGGATCAAACACTGCGTGATTAAATTCCGATCTAATTACTTTAGAACAATCAAAAAACTTTTTCCATGTAACATCATCAAATTCCCCTTTGACAATGTTACATCCTATTCCAAAAAAGTTTATTCTTATTTTATCCGATTTGTTCTTCATGGTACAAAAACCTGGAAGCACTTTTAAAAATTCTTTAAAATTAGTTGTCAAATTCTATTTTCTACTCTCAATTTGTACAGTTATTTTTTCATTCAGAGCTTTTGCAATTCTTTCTAAATAATCTTTTTTCAGTGGTGTTCCGTGATTTATGTTTATGTAATAAGGTGTACCTGATAACTGCTTATATTTTTTCTTTACGCCTACATTGAATGGTTTATCAGAAATTAATGGAGCGCCGCCGGTTATGGATAGTTTTTTTACTCGGTCAACTCCGAATATTCTAATTGTATTGATAAATGTATCTATTGCCTTATTTTCATTAATTGTTTTTCTTCCATCAGGAAAAACTACTTTCAATATTGTCTGGTCTGCTCTAATATCAGTTCCAATGGATAAATTCGTTTTTAAATTATCCTCATATTGTTCATCATAATCATCTTCTTCTTTAATTTCTTCTTTATTATTAAGGAATTTTAGAACATAATCGTCAGAAGGTCTGAAACCACAATTCTTTTCTGTTTCGTCAGCTAATAATTGAATAAAATCAGGAGAAGGGTTAGATAATAAATTTTTCCATATAACGGGCAATGATTCATCTATTGCAATTTGTTTTTTCTGGCCTTGTAAAGAATCTTCGGCAGAACGAATTGAATTACCATTCTCTACATTTTCTTTAGAAAGAAAACAAATTATTTTGTCACTTATTTCATCGGAATTTTGACTTTTTAAGTCAATCGTAAAAAACTTCCTTTTCTTCCAATCACCTTCTTTTAAAGGTAAATAAAACCACCAAGTAAGACCATTAGTTAAAATCGAAAGAGGAACACCTGCGTTAAATGAATACTCCAATAATTGCTCTTGATGTTTTTGTTTATCGAGATCATCTTCTTTGATTCGTTTTACTTCAATAAATACTTTATTTGCGTTTTTTATTCTTAACGCATAATCTACTCGTTTTAATTTGCCTTCATCAATAAAATATTCGGGGAATATTTCGTTACGATTAAAAATATCCCAACCAAGAATTGAAAGTAATCGCAAAATTATCGTTTGCTTAGTTGCCTGTTCGTCAAATTGAAATAAATCTTTTGACTCCTTTATTGTGTCAATAGCTAAAGTTAATTTTTGTTTCATTTGCTTGTCATTTTAAATGTTTTCGTGCTACCAAGTTGTAAATTTAGCGCAAGATAAATAAAAATAGACATTTTCCAAATCAAGCTAAATCACAGTTCAGACAACATAAAAAATCGAACCCACTCAAGCTCCGCTCCCCTCTTCTTTGGAGGGGGGCCGGGGGTGAGTCCCAACAAAAAACACCCCTTTTCTTACAATCAACAAAAAATCTCCCTTATTTATGTAACCCAGCCATATTGCCTCAAAACGGACATAATCTGATCACCAAATACCCATTGCGAACCACCAAAAGCCGCTTGCGAACCATCAACAGTCAATTGCGACCCATGAAATGTCAATTGCGACAACTCAACAGTCAATTGCGAACCATCAAATGACAATTGCGACATCTCAACACTCAATTACGGACCGCCCAGACTTTAATTGTCAACCCTTAAAGTGCCATTTTTTCCATCTCTTTTATATTGCAGCCCCTTTGAACTAAAAAAACCTTAAACTTTGAACAATAACCCTAAACAACAAACGTTACAATCATACCCCAATAACTCCGTATCTTTACAGAATAATCCAAATTCATAATATGAAAAGGCTTTTAATCGTATGCGCCCTTCTTGCGGGTTTTCTTACTTCACAAGCAGCATACATTCTCATCCCCATGGATGAAACACAAACCGACCATCTCAAAGCGTATGGCATTGCATATATGGTTTTAAAGCGCGATGTAGATGTTACATGGCTCTTAAACTATCACGGCGGCAGTTTCTTGTTTCACGACTTCCCCGACTTCGAAAAAGAATGCAGCATACGCGGTGTCAAGTACCAGGTAATAGCCAATGGACAAGCAGACCAGATCCTCGCCGAGATTGCCGATCCACAGGTAAACCAGGATGCCATCAAGCTTCAGAAGGCGCCGAAGGTTGCTGTCTATTCACCGAAGGACAAGTTGCCATGGGATGATGCCGTTACGCTTGCACTCACTTATGCAGAGATTCCTTACGACCTTGTTTACGATGATGATGTAATAAATGGAAAGCTTCCGCTATATGATTGGCTCCATCTCCACCACGAAGACTTCACCGGTCAGTACGGAAGGTTTTATGCGATGTATCACACGGCAGCATGGTATCAACAGGACGTGGCCACCCAGGAAGCAACGGCACACAAGCTTGGTTTCCAAAAAGTGAGTCAATTGAAGCTGGCCATAGCACAAAAAATACGCGACTTCACAGCAGGAGGTGGATATTTATTTGCCATGTGCTCAGCTCCTGACAGCTACGACATTGCCCTTGCTGCAGAAGGCGTTGACATCTGTGCAGAAATGTACGATGGCGATCCTGCAGACCCCAACATGAACTCCAAACTTGACTATTCAAAATGTTTCGCCTTCAAAGATTTCAAGCTGAAGATGAATCCGCTTGAGTACTCAAAATCAACCATTGACAACAGCCCTTCTGACCGGCATCTCACCCGTGATCATGATTTCTTTACGCTGTTCGAATTTTCAGCCAAATGGGATCCCATTCCTACCATGCTTTGCCAGGATCATGAGCAGATCATTAAAGGATTCATGGGTCAGACAACTGCTTTCAAAAAGCAATATATAAAGTCGGACGTGCTGGTGATGGGTGAAAACAAAAGTGAAAACGAAGCGCGATATATACATGGTGAATTCGGCAAAGGCACCTGGACATTCTACGGAGGCCACGATCCGGAAGATTACCAGCATCTCGTTGGCGATCCTCCTACCGATCTTGCTCTGCATAAGAACTCTGCAGGCTATCGCTTAATCCTCAATAACGTTTTGTTTCCTGCTGCGAAAAAGAAAAAGCAAAAAACATAATAAGTTTAATGTTCCGGGTTTAAAGTTTAAAGTTTTGGAAGTGCTAACGTTAAACTTTTAACTTTAAACTACAAATCAAAGAACCTCATCGAGATTCCAAACCTGATGGCGAAAGGCGTGACAGGATAGCCGGGAACATAATAATGTACGCTGCTATTAAAAAAGCTTTCAATATTTTCAAACTTTAAAAATACACGTGCTGCCTTTATTCTCATGTTGACAAAGGCATCAACAGTTTCGTAGCCGCCTACTTTTTGAGCATCTTGCAAATAAAAAACGCGTGTAGCAGGCATGTAAGCATCTCCATAGTAACCGGAAAGATACCTGACATCAAGACCTATCTGCGCAAACAAAGCGCTCCTGAAAAAATGATTTTCATAATACAATGAGTTATATGTTTGCCATTCGGGTAACCGTAACACATCATTGCTGCCTGCCTGCTGGTGAACGATCTTCGTGAGCAGGTTCCAATGCCTCCACCTGATTCTGTCATTGAGTTGTATAGACATTAGCTTCTGCTGGTCAACCTGGGCGGGCAAAGCAGTACTGTCGAAATAAATAAAATTGTTCATCAGGAAGTAATCTGCCGTCACCGAAAATTTATATTTAACGGATGAAATGGTTGCTCCCACTTTTTTGATTTCCTTCTTTTCGAAATCATTTTGCCAAATGAAATTATTGGAGTAGTATTCATCTTCAAGTAGTGAAGGCCTTGTGAGATCTGCGCCGCCATGAACATCTGCAGAAAGGACTTTATTTAAATGATAACCAAGCCGCCCGTCGGCGGAATAATCATTTTTATTTCTTCCGTCAAAATAATATGTTGAGCCTAATAGCCAAAACAGCTTGCTGCTGTCATTGCGAAGACTTGCAGAAGCAGATAAATCAGCGAACTCATGAAGGACGGAAGGAAAAATAAAAGTTTCATCTCCCTGTCGAAGACTAAAGAAATCATAATTAACAGATGCTTCAAAGCGGCTTGGATGGGAGGAAGAATCTTTCACACTGCCTATGTTTCCTTGTATCCCCAATTTATTGCTAAACTGATCACTGACTGTCGAATCCTGTGTTGAATTTGCATTGATATAAAAGTGCTGATAAAAGCTACTATCAAGACCAATAGCCTGATCGGAATACGTGTACGTGTTTCTTTGGAAGGAAGAAGAAAGAAAGAATCTTGTAGGTAAAATCTTAGTATAGGAGTTATAATGACTCTGACCGGTAGTGTCAGAAGAGGAAGGACTGAGAAATGAAGGACTCCAGAACTGCATGACGTTGACGTATCTTGTCCTGGTTCGGTTCTCCGACTGGTTGAGATTTACAGGTAATGTCAGAGGCTGCTGATCGGGGGAATAATAATTTAGTTTTAGCCCTCCGTTTTCCTGCGAAGAGTTTGAATTCCAGATTGCATCTGCGAAAATCCTGTAACGAAAATTCCGTGAGTAATAACTAAGCCATAAATCCAGATTACTTACTCCTGTAATCTGCTGGTTAAAATAGCCGATAGAAGCGGCACGACGATAATCAAATCCAGCAAACAATCTTTTTGAAAGCAGTTGTTCATAGTTTATTTTAACCTGCTGGTCTTTCTCCTGTCCCTGTATATAGTCCAACTGGGTGTACCTTCTTGTTCCATGATAAAATCTTAGCGAATCCGGATTAAACTGGTAGAAATAAAACGGATCGGTGAAGATGACGGGAGAAATAAAATCACGATTAGTAAAAATAAGGTTTCTTGATGCTGTATTTGCATCACTTAAATAAGTTCTTCCAAGCCCTTCAGCAAAGATGGAGTTGTTGAGTTCCCACCCATTGAGCGAGGTATCAATAGATTGAAAATGTGAATTATTTAACGGGTCGAGGATGTAATCAACTTTTAAAGGAGTAATTGTTTTTCCTGAATCAAGCTGCTGTGCTGTTCTTGTCGTATCGTTTTGCCCTGCGCGAGGAGTGTACTGTGCATAGGCCTGACCGGAACCAATAAAGAATAAAACAAAAACAATGTATTTAAAGATTCGGAGCACTTTTTTGATGCAGGATAATTTATTTTATTTTTTCAGATCCTTCCAAGTCCTGTAAATAGCGCGTTGCTTTGTCCTTTCTTCGGGCAATTCCCGCAATGGCTCACAAGACTTCAACGTTTCATATAACTCTGAAGGGAGCGACTGATATAGCTTTGTTCCTTCCGATTTCCATTCAATCATTTCATCACTTACATCCTTTATAATTTTTGCGGGATTGCCAACCACTACTTTTCGCTCCGGTATTTCCATCCCTTCAGGAATAAAACAAAGCGCTCCCACTATGGAGTTATCTCCAATTACAACGCGATCCATAATCACGGCATTCATTCCAATCAGAACGTTTTTGCCAATGGTTGCTCCATGAATAATTGCGCCATGGCCAATATGAGCACCTTCTTTAAGCATTACGGTAATTCCCGGGAACATGTGGATGATGCAATTCTCCTGCACGTTGCATCCGTCTTCAATAATTATTTCGCCCCAATCACCACGTATGGCAGCGCCAGTACCTATATAAACGTCCTTTCCTATAATTACATTGCCTGTGACTGTTGCGTTGGGATGAATGAAGGCGCTTTTATGAATGACAGGCTTATATCCTTTAAATTCAAAAATGTTCGGCATGATGTGTTTGTTGGCAGTAAAGGTAATTGATAAACAAATAAAAATCGGAATGCGATTTCAAAGAGTCAACATTCCGATTAATGAATTCAAAACAAGCTTTTATCTTAACAGGGTGATGGATCCCTTCCGCTCAATATCGGTACCGTCGCTTCCTTTCATTTTGGCGAAGTAAACATAGACACCTTGCGCGGCATCATGACCTTTATATGTTCCATCCCAACCGATGGTTGGATTCTCCGAATGGAAAATGCGTTCACCCCACCGATTATATATATCGAAAGAAAATTCCTGTGCATCTAAAAAAGAACTGAAAGGCATAAATATCGGGTTAATGGTGCCGTCAGGGTGAAAGGCATTTGGAATAAATACCATTGCATTTTGAACTACGCAAGCCTGGTTTGAAAAGCTTGTGTCAACGAAGCCAAAGGTATTACCGGGGCCTTCCACTGCTTCTATATAATAACAAAACTTACCATCGGTGTAATTAAGATTTGAGATGTTATCTGTAAACGTATTGGATTTTCCAAATGGAACTGTTGTAATGGGTGTGGTGCCGATAATATTGTCCACATTTCTATATACATTGTAATGATCAACGCCTCCAAGCCAGATTTCATAATCGTTCCAGTCCACAGTATTTGACAAGTTATCATTGGCTGTTGCGGTAGCATGAATCGTGCGGCCAAGCTGTGAAATGAACGTATTGTTGCCGCAGCTGTCAACGGCAATCACTTTGTAATAATAGCTTCGCTCACCAACAGGAACATTGTTATCTGTAAAGTTAATGAACGGATTGCCTGTGAAAGGAACTATGCCAACAGTGTCATAAGGGCCGCCAAGAGCCACTGACCGAATAATCTTGTATGAGACAATGTCAGCCGCAGTATCCACATAAGCTTCAATTTCAGCAGTGTTATCGCTGACTACAGTAGCTTTTCGCACATACTGAAACAGGGGAGGCTGGATGAGTGTTGCATTAACACAAACTTTATTGGAAGAAGATGTTTCCGTATTGCTTCCATCCAATGCCATGATAATGTAACAGTAAGTGGATAAAGGGATGAGAGAATCCTGCACAAAGGTTGTTGCGACTGATGAACCAATAAAATTAAATGCTCCGCCATTGATGCTCGCATAAATATTGTATTCTTTAACACCGGCAGGCCAGTTGACAAATGGATTCCAGAACAGCGTAGCGCTATTGGTACACGCATCGAACGCAGCATTCAGATGAATAGTATTCTGTACTAAGCTTAAAGGACTTGTATTTCCGCAACTATCAAACGCAGCCACGCAGAAAGAATCGGATTTTGATGTTGCATCTATAGAAGATGCGAAAGAGAGATTATTAATTCCATTCACCGTATCAATGGGTACGCATGGACCTCCTGTGCATTGATAAATGATGTACCCGATAACATCACCCGATGAATCCTGCTTCCAGCTCATGGTAGCCAAACCGGCCCCGTCAACACTCACGGAATCCATCAGTGGAATTACAGGAGCAATGATGTCGTGAAAAAGTTTACCATTAATAGTAGAAACAGAAATACATCCGCTTGAATCAGAAACTTCAATACGGTAATTGATGAAGGCGCTGCACAGTGTTATCGCTTCTCTGTAGGTAAATAGTTGCGTGGAATCAAGGAGTGTCCATACTCCGGCAGGATATTCTTTGTATATGCGATAGTAAAGGGAATTGGAGGAAAGCGGGGGAACATGTGTCGGATTCCAGCTCAGATCAGCATACCCTGTTCCGGGGTTTAAAACAGTAAGTTGAATTGCTTTCAGGGTGTCACTTGATTCCGACGGATTAATGATATTCGGACAACCTGAGCGATCAACCATATAATAATAAACAGGGGTAACATTTGCATTGGCTCCCACATGAGTATAGCTTGTTTGTGCATAATTCAAAACACTGTCAATCAAAGTATAGGGTCCTCCCTGGCTCTGCGAGTAATATATATCAAAGGCATGGAACCTGCCTGCAGTATCCGGCTTAGGCACCCAACTTATTGTTACATCGCCATTAGCGGCTACAGCAACGCATTTAAGCAGGGGAGGAGGCAAGGGTGGCGGCGGCAACACCACAATGGTTACTGTGGAAAGCGTAGTGCCCGGTATCGGGCAAAAGTCGTCTGAGGCTTTGATTACAAAATTGTAAACATTAGAAAAGTTTGCGCAGCCCACGGCAAATCCAAGATGATTGCAGGTCGTCTGCCATTTAAATTCCGTTGTAAGAGTCTTCTGACCCGACAGCAAGGCAGGCGGAGGGGTAAGCGTAGCGCAAGGCGGCAGGAGGCAAACGCCGTTTGAATTCGTAAAGTTTTGATCAAACTCGGGACTGGAAGCGGTAATAGAAAGGTTCTGATACGTATTGGCAGGTGTAAGGTCAGTGTCTGTCGTTGTGATAAAGAAATCAACAAGGTCGCCTGCGTAAACAGTATCTATATATGTAGTGTGCCCGCCAATAGAATCAGGAAAAGGAGGTACCATCTGTGGTGGATGATTGGGTTCACCCGGCTTAATATCAGCGCATGCGGCGAATATTACCTGTATTTCGCGATACACCTGCGCAACCAGCGTACCGCATTTATATGCGCTTACTTCAACGACCATTACAAAATAACCCTGTGTGAGGGAAGTGTATTTTATTTCGCCTGTATTTGGGTTGAGGACTGCGGGAGTTCCCGGTAACGGATTGGTGTAGCTATATCCGGGAGCGAAGGCTAATGCAGGAGGACAGGCAGGAGTAAATAAGGTGCCGCAACTACCATTGAAGTTGTCTAATGGCTCTGCCCAGGCAAAGTGTAATGAATCCAACTCAGGATCAACTGCATTTTGATTAAATGTAAACGGGTAACCGGTACATAACACTGCTCTTGGCTTCTCGAAAAATTCAGGAGAAGAATCATAACATGGGTTTGTGTTTAGCCCATTATATGCAAACATTTTAGCACGAAGAGTAAAACCAAGGGTATCTCCGACGGCACCCGCTAAGTTCACCACAGCGCCATTCCTGCAACAATTATCGTATGTGAATATCCATCCTGTGGCAGGAGGTGTGCCGGAAATAGTAATTGGATTACTTTGATATATATATTCTGACATAGCCCCCTCTACAGGAACTCCACAGTTAGGCCAGCACCCTCTGTTTTGAGCTGAATCACAGGTAATCAGAGGCCCTGCAGGATTGCAAACAGGTGAATCGTCAGTCTGGCTTTTCAGATTAAGCGGTATTGTATTGAGACCGGGGCAATAATGAACTTTTAAATTAAGACTTAAGGGAGCCTGTATTCCATTACAATCCCGGTATAACACCATATTAAAAACAAACTGTCCGGTGCCCAGGCATGTCCATGTAATCTCGCCGCCCATCAAATGACTTCCAAATGATGTAAGCGAAAAAATAGGAATAAATAAAAGTGATAAAAGGATTTGTTTCAAAGCAGGCATGGCCACATTATTAAGGCATTAGCCTGCAAAACTATGAAAAAAAGAGGGTTAAAGCAATTATTTTCCGCCAACTACCAACTCGTAAAATGATTCATTTTCAAGGTATTTATTGGCTAATTGCATTAATTCTTCCGGTGTAATCGTCTTTATGACATTCAGGTAATTATAGAAGTAGTCATAATTCAATCCATATATAATAATTCCCTTGCATCGTTCTGCCAGCTGAAACGCGCCATCCACACTTCTCAAAAAGGAACCGCTGAGATAGTTTTTAACCATGGATAGTTCTTCATCAGGAATGATTTCAGTTTTCAGCCGTTCAATTTCCTTATATATTTCCACGATGGCAGGTTCAGTTACTTTCACTCCTGTTTCCGCAGCAATGAAGAAATAACCGCCTTGCAGCAAGGACACCACTGCCGAACCTATACCATAGGTATATCCTTTATCTTCCCTTATGTTGCTCATCAACCGCGAACCGAAATAGCCGCCAAGAACAGTGTTGAGCACATTCATACCTGCATAGTCCGGATGAGTTTTATTAAAAAGCGGTTTGCCAATGCGGATGGCTGACTGCACAGCATCTTTCTTTTTGATGAGTTCGGGGTAGGGGGCAGGGAGTAGGGCGCGCGCTTCAATACTTCCTGCTCCTGACTTCCTGACATCGTTATTCTTCCAATCATTTCCTCCAAAGTTGTTGTTAAGCACCTGTATTAAATCTTTCGGCTCCTTTCCGGCAACAATCAATATGCAGTTATCCTTTGTATATAAGGATGAGAAAATAGCACGAAGGTCATCCCGTTGCATAGTATCATAATCTTCTGTTTTCTCTACGTAACCATAAGAATGAGCGGCGCCGAAAATCATCTCATTAAATTTCTTTCTTGCCACATAACCCACTTTTTCATTGTTGACGATGAGCTGCTGCCTGCTGTTCTGTTTGTAGGTGTTCAATTCCTGCTCAGGAAAGACAGCGTCGAAAAGTATTTCTTTAATAATAGCCAGGGACTTTTCAAGATGCTTTGACAGCGTATATAATATAACAGAAGAGGTATCGAAAGAATATTCAGTGTCGAAATAGGAGCCGTAATAGTCAAGCATTTCAGCAAGCTCCATGCTGGTGTGGGCTGATGTTCCGTTGCTCAGCATTTTGTTTGCAGAAGTAATAAGCGTTGGAGTTTTAGCTTCAACGGCATCATTACGAAAAATAAATTCCACTTTCAGAATATCCTGTTTGCCGGCATTAATAACATAAACAGGAATGCCGTTATCAAGCTTTTGCTTTTTAGCCTCAGGGATGGTTATGTCCGGCAACCCAAGCAGGGAAGGCATTTGCTTTCTGTTAATTGTTTCAATCATATTTAATTAGATTTGAGATTTGAGACATGAGATGCGACAACTTACGGCGTAATCTTAATACTCATATCTCACATCTCGTGTCTGCTTTTAATTTTTAGAAAGATAATACAGTACGGAACAGTTCTCATCACGGAAAATCTTTTTTGCCTGATCCGTAATCTCACCTGCTGTAACGCTCCGGTACCGGCTCACTTCCGTGTTTACAAGATCGGTATCCCCAAGCAACTCCGCAACGGCAAGGTTGAGCGCACGCCCTGCAAGGTCTGCTTCGCCAAATGCATGAGAGGATTCTACTTTGTTTTTCACTTTAATTAATTCATTCTCTGAGGCTGCTTCCGCTTTCATCTTGCTCAACTCCTCATCCAGCGCATCTTCTGCATCTTCTACCTTCACACCTTTTACCAATTTGCCTTCAGCAACCAACAATCCCTTATCTATATCCCCTGTCAGGTAGGCATGGACTTCCATAAACAATCTTTTCTTCTTTACTAATTCATTATACAGGCGCGAAGATTTTCCACCCGATAAAACATCAGTAAGCAGATCAACGGCATAATATTCTTTATCGCTGCGGGCGCATGTATGCCATGTTTTATAGATGGAATCAAAAGGAATGTCGCGCTCCACCTGCATCGTGCGTTTCTCCGTTTGTTCAGGCTCGGCTGGCAGTTGACGTTTATACATAGTTGTTCGCTTGATGCTCCCAAACCATTCTTCCGCATCGTCGCGGATTTTTTCCGGTTCTACATTGCCCGCCACTGTCATGATGGCATTGTCAGGTGTGTAATGCGAGAAGAAAAAGCTCTTCACTTCTTCCATCGAAGCATGTTCTATATGCCCGATCTCTTTGCCGATTGTAGCCCACTGATACGGATGAACTTTATACGCCAATGGCCTTAGCAGCAACCAAACATCGCCATAAGGCTGGTTAAAGTAACGCTGCTTAAACTCCTCTATTACCACATTGCGTTGCACCTCCAGGCTTTTTTCAGAAAAACCGAGAGAAAGCATCCTGTCAGACTCCAGCCAGAAAGCAACATCAATGTTTTGCGCAGGCAGTGTGCAATAATAATTGGTGATGTCATTGCTTGTGAATGCATTGTTTTCTCCCCCAGCCAACTGCAACGGACCATCGTAATCAGGAATGTTTACAGAGCCGCCGAACATGAGGTGCTCAAACAAATGAGCAAAGCCCGTGCGATTAGGGTCTTCGTCTTTCGCCCCAACATTGTAAAGAATGTTTACTGCCGCAAGAGGAGTTGAGTTGTCCTTATGCACAATCAGCTTCAATCCGTTGGAAAGCTTATATTTGGTGTAATCAATCATAAAGCCAATTTAAGGTGATGCAAAAGTATCTAAATAATGGATTGCACAGATGTTTGTGCCGTCAGTCCCGCACGTGCGGGATTCCTGACGGTTTAGCCACGATAAACCATGTACGTGGTAAACCTTACCATGTACGAGATACACTTTATCGCGTACCAGAATTTCCTTATCACGTACCAGAATAACCTTATCGCATACCAGAATTTCCTTATCACGTACCAGAATAACCTTATCACGTACCAGAATAACCTTATCGCATACCAGAATTTCCTTATCGTGTACCAGAATAACCTTATCGCGTACCAGAATTTCCTTATCGTGTACCAGAATAACCTTATCGCGTACCAGAATTTCCTTATTGTGTACCAGAATTTCCTTATCACGTACCAGAATAACCTTATCGCGTACCAGAATAACCTTATCGTGTACCAGAATAACCTTATCACGTACCAGAATAACCTTATCACGTACCAGAATTTCCTTCCCTGACTTGCTTTTTTTAGTGTTTTTTAGGCATTTATGGCATTTTCACCCCCTTTTGTTCACAATTTGTGCATAAGTATTTAAAGCAATGCAGGGCAAGGCATTAATTAGGTCTATGTTTGACCCGTCATAAACAGACATCCAATCATGAGACCATCTATAGCCATAAACCTCGATCCGGAAGATTACGCAGGCTGGGCAAATCTTGCCGGCAGAAACTATGCTTCCATGAACGGCAATATTTCGTTCGG